>NZ_CP109434.1:9196217-9499283 GCF_036227105.1 Amycolatopsis sp. NBC_01488 | reverse complement strand
CACGTTGGGGAAGGCCCCGGTCGAGAACCTGCTGGTTCTCCCGGGGCCTTTTCTCATACCCAAATCCGGCCGTGTCGCCCCTCCAATCACGCGTGATGCCCCTCCAATCACGCATGATGCCTCGCCAGACACACGTGATGCCTCCCAGAACACACCGAGCCCACCTTCCAGGCACGCGAACCGACTCTCTGGGTACGCGAGCCAGCCGCTCGAACGAACTCCGCCGGCGTGCTCGAGCACGTGACTCGCGTGATCGGAGCCGGAACTCGTGTGATTGAAGCGGGATCTCGCGTGACTGAAGGGGCATCACACGTGACTGAAGGGGCATCACACGTGATTGGAGAGGCATCACACGTGATTGGAAGGTCGACTCGCGTGATTGAGGAGTCGACTCGCTTACCCAGACCGTCGACTCGCGGACCTGGAGGGTCGGCTCGGGTGCCGGGAGTGAGTGGGCATGAAGAAGGGGGCCAGGAGCGGAGCTCCTGGCCCCCTTCGGGAGCAAAAGAGAACTACTTCAGGGCGGAGCCGGCCTGCCAGTCGGCCCAGGACTTGGTCCAGTCGCCGTACAGGTCCCACACCGGGAGCTGCGGGCCGCCGGAGTTCGTCACCTCGACCACGTCACCGAGGCCCATGTTCTGGAAGAACCACTGGGCGTTCGCGCCGTTCAGGTTGATGCACCCGTGGGACACGTTCGAACTTCCCTGCTGCCCCACGCTGTTCGGGTTCTCGTGGACGAACTCGCCGTCGTTCGAGATCCGCTCGGAGAACTTCTCGTTGGAGCGGTACGCCTTCGGGTCGGGCGGGCAGACGCCGTACGTGCACGAGTCCATCGTGTAGTTGGCCTGCTTGTCCGAAATGACGTGGGCGCCGAGGTGGGTCGGCGTCGCGTCCTTGCCCATCGAGATCGGCATCGACTTGACCATCGCGCCGTTGTGGAAGATCTGCATCTGTTCGCTGTTCCCGTCCGCCTTCGCGATCCAGGAATCGTGCACCTTGTACGTCTCCGTGCGGTCCTCCGCACCGAAGACGCCGTTGCCGAAGTCGACACCGTATATCTTCGCCGACACCTTCAGCGTCGTGCCGGCCTTCCAGTACTCCTTCGGCCGGTAGTGGACGTTAGAGTCGTCGATCCAGTACCAGCTGCCCTCCTGCTTCGGCGTCGACTCCACCGTCAGGGCCTTCTCCACCGCCGCCTTGTTCTTCACGGCGATCTTCCCGAAGCTGAACACGATCGGCTGGCCCACGCCGACACCCGTGCTCGCCCCCGCGGCCGGCGCCGGGATCAGGTTGGCGTTCGCCTGCTTCTTCGGCGCGATCGTGCTGATCTGGTTGTCCTGCTCGACCGCCTTCCCGTCGGCGCCCTGGGCGTGGGCGACGATCTTGTACGTCGCGCCGTAGCCGAGCGGCTCGGTCGACGTCCAGCTGGCCCCGTCGGCGGCGAGCTTGCCGCCGACCTTTGTCCCCTTCACGGTGTTGGTCACCGTGACGTCGAGGAGCTTCCCGTTGGCGGCCTTGACGACGACGGGTGTCGCCGGGCTCACCCCCGAGCCGCCCGCGGGCTCGAACGACACCGCGACCGGGGTCGTGGAGGCCGACGCGGAACCGGACGCGGGCGCCCCACCGCCGGGTGTGCCGCCGTCGTCACCGGACGAGCAGGCGGAAATCAGCAGTGCTCCGGCGAGGATTCCGGCCACCGAAAGTAAAATCTTCTTGGGGAGCATATTGTCTCTTTTTTGGGGAATTGGGGTCGGCGGGCATTCGTCATCAAAACTACGCGATAGCGATGACGTTCTTCCGGGCGGATCGGTGCATCGGCGTGACGCGGATCACGTGACGACGAGGCCCGGTGCCCCGTACAGTCCCGGCCCGCTGACCGAGATCCCGTCGAGGAACTCCCGAGCGGCCGAATACGCCTCTTCAGCCAGTCCTTCGGTGTGCCCGAAGTCGAGCGGGTTCACACGCACCGGCGCCGGTCCGGGCAGGTACACCACCGGCACCTGGTCGGCCGCCGCCGGCGCCTCCAGCACCGCCTGGTTCCGCATGCTGATCATCGCGGTGTACATCATCACCTCGGCGAACGTCCGCGGTGCGTCCGGCAGCTTCCCGGGGAACGCGCAGTCGAGCACCACCAGCGACTTCGCGCCCATCGCCAGCGCCTGGCGCATCGGGACGTTCGCGACGAGCCCGCCGTCGTAGAGCAACCGCCCGTCGTGCTCCACCGGCGGGAAGATCCCCGGGATCGCGCAGCTGGCCAGCAGCGGCGCCAGGAGCGGCCCGGACCGGATCAGCAACGGCTCGGCCGTGTCGACCTGCGTCGTGACGACCCCGAGTGGCAGCGCGAGGTCTTCGAAGCGGGTTTCGGCGCCGACGTGGTCGGCGATGATCGTCGTCAGGCCGCTGTTGGGGAACAGGTGCGTCTTGCTCTGCGTCAGCGTCCGGACGCGGCTCAGCACGCCGCCGGGGAACGCCTCGGCGCGCGTCATGTGCGCCCAGATGCCGTGCAGGCGGGCCAAAGCGTCGTCGCCGGGCAGCGCCAGCACCGCCGCGTTCAGCGACCCGACCGACGTGCCCGCCACCAGGTCCGGCGTGACGCCGGCTTCGGCGAGCGCGCGCAGCATGCCGACCTGCATGGCGCCGAGGCTGCCGCCCCCGCCGAGGACGAACCCGACCGGCCGGGGAAGATCCGCGAGACTCATACCGCCGAATGTAGTAAGCCCGACTTTCGCAGGTCGTGTCGGCCGGGAAGACGGCGTTAGCCTGCTGGGCGTGGCCGAGCTGGAGCTGCGGCATCTCAGGGCCGTCCGCGCCGTCGCGGACGGCGGCAGCGTGAGCCGCGCCGCGACCGTCCTCGGCGTCAGCCAGCCCGCGCTCACCGCGCAGCTCAAGCGGATCGAGCGGATCCTCGGCGGCGACCTGTTCGTCCGCGGCCCCAGCGGGGTGCGCCCGACCGACCTCGGCCGGTTCGTGCTCGCCCGCGCCGACGCGCTGCTGTCCGACATGCAGGCCCTCGTCGCTTCCGCGCGGCGCCACGGCGAAGGCGCCGCCGAAACGCTCAAGATCGGGTACGTGCCGCTGCTCGTCATCGGCCGGTTCATCGAGGAGCTGGGGGAGCTGGACCTCGACGTCCAGACGTACGCCGAGCCCGCGTCGCTGACCCTGCTCAAGCTGCTCGCGACGGGCCGCGTCGACGTCGCGCTGCTCGAACGGTTCGACGGCACCGAGGCGCACCACTTCGCGGGACTGAGCGTCCGGACGCTCGCCACCGAGCCGATCTTCGTCGGCATCGCCGAGGGGCACCCGGCCATCCGCGACGACGTCGTGGACCTCGCCGACCTGGCCGGCTCCGACTGGATCCTGCCGCCACCACCCGAAAACTGCGTGCGCGTGCGGTTCCTGCAGGCGTGCGCGGCCGCCGGGTTCAGCCCGCGCGTGCGGCACTTCACGTCGGAAGCGGGCACCGCGGGGACGCTGATCGCGCAGGGCGCCGTCTGCCTCGCACAGGCGGCTTCGGCGCCGCCGCGAGGACTCGTCGCGCTGCCGCTCGCCGGCGACCCGCTCTGGACGACGTTGCTGTTCGCGACGCGCGAGGACGACGCCCGCACCCCGGTCACCGAGCAGGTGTTCCGGTGCGCGAAAGTCGCGCATTCGGCGTCCCGGCAACGGAATCCGCACTTTGCGCGCTGGTGCCGTGAGCATTCCGGAAACGAGCTGGCGCCTGCTCGCTAGGCGGCATGACGAGGAGGCCCGAAACCAGGGCCAACTTTACCGATCCTTTAAGGAGGGTGGGGTGGCGTGTGTCACCGAGCCAGCAGCGACGCCGCTTCCTGCGCGGCCGGGCCTTCGACGGCCAGGTGGGCAAGGTTCTCGGGCAGGACTTCGCCGCGGTGGGCTTTCGTCTGGGCGTACAGGCGTCCCGCGCGGTAGGACGAGCGGACCAGCGGACCCGCCATCACACCCGCGAAGCCCATCGCCTCCGCAGCCTGCGAATGCTCGACGAACTCCTCCGGCTTCACCCACCGATCCACCGGATGATGCCGAGCAGACGGACGCAGATACTGCGTGATCGTCAAGATCTCACAGCCCGCGTCGACCAGATCCTGCATCGCCGGAGCCACCTCATCCGGCGTCTCGCCCATGCCCAGAATCAGATTCGACTTCGTCACCAAACCGGCCGCACGCGCCGCCGTGATGACCTCCAACGACCGCGCATACCGGAAACCAGGACGGATCCGCTTGAAAATCCGCGGCACCGTCTCCACATTGTGCGCCAGCACCTCCGGCCGCGACCCGAACACCTCCGCCAACTGCTCCCGATCGGCATTGAAGTCCGGAATCAGCAACTCCACACCCGTACCCGGGTTCAACGCATGAATCTCCCGCACGGTCTCGGCATACAGCCACGCACCACCATCGTCGAGGTCATCGCGCGCGACACCGGTGACCGTCGAATACCGCAGCCCCATCGCCTGCACCGACTCCGCCACCTTCCGCGGCTCCGTGCGGTCCAGCTCGGCAGGCTTACCCGTGTCGATCTGACAGAAATCACACCGCCGGGTGCACTGATCACCACCGATCAGGAACGTGGCCTCGCGGTCTTCCCAGCACTCGTAGATGTTGGGGCAGCCCGCCTCTTCGCAGACGGTGTGCAGACCCTCGCGGCGCACGAGACCCTTGAGCTCGGTGAACTCCGGCCCCATCCGCACCCGCGTCTTGATCCACGGCGGCTTCTTCTCGATCGGCGTCTCACTGTTGCGAACTTCCAGACGCAGCAGCTTCCGGCCTTCAGGCGCAGCACTCACGGCTTCAACCGTACGCCCGTCCGGGCTACGCGGGATCGGGGGTGACGCCCGTCAGCTTTGCGGTCAGATCCCACAGCGCGGAGCCCAGCGACTCGCTGCGCGCGGCGGTCAGCGTCGGTACGGCAGCCGGATGTCCCCGCAGGTGGCCGACGCCGCGTGGGGCGTAGTAACCGCCGCCTTCGACGTCGTCGGCCGTCGCCGCGTAGAGCTGGGGGAGGGCGCCGATGCGGGTGCTCTGGGCGAACAGGATCTCGCCGAGGCGGTGGCCGCCGGCGATCAGGGAACGGACCACCGGGTTCGAGTACGACCGCGCCATGCCGCTGCCGAGCCCGGTCGCGGTGTACCCCGGATGGGCGGCGACGCTGAGGACGTCCGAGCCGGCCGCGCGCAGGCGCCGGTCCAGCTCGACCGCGAACACCTGGTCGGCGAGCTTCGACTGGCCGTACGCGGCGGCCGCGTTGTAGCGGCGGTGATCGCCGTTCGGGTCGTCGAGGTGGATGCGCGCGCCGGTGGCGGCGAGGCTCGAGAGCGTGACGACCCGGGCGCGCGTCCCGCCGCGGAGGGCGGGCATCAGCAGCCACGTCAGCGCCGCGTGGCCCAGGTAGTTGGTGCCGAACTGCAGCTCGAAGCCGTCGGCGGTGCGGCCGCGGGCGGTCGCCATCACGCCGGCGTTGTTGACCAGGACGTCCAAAGCGTCACCGGTCAGCTCCCGGGCCGACGCGGCGGCCGCGCGCACCGAGGCGAGCTCGCTCAGGTCCAGTGGGATGAGCTCGGGCTCGGCGCCCGCGGCGGCCGTCTTGACGATGTCCAGTGCCTTCGCCCCGCGTTCGGCGGAGCGGCAGGCGAGGAGCACGCGAGCCCCCTTGCCCGCGAGCACCTCGGCGGTACGCAGCCCGAGCCCCGAGTTCGCCCCGGTGACCAGCACGGTGCGGCCGGTCTGGTCGGGGATGTCGGCTTCGGTCCAGCGCTCCGTCATGTGCTTACTAAACCCTGTTCACGCCGAGGGCGCGAGCAGGCGCCGCAGGTGTCCCAGCACGGGACGGCGGCGAGCGGGCTCTTCGCGGCTCGTGCGCAGCAACGCCTCGAGCGCGTAACCGACCTTGACGATCTCTTCGGCCGGCTCGCGCGGGTCGGCCAGCCCGGCCGTGACGGCGAGCATCCGCAGCTCGCCTTCGTGCATCCTGCGCAGCGACGCGTGCCGCTCGTAAGCCCCGTCGAGCACCGCGCGCAGCGTCTCGTGCTCTTCGGCGGCGGAGCGCCACGCGCGGGTGACGGCGTCGACGTGGTCGCCGAGGCCGTCGGCGTCGTCCGGGTCGGTGACCTCGGCGCGCAGACGGCCGCTCAGCGTCCGCGTCCACTGGTACTGCAGCGCCAGCAGGACGTTCTCCTCGGTGCCGAAGTGCTCTTCGGCACCGGGGACCTCGTCGAGCGGCAGCGGCGCGCCCGGGTTCCGGGCGGCCAGGCGGACCGTGGCGTCGAGGATTTCCTGACGTCGGTAGAAGTCTGTCCAGCTCATGGTGGGGCTCCCCTTCCGTGGTCCGGGTCATACCGCGGGTCTGCGGCATACTCCCGGTACGGACCTGACGAAGCGAACATACCATGAGTATGGAGAGATCCTCCGGGCGTAAGGTTGTGAAGGTGGCGACAATGAGGTCCAGACGACTCGACTACTCGGAGTCGACGCGGTCGGCGCTGGTCGACAGCGCGGTGGAACTGTTCACCAAACGCGGTTACGCGGGTACCTCGCTCGACGAGGTCGCCAAACGTGCCCGGGTCACGAAGGGTGCGCTCTACCACCACTTCAGCGGCAAGCAGGCGCTCTTCGAGGCCGCGTTCGACCAGGTGGAAAGCCTCGTCTACGACCGCCTCGACAAGATCATGCACGGCGACGGCTCGCCGTGGGAACGCGCCCTCGGCGGGCTCAACGCCTTCATCCGCGCCTGCCTCGACCCCGCCTACCAGCGGATCGCCATCCACGAGGCGCCGGTCGTCATGGGCTGGGAACGCTGGCGCGAAGCCGAGGAGCGGTGCAGCTTCGGGCTCGTCCGGACCGGCCTGCAGTCGCTGATCGACGCGGGCGAGGTCGAGCCGGTGCCGGTCGAGGTCACCGCGCGGCTGCTGTTCGGCGCGCTGTCGAGCGCGGCGACCGAGATCGCCAGCTCGCCGGACCCGAAGAAGGTCGGCGCCGAGATCGAGGACGTCATCGTCCGCATGCTGGTACGGCTGCGGCGCACGGAGCCCGACGTCTCGATAGGCTGATCTTCGTGGACTTGAGGATCTTCACCGAGCCCCAGCAGGGGGCCAGCTACGACGACCTGCTGCGCGTCGCCAAAGCGACCGAAGCCGCCGGCTACGACGCCTTCTTCCGCAGCGACCACTACCTGAAGATGGGCTCCGCCGACGGCCTGCCGGGCCCGACCGACGCCTGGATCACCCTCGCCGGCCTGGCCCGCGAGACCAGCCGGATCCGGCTCGGCACGCTCGTCACCGCGGCGACGTTCCGGCACCCGGGTCCGCTGGCGATCTCCGTGGCGCAGGTCGACCAGATGTCCGGCGGCCGCGTCGAGTTCGGCCTCGGCTCCGGCTGGTACGACGCCGAGCACGAGGCGTACGGCCTCACGCTGCCGCCGCTGAAGGAGCGGTTCGACCGCTACGCCGAGCAGCTCGAGGTCATCACCGGGCTGTGGAAGACGCCGGCGGGCTCGACGTTCTCCTTCGCCGGCCAGTACTACACGTTGACGGACTCGCCGGGCCTGCCGAAGCCCGCGCAGTCCCCGGCCCCGCCGGTGATCGTCGGCGGTGGGGGCAAGAAGCGCACCCCGCAGCTGGCGGCGCGGTTCGCGGACGAGTTCAACCTGCCGTTCGCCGACGCCGAGACGGCGGCCGCGCAGTTCGCCCGCGTCGACGCGGCGGCGGCCGAGATCGGCCGCGACCCCAAGGAGATCCTGCGCTCGGTGGCGCTGACCATCGCCGTCGGCCGCTCCGACGCGGAGGTCGAGCAGCGGGCGTCGGCCGTCGGCCGCGACGGCACCGAACTGCGGGCGAACGGCCTGGCCGGGACGCCCGCCGAGGTCGTCGACCGGATCGGGCAGTGGCGCGAGAAGACCGGGATCACCCGCGTCTACCTGCAGCTGCTGGACCTCTCGGACCTGGACCAGATCGACCTGATCGCTTCCGAGGTCGCCCCGCAGCTGGACTGAACGCGGACGGGGCGCCTCCCGCAGGAGGCGCCCGGTTCCGTCAGTTCTGGAGCGCGAAGGTGACGCCGGGAGCCTGCGGGGCTTGCGGCCGGGCGAGCCAGCGGTCCTCGCTCACCGGCAGCTCGCCTTCCAGCGCCGCGAGGACCGCGTCGCGGGCCAGGGGGAGCACGGCCTCCACGCTGACGTCGCGCTGCAGCTCGTACGACAGGGACGTCACGCCCGCGTCGCGGATGCCGCACGGCACGATCGCGTCGAACGCCTTCAGGTCGGCGTTGCAGTTCAGCTCGAAGCCGTGCATCGTCACGCCGCGCTGGACGCGGATGCCGATCGCCGCGATCTTGCGCTCGATGCCGCGGTCGTCGGCCGGGATCCACACGCCGCTGCGGCCCTCGACGCGGCCGCTGTGCACGCCGAGGGAGTCGCACACGTGGATCAGCGCTTCCTCCAGCCGCCGCACGTAGTGCACGACGTCGATCGGGTCGCCGAGCTTCACGATCGGGTAGCCGACCAGCTGGCCCGGGCCGTGCCAGGTGATCTTGCCGCCGCGGTCGACGTCGATCACCGGCGTGCCGTCGGCCGGGCGGTCGGCGGGCTCCGTGCGCTTGCCCGCGGTGTACACCGACGGGTGCTGCAGCAGGAACATCGTGTCGGGCGCGGTGCCGTCGGCGCGCTCGGTCAGCCGGCTCCGCTGGAGCTCCCAGGCTTCGGTGTAGTCGATCGTGCCGAGCTCCCGGACGTCGACGGGCTCGGTGCTGGCGCGGCAGGAGGTGCGGGAAGAACTCACCCGTCGAGGCTACGCCCGTCACCCGGGGGAAGCAGCCGCAAGGCGCACGCCGAGAGCAGCCCGACACCGGTCACCGCGAGCACTGCGCCGATCGTGTCGGTGACCCAGTGCACGCCCAGCACGACGCGGCAGACGGCGGACAGCACGGTCGCCACGACCACCGCCACCGCCACCCGGCGGACCAGCCGCGGCCACAACCACGCGCAGAGCAGGAGCAGCACGAACCCCGTGCTCGCCACCGACACGACGTGCCCGCTCGGGTAGCTCAGGTCCGGGTAGTCGCGCGGGCGCGCCCGCAGGAAGAGCGGCTTGAACACCAGGCTCGTCAGCCGGCACAGCACCAGCACGACGCCGAGCCGCACGAACAGCCCGAGGTGCCCGCGGCGGCGCAGCGCCAGCGCGAGCAGCCCGGCGCCGAGGACGAAGGGGAGGACCGGCCCGAGCACGTCGCTCCCGGCCTGCGCGACCCGGCCGAGCGGCTCCGCGTACACGCCGCGAAGCGCGTTCGCGACTTCGACGTCCAGGGTCAGTGGCTGCCGCGCCACGCTCAGGCCGAGCACGACGAACGCGGCGGCGAGGACCGCCCCGACGACGAGCCAGCGTTGCAGCGGGACGCTCATGCCGCGGCGAGCGCGCTGTCGAGGGTCCGGTGCCGGAACACGTAGCCGGACCGTTCCAGCGCGGCCGGGACGGCCCGCTGGCCGAACAGCGCCATCTCCTCGCCGGCCTGGCCGAGCACGGTCTTGAGCGCGATGCCGGGCACCCACCACGGCGCGGGCCGGCGCAGGGCCCGGCCGACGGCGCGGGTGAACTCGGCGTTGGTCACCGGGTCCGGGCCGGTCAGGTTCACCGGGCCGGTCAGGTCGTCGTGGGTGAGGGCGTGGACGATCGCGCCCACCTCGTCCTCGAGGGCGATCCACGACATGTACTGGCGGCCGCTGCCGAGGCGCCCGCCCAGGCACAGCTGGAAGAGCGGGCGGAGCGTGCCGTACAGGCCGCCCTTCGCCGAAAGGACCAGCCCGGTCCGGATGCGCACGACACGCGCGTCGCCCGCGCCCGACGTCGCCGCTTCCCACGCTTCGCAGAGTTCGGCGAGGAAGCCGCGGCCGCGCGGCCCCGATTCGTCCACAATGGACTCATGCGTGTGGCCGTAGTACCCGACGGCGGAAGCGTTCACGAGCACGCCGATCCCGTGCTCGGCGACGGATTCGGCGAGCACGTCGGTCGGCTCGACGCGGCTGTCGGTGAGCTGCTGCTTGCGCATCGCGCTCCACCGGCTGGGGAACAGCGGCGCGCCGGCCAGGTTCACGACGGCGTCCACGCCTTCGAAGGCGCCGTTCGCGATGGTGCCGGACGGCGGGTTCCACCGGAACTCGCCGCCTTCGCGCGCCTCGCGCCGCACCAGCCGGCGGACCTCGTGGCCCTCGCGCAGCAGGCGGTCGCGCAGCGCCGACCCGATCAAGCCGCTCGCTCCGGCGATGAGTACTCGCATGCTCCGATCGTTGCGCATCCGCTGCGCGCCCGCACGTCCGGCCCGGAAACGGCGAAGGCCGCCACGGAAGTCCCGTGGCGGCCTTCGTCCGGTGTGCCTCAGAGGCCGAGTTCGCCCTCGAAGTTGCCCTCTTCCAGGCGCTGCTTGATCGTCGTCAGGAAGCGGCCCGCATCGGCTCCGTCCACCAGGCGGTGGTCGTAGGTCAGCGGCAGGTACGCCATCGACCGGACGGCGATCGTGTCGTTGCCGTCGGCGTCGGCGACGACCACCGGGCGCTTGACGACCGCGCCGGTGCCGAGGATGCCCGACTGCGGCTGCACGATGATCGGCGTGTCGAACAGCGCGCCGACGCTGCCGATGTTCGTGATCGAGAACGTGCCGCCCGACAGCTCGTCCGGCTTGATCTGGCCCGACCGCGCGCGGCCCGCCAGGTCGGCGATCCGGTGCGCGAGCCCGGCCAGGCTCAGCTCGCCCGCGTCGTGGATCACGACCGAGAGCAGCCCGCGCTCGGTGTCCACCGCGATGCCCAGGTGCACGGCGCCGTGGTAGGTGATCTCCTTCGTGTCCTCGTTGTAGGACGCGTTGACGTTCGGGTGCTGCTTCAGCGCCTCGACCGTGGCCTTCGCGAAGAACGGCAGGAACGTCAGGTTGACGCCCTCGCGCTCCTTGAAGGCCGCCTTCGCCCGCTGGCGCAGCTTGGCGATCTTCGTGACGTCGACCTCCTGGACCTGCGTGAGCTGCGCGGCGATCTGCAGCGACTCGCGGGTCTTGGTGGCCGTGATCTGGCGGATCCGGCTGGCCTTCTGCACGGTCCCGCGCAGCGCCGCCAGCTCCGGCGACACCGGGGCCGCCGGACGCGCGGCCGGCGCCGACGGGGCCGCAGCGGCTGCCGGAGCAGCGGCGGGAGCCGGGGCGGCCGCCTTCTGCTTCTCCTCGGCCGCGGCCAGCACGTCCTGCTTGCGGATCCGGCCGCCGACGCCGCTGCCGGTCAGCGACGCGAGGTCGATGCCGTGCTCGGACGCCAGCTTGCGGACCAGCGGCGTGACGTACGGGCCGTCCGCCGAACCGTCCTTCGCCGCGGCGGCCGGAGCCGACTCGGCCGCTTTCGCCGCGGGAGCGGCCTGCGGCTCGGGCTTCGGTTCGGGCTTGGGCTTCGACTCCTGAACCGGCTCGGGCTTCGGCTCCGGCTTGGGTTCCGGCTTCGGCTCGGGCTTGGGCTCCGGCGCGGACTCGGCCTTCGGGGCCGCGTTCGCGTCGCCGATCACGGCCAGGACGCCGCCGACCTCGACGGTCTCGTCCTCGCCCGCGCGGATCTCCAGCACCGTGCCGGCGACCGGCGACGGCACCTCGGTGTCGACCTTGTCGGTGGAGATCTCGAGCAGCGGCTCGTCGACCTCGACCGAGTCGCCGACCTGCTTCAGCCAGCGCGTGACGGTGCCCTCGGTGACGCTTTCGCCCAGCTCGGGCAGCTTCACCTCGGTGCCTTCGCCGCCGGCGGCCGGCGCGGTGTCCGGCTTGCTCGGCGCACTCTCCTGGGCGCTGTCCTGCTCCTGCGGCGCCGGCTCGGACGGCTGCTCGGGCTCGGGCTCGGACTTCTGCTCTTCCTGCGCCGGGGCTGTGTCCGATTCGGACTCGGGCGCGCCGCCGGAACCGTCGTCGATCACGGCCAGCTCGGCGCCGACCTCGACCGTCTCGTCCTCGGCGGCGCTGATCTTCACGACCGTGCCCGCCACCGGGGAGGGAACCTCGGTGTCGACCTTGTCGGTCGAGATCTCGAGCAACGGCTCGTCGACCTCGACGGTGTCACCCTCCTGCTTGAGCCACCGGGTGACGGTGCCTTCGGTGACGCTCTCCCCGAGCTCCGGCAATGTGACGGAGTAGGCCATCGTTCGCTGACTCCTCTTCCAAGTTCTGCGTGGTCTGGATTCTGCTGGTGGGACGTCAGCTGTGCACGTGCAGCGGCTTCCCCGCGAGGGCGAGGAACGCTTCACCGAGGGCCTCGGTCTGGGTGGGGTGGGCGTGGATGAGCGGCGCGACGTCTTCGGGGAAAGCCTCCCAGCTGTAGATCAGCTGCGCTTCGCCGATCAGCTCGCCGACGCGGTCGCCGACCATGTGGACCCCGACGACCGGGCCGTCCGGGGCCTTGACCAGCTTGACCCCGCCGGAGGTCTTGAGGATCTGGCTCTTGCCGTTGCCGCCGAGGTCGTAGGTGAAGGTCGTGACGTCGGAGCCGTACTTGTCCTTCGCCTGCGACTCGGTCAGCCCGACCGACGCGACCTCGGGGTGGGAGTAGGTGACTCGCGGGATGCCGCTCTCGTCGATCACGCGCGGGTTCTGCCCGGCGATCTCCTCGGCGACGAAGATGCCCTGCTGGAATCCGCGGTGCGCGAGCTGCAGGCCCGGCACGATGTCGCCGACCGCGTAGACGTTCGGCAGGTTGGTGCGCAGCCGCTCGTCGGTGAGGACGAAGCCGCGCTCGATCTTGACGCCGTTCTCCTCGTAGCCGTGGCCCGCCGAGTTCGGCCCGCGGCCGACGGCGACCAGCAGCAGGTCGGCGTCGATCGTCTCGCCGGACTCCAGCGAGACGCTCACGCCGTTGTCGTCCTGCTTCGCGCCGGTGAACTTCACGCCGGTCTTGAAGGCGATCTTGCGGCGGCGGAAAGCGCGCTCGAGCTGCTTGGACGCGAACTCGTCCTCGTTCGGGACCAGCCGCGGCAGCGCTTC
Source organism: Amycolatopsis sp. NBC_01488 (assembly GCF_036227105.1). Lineage (NCBI taxonomy): Bacteria > Bacillati > Actinomycetota > Actinomycetes > Pseudonocardiales > Pseudonocardiaceae > Amycolatopsis > Amycolatopsis sp. NBC_01488. Next base: position 9,486,281 of record NZ_CP109434.1, on the reverse strand, counting down.
CACGATGGTGACGTCGACGCCGAAGGAGGCCCAGACGCTGGCGAACTCGACCCCGATCACGCCGCCGCCGAGGACGACGACCTTCTTGGGGACGTAGTCGAGGGCGAGGGCCTGCTCGCTGGCGATGATGCGGCCGCCGAGCTCCAGCCCGGGCAGCGTGCGCGAGTACGAGCCGGTGGCGAGGATGACGTTCTTGCCGGTGTAGCGGGTGCCGTCCACCTCGACGGTCGTGCCGCCGACGAACGTGCCGCTGCCCTCGACGAGGTTCACCTTGTGCGCCTTGGCCAGGCCCTGCAGGCCCTTGTACAGGCGGGCGACGATGCCGTCCTTGTACTTGTTGACCCCGGCGATGTCGATGCCCTCGAAGACGGCCTTGACGCCGACCGCCTCGGCTTCGCGGGTTTCGTCGGCGACCTCGGCTGCGTGCAGCAGGGCCTTGGTCGGGATGCAGCCCCGGTGGAGGCAGGTCCCGCCGAGCTTGTCCTTCTCGATCAACGTGACGGAAAGGCCCAGCTCGGCCGCGCGGAACGCCGCGGCGTAGCCGCCCGATCCGCCTCCCAGGATCACGAGGTCGGCGGAGGTGTCGGTCACTTCAATAACTCCTCGGCAAGCAGTGGGGTGGTGCTCTGTCGTCGCCCCTGCCCGGTATAACCGCGCGCGCGACACCCGCCATCTTGTCACTACGCCGGAGGAGGCTGCGAGCTAGCCGGGTGTGCGACACCGACCACACGCGGACATCGGGATAATGAGGGGGGAAAGTCTCGGGAGGGAAGGTGGTCGCGGTGGGGTTGTTCGACTCCCTGCGCAGGCGCGCCAAGGGCGGGCAGAAGGCCGGCACGCTGCGGAAAGCCAATTCCGAGGACACCCATCACCTCGACGAGTGGGCGGCCTCGCGCCGGGGTGTCGAGGCGTTCGTCGAGCCGAAGACGAACGTCACCGAGACCACTGTGGTGTTGATCGCCCACGACGGCGAATGGACCCGGCGCCGGATCGGCAGCCTGGAGGCGGCCCAGCAGTTCGGCCACCGCCGCTCGATCCCGGTCTACGAGGTCGCGCGGGTCGGCTACCCCAAGCGCATGCGCGAGTACACCGAGCGGAAGAAGCGCGGCCAGGTCTGACAGGACGGTCTCGACGGCGAACCGGCCGTAGCCGCCAGATCGCGCAGCGAGAAAGCACCGTGTCGACCCTCCGAGCACGGAACGGTCCGGTCGCGCGCACAGTGGGCGTGACCAGACAGCCGACACGCGATTCGAGGGGACGACACGGCGATCGGGCCGGGCACCCGGACGAGTCAGCCCGCCTGGGCGAGCAGGGTGGCGTGTTTGACCAGCGCCGCGCGGAAGGACGGGTGGACCGTCGTGCCGAGCACCGGGTCGACCTCGATCACGTGGGACCCCGAAAGCAGCAGCTCCGCCGGTTCGGCCAGCACCACGACGTTGTTCTCCGAGCGCAGGTCGGCCGTGCCCAGCAGGCGCGGGAAGACGACGTCGGCGGGCAGGCCGTCGCAGGTGCGCAGGAACTCGCGGTGGTCGGCGGGCAGCTCGACGCCCAGCCGCAGCTCGGCCGAGCGGATCGCCGCCTCCGACGCCGGGGGCGGGGCGGTGCCGCCGCCGCGCAGGCGCAGGATCTCCGCGACCAGCTCCGGCCAGCCGCCGAGGTCCGGCGGGTACCGCTCGTGCAGCGCCGCCACCAGCGCGCCCGCGCAGCCGGAAGCCCAGTCGCGCAGGCCCAGCGGGTCGGCGCCGGCCACCAGCGCGGGGGCCAGGGCACGCGTCGCGGCGAGCGCCGCGACGTCGGGCCGCGGCCCGGCCAGCTCGGCCCACCGGGCGAGGTCGCTGTCGGCGAGGGCGGTGCGAACGTGGTCCGGGCGGGCCGGGGCGACGTGCTTGACCACCTCGGCGACCGGCCCCGGCGGGAGCACTCCGTCGAGGTCCGAGACCGGGCGGCGCAGGAACGTCGTGTGCGCGCGCTCTTCGGCGTCGAGGTCGAGTGGCGGGAGGCCCTCGGCCCAGTCCGGACGGCCGCCGCGGGCTTCGAAGAGCATCGCCCACGCGCGGGCCCGGACCGGGCCGGCGCACAGCGCGTCCACCGGCCGTTCCGTCCGCGCCTGCCATTGCTCGACCAGCCGGTCGGCGTCGTCGAGGGCGCCGGTGACGGCGAGGAGCAGGGCGGCGTACCCGACCTGGTCGTCCACAGTGGACGAAGCGGCGGTCAGGACGTCCCGGACCGCCGCTTCGAGGTATTCGCCGGGCTCCACTCAGCCGTTGGCGGCGATGTCCGCCAGCACCGCGGCGATCGTCCGGACCGGGACGCCCGTGCCGCCCTTGCCGGTGTAGCCCCACGGCGAGCCGGTGTTGAACGACGGTCCCGCGATGTCGATGTGGACCCAGTCGAGGCCGTCGGCGACGAACTCGCGCAGGAAGATTCCGGCGGCCAGCATGCCGCCCCAGCGGTGGCCCGTCACGTTGGCCAGGTCGGCCAGGCGCGAGTCGAGGTCGGCGCGCAGCTCCTCCGGCAGCGGCATCGCCCAGCCGTTTTCGCCGGTGGCCTGCATGATCGCGGCGACGCGGTCGCGGAAGTCGTCCGAGCCCATCACGCCGGCGGTGCGGTTGCCGAGCGCGACGACCTGGGCGCCGGTCAGCGTCGAGGTCTCGATCAGGTAGTCCGGGTTCTCCTCGGCCGCGCGGACCATCGCGTCGACCAGGACGAGCCGTCCCTCGGCGTCGGTGTTGAGGACCTCGACGGTCTTGCCGCCGTACATGGTCAGCACGTCGCCCGGCCGGTACGACGTCCCCGACGGCAGGTTCTCCGCCAGCGGGATGTGCGCGACGACTTCCAGGGGGTACTTGAGTTTGGCCGCCAGCACCACCGAGGCGAGCACGCCGGCCGCGCCGGACATGTCCGAGGTCATGTGGTCCATGTTCGCGGCGGGCTTGAGGGAGATGCCGCCGGAGTCGAACGTGATGCCCTTGCCGACCAGCGCGACCTTCTTGGCGGCCTTGGCCGGCTGGTAGGCCAGGCGCAGCAGCCGCGGCGGGCGCGACGAGCCGCCGCCGACGCCGAGGATGCCGCCGAAGCCCTTGCGCTTCAACGCTTTCTCGTCGAGGACCTCGAACTCGAGGCCGTTGTCCTCGGCCAGCTTCTTCGCGCGGTCGGCGAAGGAGGCCGGGTAGAGGTCGTTCGGCGGGGTGTTGATCAGGTCGCGGGCGGTGAGGACGGCCTCGGCGATGCTGGTCGCGGCCTTCAGTGTCGCCTTGTGCTCGCGGGCGGTGCCGGTTCCCGGGGTCGCGAAGTCGACCTTCGCGACCGGCGCGTCACCCTTCTCCGAGCGGTACGCCGTGAAGACGTACGAGCCGAGGATCGTGCCCTCGACGGCGGCCTGCAGGTCGAGCTCCGACAGCGTCACGAACGCGCGGTCGGTGCCGGCCAGCGCGCGGCCGGCCGCTCCGGCGGCGCGGCGGACCTGCTCGGGGGTGACGGCGTCGCCCTCCTTGCCCAGGCCGACGGCCAGCACGACCCCGGCCGCCAGCTTGCCCAGCGTCGGGATCTTGACGACCTCTTCGGCCTTGCCGCTGGCACCGAGGGTGGCGAGCAGCCCGGCGAGCCGGCCGTCGAAGGCGGCGTCCACGGCGGCGGCGCCGGTGGCGAGCAGCGGGCCGTCCTCGCCGGCCAGGGTGCCGATGACGACCACGTCGGCGCGCGTCTTGGCCAGTGCCTCCCCGGTGTTGTCGGACAGGGCGAGCTTAGGCACGGTCACTTCTGGCTCCTCGCGCGTTCACGGTGTACCGGGCGCCGGCCCGGTCGGGATCGTGAGCCATGCTAATGACGACCGGACCACGGGTGAACAGAGGGAGAGGGAGGGCCGCGTGCGGCTGGGCGGTGGGCTGCTGGTGGCGCTGGCGGCCGGGGCGGCGGGGGCCGGCTGGTGGCTGCTGGCCGGGCTGGTGCTGGCGGCGGTCGCCGCGGGCGTGACGACGCGGGTCCCGGAACCGGGGGACGTCCTGGTCGACCGGGTCGTGGTGGCCGTCGCCCGGCTCGCCGAAGTGACCGTCTACGCGATCGCGTTCGGCGCCTACGTCTTCCCCGTACACCGCGAACTCGCCGCCGCGGCCTTCGTCGTCGTGGTGGCCGGGGCGGGGTTCGCCGGGCTGAAGATCCCGACGATCGTCGTACGGACCGCGGGTGGCCTCCTGCTCGTCGCGGGGCTCGTGCTGGTCGCGCTGTGCGTGGCCGTGCCGCCCGTGTCGACGGCCGGGGGCGGCCTGCAGACCCCGGACTTCGCGGGGGTGCTCGTGGCCGCGGTGGTCTTCCTGCCGTTCCTCCGCCCGGGTGGGCGCGAGGGCGCGGGCCGGCGAGTGCTGCTCCTCGCCGCGGTCGCCGTGCTGGCCGCCTTAGCCGCGCTGTACCAGCTCGGCTCCGTCCGGCTCGGGCTTTCCCTGACGTCGTTGCGTGACCTGCTTTCCGCCGCCGACGCGGACTCGCTGCAGCCGTTGCTGACGGTCGTCGCCGTGGTCGCGACCGTGGTGCCCGCGCTCGCTGCCGGAACCGAGGTCCGCGAGCGCGTTGGGGTACGAGGACTGGCGGGGATCGCCGTCGCCGCGGTGGCCGCGTACTTCCTGCCGGCGCTGCCCGTGCTCGTCGTCGCGGGGCTGGCGACGGTGATCGAGCTGCTACTGGGCGTACGCGCGCGCCGGTACAGTGGGTCGCGTGAGTGATCGACGCTGGCGGCCGGGGGAGACCGTGATCGAACGGTTCCACCGCCCGGACGGCTCGATCGGCCAGGTCCACCCGCTGCGCGTCCTCGAAGACGACGGCCGCGTCCTGCTCGCCTGGATCCCGGCGGGCACCGCCATCGTCGGCAGCAGGCTGGCGGACGGCAGGCACCTGGCGGACGCGCCCCTGGACCAGCGGTTCCGCATCCCGCGCGTGCCCGTCGCGGACTTCTGGCACCGCACGTCCACGCTGCGGCGCATCGCCGACGACGAATGGTCGTCGGTGTGGTGGTTCTTCGACGCCACCGGGCAGTTCACGAACTGGTACGTCAACCTCGAGGTCCCGCTCGGCCGGACCCCGGCCGGGGTGGACCGCATCGACGGCGTGCTCGACGTCGTCGTCGAGCGGGACGGCACCTGGCGCTGGGACGACGAGGACGAGGCCGAGGTCGCGATCGACGCCGGCCGCCTGACGCGCGCGCAGCTCGACCGGCTGCGCGCGGAGGGCGAGCGGATCGGCGCGCTGGCCGAGCGCGGCACCTACCCGTTCGACGGGACGGACACCGACTTCCGCCCGGATCCGGGCTGGCCGGCCCCCGAGCTGCCCGCGGGGCTGCTGGCGGAACTCAGCCCGCGGTCAGGAGGAGGATCAGCGCGAGCACCGCGTTGACGACCGCGAGGATGACGACCGACTTCGTCGGGATCACCTTCGGGAACACCGCCTTGCCGTGGACGCTGCGCCACCACACGATGCCGAAGACGCCCGCGACGAGGCCGAGGAAGCCGCCGAAGCCGCTGCTGAGCACGGCCCAGCCGACCATGCCGAGCAGGCCGACGCCGAAGGTCAGCAGCACCGCGGTGACGAACGTCTTGACGTCGGCCCCGCCGGTCTTGGGCCGGGGCACCGGCTCCGTGGAGTGGTAGGTCACGGTGTCATCCTAGGGTCATCACGGCTCGGCCGCGGGGAGGCCGGAACAGTGGGACATCCGACTAACGCGCGTCCGACCAAGCGGTATCCTCCAGCCATGACGACCACGACACAGTTCGCCCATCTCCCGCACCCGAGTCCTGCGAGCGCGGACCGTGTCGCGGAGGTACTCGAGAAGCCCGGGTTCGGGCTGTACTTCACCGACCACATGGTGACCGTCAAGTGGTCGAAGACCGAAGGGTGGCACGACGCGCAGGTCGGCCCGTACGCGCCTTTCACGCTCGACCCGGCGACCTCGGTCCTGCACTACGGCCAGGCCATCTTCGAGGGCCTCAAGGCCTACCGCCAGCCGGACGGCTCGATCGCGTCGTTCCGCCCGGACGCCAACGCCGTGCGGTTCCGGCAGTCGGCGGAGCGGCTCGCGATGCCGCAGCTGCCCGAGGAGGTCTTCGTCGAGTCGCTGCGGGAGCTCATCGCCGTCGACGGCCGGTGGGTGCCCACCCGCCAGGGGGATTCGCTCTACCTGCGTCCGTTCATGATCTCGACGTCGACCGGGCTCGGGGTCAACAGCCCGGCCGCCGACTACCTGTACACGGTCATCGCGTCCCCGGCGGGCTCGTACTTCAGCGGCGGCGTGAAGCCGGTGAGCGTCTGGCTGTCGACGGAGTACGTGCGCGCGGCCCCCGGCGGCACCGGCGCGGCGAAGTGCGCCGGCAACTACGCGGCGTCGTTCGTCGCCCAGGCGCAGGCCGTGGAGAAGGGCTGCGACCAGGTGGTCTGGCTGGACGCGGTGGAGCGGCGCTGGGTCGAGGAGATGGGCGGGATGAACCTGTTCTTCGTCTTCGGCTCCGGCGAGAACGCCCGGGTCGTCACGCCGGAGCTGACCGGCTCGCTGCTGCCCGGCGTCACCCGCAAGTCGCTGCTGCAGCTCGCTTCGCGGCTCGGGTACAAGGTCGAGGAGCGGCGGATCTCCACCGACGAGTGGGAGAAGGCGTCGGCCTCGGGTGAGCTGACCGAGACGTTCGCCTGCGGCACGGCGGCGGTGATCACGCCGGTCGGGCACGTCAAGCACGCGGGCGGCGAGTTCACGATCGCCGACGGGCAGCCGGGCACCCTGACGATGAAGCTGCGCGAGGAGCTGACGGGGATCCAGGAGGGCACCCACCCCGACGTCGACCACTGGATGGTCCCGCTCGGCTGAAGCTCCACGCCGTGAAGGGCACCCTCGTGGACTTCACGTCCATCAGGGTGCCCTTCACGGCGTTCGGGATCAGGTGGCGGTGGCGGGGATGACCGGCCCGGAGACACCGGCCTGCTCGTGGGTGGCGGTTTCGGCGAGGACGCGCGCGGCCATCATCAGCAGCGGCAACGCCGTCACCGCGCCGGTGCCTTCGCCGAGGCGGACGTCCAGCTCCAGCAGCGGGCCGAGGTCCAGGTGCTCCAACGCCAGGGAGTGGGCGGGCTCGGCGGTCCGCTGCCCGGCTACCCACCACCGGCGCGCGCCCGGCGCGAGGTCTTCGGCGACGAGGGCCGCGGCGCACGCGACGAGCCCGTCCAGCACCACCGGCGTCCGGCGGGCCGCGGCCTGGGCCAGGAACCCGGCCATCGCCGCGATGTCGGCGCCCGCCGTCGTGCGCAGCAGGGCGACCGGGTCGGCCAGGACCGGGCGGGCCCGGCGCAGCGCGTCGCGCACCGCGGTGGCCTTGCGCATCCAGGCCTCGTCGTCGATGCCGGAGCCGCGGCCGACCACCGCGACCGGCTCGGTGCCGGTCAGCGCCGCGACGAGCACCGACGCCGGCGTGCTGTTGCCGATCCCGAGGTCGCCCGGGATGAGCAGGTCCGCGCCGCCGTCGACCTCGGCGTCGGCGATCGCGACCCCGGCGCGGACGGCGGCCTTGACCTCGTCGGCGGTCAGGGCGTCCTCGACGTCGATGGAGCCCGAACCGCGGCGGACCTTGTGCTCGCCGATCGAGCGCGTCGCGGGAGCTTCGGTGTCGACGGCCATGTCGACCACGCGCACGCTCGCGCCCGCGGCGGCGGCCAGCACGTTGATCGCGGCGCCGCCGGTCAGCATCGTGCCCAGCAGCTGCGCGGTGACCTCGGCGGGATAGGCGGAGACGCCCTTCGCGGCGATGCCGTGGTCACCGGCGAAGACGACGACCCGCGGCCGCGTGAACGGCCGCGGCGGCGACTGGCCCTGGCAGGCGGCGATCCAGACGCCCAGCTCTTCGAGCCTGCCGAGCGACCCGGCCGGCTTGACCAGCTTGTCGTGCAGCGCGATCGCGGCCGAACGGGCGTGGTCGTCGGGCGGGGTGATCTCGGGGAACTCGATGTCTTCCGGCTCCACACCAGGCCCTTTCTTAGTCCACGGCAACGTCCACGGCAACGCTGTGGCCAACCTACCGGGACAGCGCGGCCGGTAGTGTCGCGGCTCGTGGAGACGACGGCGGCCGCGGTGGTGCTGGCCAGTGGCGCGGGCACCCGCGTCGGCGCGAAGCTGAACAAGGTCTACCTGCCCCTGGCGGGCCGGCGGGTGGTCGCCTGGTCGCTGGACGCCTTCAGGCGCGTGCCGGGCATCGGCGTGCTCGTGCTGGTCATCCGGCCGCAGGACCGCGAACTCGCCGACGAGGTGACCGGCGAAGACGTCGAGATCGTGCACGGCGGCGACACGCGCCAGGCCTCCGAGCTCAACGCGCTGCGCCACCTCGCCCCCCGGATTGCGGGCGGCCGGGTCGACGCCGTGCTGCTGCACGACGCGGCCCGGCCGCTGGTCCACCCACGGCTCATCGAAGCGGTGCTGACCCGGACACGCGAGGACGGGGGGGCTGTGCCGGGCCTGGGCGCCGACGATGTCGTCAGGGTGGATGCCGGGCACCTGGTCGCCCAGGTGCCCGGCGCGATCCGAGTCCAGACGCCTCAGGGCTTCCGGGCCGGACCGCTGCTCGAGGCCTACGAACAGGCCGAGCGCGAAGGTTTCCTGGGGACGGACACTTCGTCCTGCATGGAGCGGTTCTCCTCCCTGCCGATCCGCTGGGTCCCGGGGGCTCCCGAGAACCTCAAGATCACCTACCCCCACGACCTCGTGGTCGCGGAGCGGCTGCTCGGCCGCGGTGCCTGAAGACCGTCAGGCGCACGCGGGCGGGCCGCCACCGTCGTCCTCCGTCGTGCTCGTCGGCCGGATCGTGATGTCCTGGCGCAGCTCCGGCGGGATGTGGCACTCCGGCTGTGGCCGCAGCGCCTGCAGCGGCGCGCCCGGGGTGCCGGGCTCCGCCAGGGTGAGCACTGCCCGCAGCGTCCAGACCGGGGTGGCGTGGTACTGCCAGGTGACCACCCGCGGGCTGAACACGTCGGTGCCCGGGAACGTCGGCACCCGGTAGGCGCTGGCGCGGTGCTCGTCCCGGAGGATGATGACGTCCGCGCAGGTCGGCCAGGTGTGTACCGCGGCGTAGATCTCCGGCGCCTCGCGGCCGCCGAACAGGTGCAGCACCCACTTGCGGCGCCGGAGCTCCTCGAGGAGTTGCTCGAGGCCCGGGCCGTTGGAGCCGCTGTGTGCTGTGGGCGGGGACACACTTTCGAGGGTAACTTGCGTACTAGAGCGCAGTCCAGCACGTGTACTAGTACACCTGGGTGGTTCTGAACAGGGCTTTGTGGGAGACACTCCGGCGTGCTAGAACACTTGTGCGTGTTGTCCCTGTGAGGAGCCGCCTTGCCCACCCTCGACCGTCCTGAGCCGCCCTACCTGCAGATCGCGGGCCGGATCCGGGAAGACATCCTGTCCGGCCGGCTGCAGGAGGGCGACGCGGTGCCGTCCGCCCGCGAGATCGCGCGTACGTGGGCCGTCGCCATGGCGACGGCCACCAAGGTCCTGGCCACGCTCCGCTCGCAGGGGCTCGTGCGCCCGGTGCGCGGGGTCGGCACGGTCGTCGACCGCGGCGGCCTGCACCGCACGGCCCGCGATCGCACCGCCGCTTCGGCGCGCACGGGCCGGATCTACCCACCTGGCCACTACGCGGTGATCCGCTCGGCCGGCCTCGAGCAGGCGTCCGAACGCGCCGCTGCCGCGCTGGGCCTGGACGAGGGCGCCCCGGCCATCCGGCGACGGCGTACCACCTACGGCCCGGACTCGCGGCCGCTGTCGACGTCGACGTCGTGGTTCGACGGCGCGCTGTCGGCCAAGGCGCCGGCGTTGCTGGTGCCCGAGCGCATCGTCGAGGGCACGGCGGCCCACGCGGCCGCGCGGCTCGGCACGAAGATCGCGACGACGCAGGAACGGCACGCGGCGGGCCGCGCGGGCGAGGAGGAGGCGGCCGAGCTGGGGCTGCCCGCCGGGTCGCCGGTGCTGCTGGGCCGCAGCACCTTCCTGGCGGCCGACGGGACGGTCGTCGAGTACGGTGAATCCGCCGCCTTGCCCGACCACTGGGTTTTCTACGAGTACACGACTGAGGACGGCGAATGAGGCACATCCACGAAGGCAAGGTCCGTGACCTGTACGAGCTCGACGGCGGGGACATCCTGCTCGTCGCGTCCGACCGGGTCTCGGTCTACGACGTGGCGCTGCCGACGCTGATCCCGGACAAGGGCGCGCTGCTCAACCAGCTGTCCGCGTGGTGGTTCGACCGGATGGCCGACATCGTGCCGAACCACGTCGTGTCCACCACGGACGTGCCGGCCGAGTTCGCCGGGCGCGCGATGCGCTGCAAGCCGCTGAAGATGGTCAAGGTCGAGTGCATCGCCCGCGGCTACCTCGCCGGTCTGGGCCTGCGGGAATACCGGCGCGACGGCAAGATCTCCGGCGTCGCGCTGCCGCCCGGCCTGGTCGAGGGCGACAAGCTGCCGGAGCCGATCTTCACGCCGACGACCAAGGAGTCCGACACCGGGCACGACGAGTTCATGACCTTCGGCGAGGTGCTGAACGAGATCGGCGAGGACACCGCGAAGCGGCTTCGCGAGCTGACGCTGGAGATCTACGCGAAGGGCGCCGAACACGCTGCCGCACAGGGCGTCATCATCGCCGACACGAAGCTGGAGTTCGGCTTCGACGCCGACGGCACGCTGACCCTCGGCGACGAGGTCCTGACGTCGGACTCGTCGCGCTTCTGGCCGGCCGACGAGTGGGAGCCGGGCCGCCCGCAGCACGCGTTCGACAAGCAGTTCGTCCGCGACTGGTCCCTGACCACGGGGTGGGACAAGACCTACCCCGGGCCGGAGATCCCGGCGGAGATCGTCGAACAGACGCGGCAGCGCTACACCGAGGTCTACGAGCGGATCACGGGGAAGACCTGGGTTCGTGGGTGACTACGACCCGTACCGGCTGATCGACGACGTCGAGACGCTGCTGGTTTCGCACGGCCTCACGCCGTCGCGGGTGCCCGGGCGAGGAGGCGACCGGCTGGCGGGTGCCAGCCGCCTCCTGCGCGGGTTCGGCCTGGAGCCCCGGATGGCCCCCGGGGACGCGTTCGACGTCGGGGTGCCGTTCCAGGGCCGGATCAACCAGGACTAGGGGCTCTTGGTGAGGGTGGCGTCGCGCTCGACGACGTCGCCGAGGACGTCGTCGATGGCCTCGAGGAGGTCGGCGTCGAGCTTCTTGCCGGCGGCCTTGACGTTCTCGTGCACCTGCTCCGGCCGCGAGGCCCCGATGATCGCCGAAGCGACGTTCGGGTTCTGCAGCACCCACGCGACGGCCAGCTGCGCGAGGGAGAGGTCGGCCTGCTTCGCGAGCGGTTCCAGCTCGGCGACGCGCTTGAGGACGTTCTCGTCGAGGAAGCGGGCGACCATGTTCGCGCCGCCCTTCTCGTCGGTGGCCCGCGAGCCGGCGGGGTAGTCGGCGCCGGGCTTGTACTTGCCGGTCAGGACGCCCTGCGCGATCGGCGACCAGACGATCTGGCTCATGCCTTCGCGCTCGGAGGCGGGGATGACCTGGTCCTCGATGACGCGCCAGAGCATGTTGTACTGCGGCTGGTTGGAGACGAAGGGGATCTTGAGCTCGCGGGCGAGGGCGGCCCCGCGGCTGATCTGCTCGGCGGTCCACTCCGAGACGCCGACGTAGAGCACCTTGCCCTGCCGCACGAGGTCGGCGAAGGCGAGCATGGTCTCTTCGAGCGGGACGGTCCGGTCGAACCGGTGCGCCTGGTAGAGGTCGAGGTAGTCGGTGCCGAGCCTGGTCAGGGACGCGTTCGCGGACTCCGTGATGTGCTTGCGGGACAGGCCCTTGTCGTTGGGCCCCTTGGGCCCGGTGGGCCAGAAGACCTTGGTGAAGATCTCCAGGCTTTCCCGCCGCTGCCCCTTGAGGCCGCGCCCGAGCACGGACTCGGCGGCGGTGTTGGCGTAGACGTCGGCGGTGTCGAAGGTGGTGATGCCGGCGTCGAGGGCGGCCTTGATGCAGGCGTGCGCCTGGTCCTCCTCGACCTGGGAACCGTGGGTGAGCCAGTTCCCGTACGAGATCTCACTGACGTTGAGGCCGCTGCGGCCGAGACGACGAAACTCCATGGTGCGAGCTTAGGCGGTAATCGTTTGCTTAGCTAACGACCATGGAGTGACTCCGGCTTCACTCGTCCTTCTTCTCGGCCGGTGGGCCGGTCTCGATCTCGAAGAACGGCAGCTTGAGGCGGAAGCGCTCGCCGTCCTGGCGTTTCGCGAGGTGGAGGCGGTAGATCAGCCAGGCGCCGAGGAAGACGATGACGAGGATGGCGGCGATGGCCCAGAGGCTTGCCGCGGACATGCCGGCGACCCGGGACAGGACGACTTCGAACGACACGAGCAGCCCTCACCGCCGATGAGTCCCGGGGCGTCCCCACCAGCCGGTCAGGGTTGGTTTCGACGGGTCGTGCCGTGGCAGGCTCGCGCCGGCCGGTCGTGCTCCGGTGTCCCGGCCCCGGATGACCTGTATCCCCTATCGCCAGGTCAGGCGGAACACCTCGTGCCCACCCGGAGCCCGGGCGGCACGTGTTCACCAAACCTGCAGGACCGGGCAGGCCGCCGGGAGGAGAGTGGGACACACTCCGCGCGCTACCGTCCGCCGAAGCTGCGGTAACGCGTGGGGAATGTCCCACTCTGCGCCCGCCAAGGATACGCCCCGGAGGCCTTCCCCGGACACGAAAGAAGCCGGGTGGAGGCTCGCTCCACCCGGCTTCTCGAGAACCGCTCAGTTCGGGATCGGGTCCCCGGGCTTCAGCCGCGGCTTCGGCACCCGCAGCCGGCGGATCTGGGACGCCCGGACGAACGCGTACCAGCCGATCGACCGGCCGGTGATCGCCTCCTTCGGGAACCTCTCCCGCGCCAGCTTCGCGATCTTGCGCCCGTTCACGAAGCCCTCGATCGCCATCACCAGCAGCATCGCGGTGCACAGCAGCGTGATGTACGACTGGACCTGGGGCAGCGGCACCAGCAGCGCCAGGAACACCAGGATCGCCAGCGGCATGAACAGGCCCAGCAGGTTGCGCCGCGTGTCGACCAGGTCGCGGACGTACGCCTTCACCGGCCCGCGGTCGCGGGGGAGCAGGTACTTGTCGTCGCCCGCCATCATGCGGTCGCGGCGGACCTTCGCCGCCGCGCGGCGGTCTTCCTTCGTCTGGGGGTTCGACTTGCGCAGTTCCTTGTTGCGCTTCATCGCCTCGCGCATCGTGGTCGGCGGCGGCGCCACCGGCCCGCGGCGCTTCGCCTCCGCGTCACGCCGTTTCGGCGTGGCCTTGCCCTTACCGGGCGTGAACGACTTGCCGCTGACGTCGACGGCTTCCGCCGTCTCCGTCTCGTCGGCGGCGGTGTCTGTGGTGCTTCGGCGCAGGAACCTCACCTCACCAGGGTATTGCAGGCGTCACGCCGCCGTTCACCAGGTCGATCGATGTGCGACCATGGTGGGGAACAGATCGGCCGCTCCGGGTGTTGAAGACGTCAGCACGAGGAGTATCCGCAGTGAGTTCGAACATAGAGGGAGTGCCATGACGACCGCTGAGCACGCCGGCGCGACGCAGGCCGAGACCGCCGAGGAGACCCACGGCGTCACGCTGACCGACGCCGCGGCTTCCAAGGCGAAGGCCCTGCTCGAGCAGGAGGGCCGCGACGACATGCACCTGCGCATCGCCGTCCAGCCCGGTGGCTGCGCGGGCCTGCGCTACCAGCTGTTCTTCGACGAGCGCACGCTCGACGGCGACCTGTTCCGCGACTTCGACGGCCTCAAGGTCGCCGTCGACCGGATGAGCGCCCCGTACGTGTCGGAAGCCGTCATCGACTTCGTGGACACGATCGAGAAGCAGGGCTTCACGATCGACAACCCGAACGCGACCGGCTCCTGCGCCTGCGGCGACTCGTTCCACTGAGCCACCCGTGAGAAGGCCCCGCCTCCGTGTTCGGAGAGCGGGGCCTTCTTCGCCTCTGCGGGCTTACACGTAGGCGTCGAGCTCCGCGACCTGCGCGTGGCACGCCTCGTCGACCTGCCACGGCTTGGCCGCGGAGCGGGGCAGCGGCAGGTTCTCCGCCTGGAGCGTCGCCGGGATGAGCGCGCAGTCGGCGATCAGCTCGGACAGGGTCTCGGGTTCGGTGACGGCGTTCACGATTCGTAACGCTATTGATCCGCGTTCGACTGGAGAAGGAGTACCAGCCGGTAGTGTCGGCTGGGCACGCGCGAACTACCCGGACGGGTCATGACCCGGGGGTAACTTCGCGCCTTTTGCCGTGAGGTCGACCACAAAGGAGCAGCCGGTGGCAGCCAAAGCCAGGATCGCGGTGTCCGGCAGTATCGCGACCGACCACCTCATGCATTTCCCGGGCAGGTTCGCGGAGCAGCTGGTCGCCGAGCAGCTGCACCGGGTTTCGCTGAGCTTCCTCGCCGACGACCTCGTGGTCCGGCGCGGCGGCATCGGCGCGAACATCGCCTTCGGCCTCGGGGTGCTCGGCGTGCAGCCGGTGCTCGTCGGCGCGGTGGGCGCCGACTTCGCGGACTACCGGTCCTGGCTGGAGCGGCACGGCGTCGACACGTCCGGCGTGCACGTGTCGGAGGTCGCGCACACCGCGCGGTTCGTCTGCACGACCGACGAGGACCTCTGCCAGATCGCGACGTTCTACGCGGGCGCGATGGCCGAGTCCCGCAACATCGAGCTGCAGCCGGTCGCCGAGCGCGCCGGCGCGCTCAGCCTGGTGCTGATCAGCCCGGACGACCCGGAGGGCATGGTCCGCCACGCCGAGGAGTGCCGCCAGCGCGGGTACGAGTTCGCCGTCGACCCGTCGCAGCAGCTGGCCCGGATGACCGGCGAGCAGGCGCGCGCGTTCGTCGCCGGCGCGAAGTACCTGTTCAGCAACGACTACGAGTGGGAGCTGCTGCTCCAGAAGACCGGCTGGACCGAGGCCGACGTGCTCGACCAGGTCGGCCTGCGGATCACGACGCTGGGCGAGAAGGGCGTCGAGATCGTCGGCAGGGATTTCGTCGCCCTGCAGATCGGCGCGGTCCCGGAGCGGGCCAAGGCCGACCCGACCGGCGTCGGCGACGGCTTCCGCGCGGGCTTCCTGGCGGGCCTGGACGGCGGCTTGAACGTCGAGCGCGCCGCCCAGCTCGGCTCGTTGATCGCGGTCCTGGTGCTGGAGACGGTGGGCACCCAGGAGTGGACGTTCGACCGCACGGAAGCGCTGGCCCGCATCGGCGACGCCTTCGGCCCGGACGCGGCGGAGGACATCTCGGCGGTCCTGCCCGCCTGACACGCGCGGTCGTGAGTGAGAAACAGCGTTAGAACCCTGTTTCTCACTCACGACCAGCCACGGCAGACCTCAGAGCTTGACCGGGTACACCGGCTCCGGGATCTCCGGCTTGATCCGGTGCTCGACGAAGATGCCGTGCCACAGCATGAACACGATCAGCGCCCACAGCTGGCGGCTGCGGTCCAGCTGCCCCGCCTTGTGCTCCTCCAGCAGCGCCAGGATCGCCTTCTTGTCCAGCAGCTCGTCGGTCTTCGAATCACTGATGATGCCGCGCGCCCAGTCGTACATCTCGTTGCGCAGCCACAGCCGGATCGGCACCGGGAAGCCGAGCTTGCGGCGGTTCAGCACGTGCGCCGGGATGATCTTGGCCAGTGCCTGGCGCAGTGCGTACTTCGTCGTACCGTGCGCGAGCTTCTGGTCCAGCGGGATCGACGCGGCGACCTTGAACACCTCGGCGTCGAGGAACGGCACCCGCAGCTCCAGCGAGTTCGCCATCGTCACCTTGTCGGCCTTCACCAGGATGTCGCCGCGCAGCCACGTGTAGAGGTCGACGTGCTGCATGCGGGCCACCGGGTCCCAGCCGCGCGAGACGTCGTACCAGGGCGCCGTGACGTCCTTGAAGCCGACGCCTTCCTGGTACGTGCGAAGCACCGCGCGCAGCTGGTCGTCGCGGAAGTTGCGGGCGTTGCCGTAGTAGCGGTCCTCCAGCGGCAACGCGCCGCGGCGCAGCAGGTCCTTGCCGCGGGTGCCCTCGGGGATCTTCGTCGACACCTTGCCGATCAGCTTCCGCATCCCGCCCGGGATCTTCTCGAACGGCGCCAGCGAGATCGGCTCGTTGTAGATCGTGTAGCCGCCGAACAGCTCGTCCGCGCCCTCGCCGGAGAGCACCGCCTTGACGTGCTTGCGGGCCTCGCGGGCGATGAACCACAGCGGGACCAGCGCCGGGTCGGCCACCGGGTCGTCGAGGTACCAGACGATGAGCGGCAGCGCCTCCATCATCTCGTCCGCCGAGACCGTGCGGACCACGTGCTTCACGCCGATCGCGGCGGCCGACTCGGCGGCGACGTCGACTTCGGAGTAGCCCTCGCGCTCGAACCCGGTGGTGAACGCGATCAGGTTCGGGTTGTGCTCCTTGGCCAGCGTGGCGGTGGCCGTCGAGTCGATGCCGCCGGACAGGAACGCGCCGACGGTGACGTCCGGGTCGGAGATCATGTGCTTGCCGACCGAGTCGCGCATCACATCGGCGATGCGCTGGTGCAGCTCCTCGGCCTCGGCCTGCGAGTTCACCGGCTTCGCGGTGAACTGCGGGTGGAAGTAGCGGGTGAACTCCACCTCGCCGCCGGGGACCACCTCGAACGACGTCCCGGACTCGACGCGGCGGATCGCGGTGTGCAGCGACTCGGGCTCCGGCACGTACTGCAGGACCAGGTAGTGCTGCAGCGCCTTGCGGTCCAGCTCCTGCGCGACGCCGAGCGTGTCCGACAGCTCCAGCAGGCTCTTCTTCTCGCTGGAGAACGCCACCCCGCCGGGGCCGGCCGAGTAGAACAGCGGCTTGATGCCGAACGGGTCGCGCGCGCCGAAGACGCGCTTCTCCTGGGAGTCCCAGATCATGAAGGCGAACATGCCGCGCAGGCGCTTCACCCAGTCGGCGCCCAGGTAGTGGAAGCCGGCGACGATCGCCTCGCCGTCGCCCTCGGTCTCGAACTTCGCCCCGTGCTGCTCGGCCAGTTCGGCGCGCAGCTCCAGGTAGTTGTAGATCTCGCCGTTGAAGTTCATCGTGTACCGGCCCGGCGCCTCCGGCGGCCCCCACACCAGCGGCTGGTGGGCGTGCTCGACGTCGATGAAGGCGAGCCGGTTGAAGCCGTAGACGACCTCGGCGTCGGCCCACGTGTCCTGCTCGTCGGGGCCGCGGTGGCGCTGGCAGCGCATGGCCGCGCCGACGGCGTCACGCGCGTTCGCCGCGCCGGTCTCGGTCGCGCAGATCAGTCCAAGCAGGCCGCACACGGGTACTCACACACCTTCAGGGTCTTCGCCGGGCTGGGGAGCGCCCAGTATGCCGGGCGGGCCGTGGCGTGTACCACGCGCGTCGATGGTTACCCCTTGGTCAGCGCGGAGCGCGAACTCGGCTAGGCTCCGGCCTGTCACAAAGATCTGTCGTAGGAGGCTCTGGGTGAAAGGGCGAGGCGCAGTGGGACAACCCAAGCGCACCCTGGGGAAGCGGACCGTGCGCGTCGCCGCGCTGGCCGTGCTGGTCGCGCTGACCGCGACGGGCTGCTCCGGCGACGAGATCCTGCGGTTCGGCTGGCCGGTGGGCGTCACGCACCAGGCCGACCAGATGCGCACGCTGTGGACCTGGACCGTGGTGGCCGCGCTGGTCGTCGGCGCCATCGTGTGGGCCCTGATCTTCTGGACCGCGGCGTTCCACCGCAAGAAGAAGACCGCCGACGGCGAGCCGGAGGAGCTGCCCCGGCAGTTCCAGTACAACATCCCGCTCGAGCTGTTCACGGTCGTCGTCCCGACGATCATGGTCTGCGTCCTGTTCTTCTTCACCGCGACGACGGAGTCGAAGGTCCTGGACAAGGTCCCGAACCCGGACGTCAAGGTCCAGGTCGTGGCCTTCCAGTGGAACTGGGAGTTCAAGTACGAGGACGCCAACGCGGCGAAGCCCGACGGCAGCGGCCAGGTCAGCACGGTCGGCTCGTCCGGCGAGATCCCGCTGCTGGTGCTGCCGGTCGGCAAGGTCATCCAGTACGACCTGCTCTCCACCGACGTGATCCACTCCTTCTGGGTGCCGGAGTTCCACTTCAAGCGGGACGTCTTCCCGAACCCGGACAAGAACAACCAGGACAGCTCCTTCCAGAACACGATCGACCGCGAAGGCTCCTTCGTCGGCCGGTGCGCGGAACTGTGCGGTACCTACCACTCGGTGATGAACTTCGAGGTCCGCGCGCTGTCGCCGGACAAGTACGACCAGTACATCGCGCTGCGCAAGCAGGTGAACCCGGCCACGAACCAGACGTTCACCGCGTCCGAGGCGCTGGCGAAGATGAACTGCGGCGAGCTGTGCGCCCCGCGCGCGGTGACCACCCAGCCGTTCAACACCGACCGCACGGCGCGGACCGCGTCCAACTGACGCCCTGAAGCGACAACAGGAGTAGGAAAGAGACCCATGAAGGTCGAAGCCCGCATCTTCTTCATCGTGGCGATCTTCGCCGTGTTCATGGCGGCCGTGTACTGGGTGTGGACGGCCCTCGCCGCGACGCACGGGCCGGAGCCGGTCGGGATCGTCGCGCTCTTCCTCACCGGCGGCCTCGCGTTCCTCGCGGGCAGCTACATGCAGTTCGTCTCCCGCCGCATCGAGCCGCGTCCGGAAGACCGCGAGGACGCCGAGATCAGCGACGGGGCCGGCGAGCTGGGCTTCTTCAGCCCGGGCAGCTACTGGCCGATCGCCATGGCGGCCACCGCGGCCCTCGCCGCGCTGGGCCTGGCGTTCTTCCACATCTGGCTGCTCGTCATCGCGCTGGTCGCGCTGCTCATCACGATCGGCGGGCTGGTGTTCGAGTACCACACGGGTCCGTCGCACGACTGACCTGCGGTTCGCTCTTCGACTGGCCGCGGCGCTGAGGACTCAGCGCCGCGGCCAGTACCGCGAGCATGCCCAGTGCCTCCGGCCAGGTCGGGCGGTGGCCGTAGAAGGTGATGTCCACCAGCACCGCGACCACCGGGTACAGGTAGGACAGCAGCGCCACGGTCGTGGTCGGCAGCTTGCCGATGCTCGCGTACATCAGCACGTACATCAGTGCGGTGTGGACGGTCCCCAGCAGCACCAGCCAGAGCAGCGCGCGCGGCGCCGTCGGCAGCGGTGTGACGAGCAACACGGGCGCTAGCAGGACCGCGCCGACCGTCGTCTGGACGGCCGCGAGCAGGTGCGGCCGGATGTGCTTCAGCTGCTTCGCGACGAAGGACGCGCCGGCGTAGAGCAGGGCCGCGCCGAGCGCGAGCCCGATCCCCGCGAGCTGGACGGGCTTGCCGTCCTCCCCGTGCGCGGACAGGGAGATCAGGGCGACTCCGCCGAACGCGATCGCGGCGCGGACCAGGTGGCTCTTGGCGACCTTCTCGCCGAGGAACGCCGCCGCCAGGCCGACCAGGATCAGCGGCTGGGTGTGGTAGACGACCGTGCTGACCGAGATCGACGACAGCGCGTAGGACGCGAACAGCAGCACCCAGTTGCCGACCAGGAACAGCCCGCCGAGGACGGCCAGCCCGAGGTCGCGCCGGGACGGCCGCCAGGACGGCAGCCAGCCACGGGCGAAGCACCAGATCAGCAGCAGCGAGCCGCCGACGAGGCAGCGGGCGAAGGCCACCGCCGGCGCGGCCGCGCCGCTCTCGAGGACGACGGCGCCGATCGTGCCGGACATCGCCATCGCCGCGGACCACTGGAGCAGAGGGCGGGTTTCGGAGTTGTTCATGGTCTTCAGGTTCGTCGGGTGGAGCTCGGTCGACCAGTGTCAGAGGTGACAACGGTCGCAAAACTTGTGACATGATGGCCGGCATGGACGTCGACCGGGTCGCGGTGGTGCTCGCGGACCACGTTTCACCGTTCGAGCTGGGCGTCGCGTGCGAGGTCTTCGGCACCGACCGCAGCGCCGACGGCATCGAGGGCTGGGAGTTCGGGGTCTGCTCGCCGTCGGGTGCCGATGTGGGCAGCTGGTCCGGGTTCGGGTTGTCCGGGCTGCGGGACCTTTCCTTCGCGGAGTCCGCGGACTTGCTGATCGTGCCGACGTGCGCACCCCGGACGGCACCACCACCCGAGCCGGTCCTGGACGTCCTGCGCGACGCGGCGGCGCGGGGTGCGTGGGTGGCGGGGTTCTGCGCGGGCGTGTTCACGCTGGGCTACGCGGGCCTGCTCGACGGCCGCCGCTGCACGGTCCACTGGGTGTACGAGGCGGAATTCCGCGCCCGCTTCCCGACGGCGTCCGTGGACACCCAGGCGCTCTATGCCGACGACGGTGGGGTGTTCACGAGCGCGGGCACGGTGGCGGCGGTCGACCTGTGCCTGCACCTGGTCCGGCGCCTGCGCGGCGTCACGGCGGCGACGAAGCTGGCGCGCCGGATGGTGGCGGCGCCGTTCCGGGCGGGCGGGCAGGCCCAGTTCGTCCAGGCGCCGGTGCCGTCCGTTCCCGACGACTCGGTGGTGGCGGAAGCGCTGGAGTGGGTGGAGCGGCGGCTGGACCAGCCGTTCACGGTGGCCGAACTGGCCCGCCGGAGTGGGCTGGGCGAACGGACGTTCCTGCGCCGCTTCTCGGCGGCGACGGGAACGACACCACACCGGTGGCTGACGGAGCGGCGCCTGGACCGCGCCCAGGCCCTGCTGGAGGAGGGACGGCTGTCGGTGGAGGACATCGCGACGGCGTGCGGGTACGCGTCGGCGGCGGCGCTGCGGCACCAGTTCAGCCGGTTGCGGGGCACGAGTCCGACCTCCTACCGCACGGCTTTCCGCGGCTGAGCGTTCGTCAGCGGAAGGCGATCCAGCGGTCCAGCAGTGCCGCGGCAGCCCCGGAATCGACGGCCTCGGCGGCCCGCGTCAACCCGGCGCGCAGGTCGTCCTCGAGGGACCCCGAGAACCCCGAAAACGCCGCCAAGGCCGCTGCCGCGTTGATCAGCACCGCGTCCCGGACGGCCCCCGGCTTGCCGCCCACCAGCTCACGGACCACCTGAGCGTTCGAAGCGGCGTCCCCGCCGCGCAGGTCCGTTGCCGTCGCGCGGGGGACGCCCAGTGCGGCCGGGTCCAGCGTCGTCTTCGTCACCGTTCCGTCCGACACCACCCACACCGACGACGTCGTCGTCGTGGTGATTTCGTCGAGGCCGTCGTCGCCGCGGACGATCAGGGCACGGGTTCCCCGGCGGGCGAACACCTCGGCCAGCACGTGCGTCTTGTCCTCGTACGCGCAGCCGATCAGCGCGCTGCCCGGCTGGGCCGGGTTCGTCAGCGGGCCCAGCAGGTTGAACGTCGTCGGGATGCCGAGCTCGCCGCGGACCGGGCCCGCGTGGCGCAGGGCCGGGTGGAACGCCGACGCCAGGAAGAACCCCACGCCGACCTCGGTGAGGCTGCGCTGGACGTCTTCGGGCGGCAGCGAGATCGTGACGCCGAGGGCCTCCAGCACGTCCGCCGCGCCGGACTTCGACGACGCGCTGCGGTTGCCGTGCTTGGCCACCGGGGCGCCGGCCGCCGCCGTGACGATCGTCGCCATCGTCGAGATGTTGACCGAGTTCGAGCCGTCGCCGCCGGTGCCGACGATGTCGACCGCCGGCCGGTCCAGCTCGACCTTCCGGGCGTGCGCCAGCATCGTCGCCGCCATGCCCGCGATCTCGGACGGCGTTTCGCCCTTGGCGCGCAACGCCACCGCGAACCCGGCGATCCGGGCCGGGCTCGCCGCGCCGCTCATGATCTGGTCCATCGCCCACGCCGTGTCCTCCTCGGACAGGTCGACGCGTGCGACGAGCTGCTTCAGCAGCGGCGGCCAGGTGCGGGGGACCGGGGTGGTCACCGGGCTCAGCCGTTCACGGCGGGGACCCGTCGCGCGCGCAGCACGTCGGCGACGGTCTCCGCGGCGGTCAGCGGGTCCAGCGGGTGCACCAGCACGGCGTCCGCCTGCGACCACGTCGCCAGCCACCGGTCGTCCCGGCGCCGCACCGCGACCACGATCGGGGGACAGTCGGTGATCTCCGCCTTCAGTTGGCGGCAGAGGCCGATGCCGCCGGTCGGCTGCGCCTCGCCGTCGAGGATCGCCAGGTCGACGTGCCCGGCGTCCACCTCGGACAGCACGTCCGCGATCCCGGCCGCCTCGACGTAGTCCACGCGCGCCAGGTCGGCGGCGGGCCGCCGGCCGACCGCGTTCACGATCGCTTCGCGCACCTCCGGCTTGTGGCTGAACACCAGGACCCGCATCGACCGCTCGCCCATGTTGGACACGCCTCCGTCTCATAACGCTCGAACCACGCCGATCGTATCGGCCGAGACCGACATCACGCGGTCGGCTCCGGCTGGAGCGCGTCCCAGCCCAGCGCGTCGCCCCCGAGCCGCTGCGCCAGGCCCGCCATCCGGGACCGTTCCTGGGCGCAGTGCAGCGCGTCGAGGACCTGGACGCGGACCGCGTGGACCCGCGTGAGGTCGCCGTCAACGGACTGTTCCCGCAGGTCGTAGCCGTCCTGGGCGAGGATCGACGCCGCTTCGGCGAGCCGGTCCGGCGGCAGGAGCAGGTGGTGCCGCAGGACGGCCGGTGCGGTGCTGACCCAGGCGGGTGAACCGGCGAGGACGGCCGAGTCCGCGACGGCCGGGTCGAAGGCCTCGGCGACGATCTCCAATCCGGGCGTATCGGGTGTCAGACCAGCGGTTTCCCGCTTTTTGACCAGGTCACGCAGCCGGTCGAACAAACCCATGAGTAGCGCTCACCTTCCCGGGCATCCGGTGTGATCGGTTACGCAGACGGCTCGCCGTGGACCCACCCGGCGGAGCGGCGGTGCGAGAGGACATAATGCGACGCGTGACAACGGCAGCTCCCACCATCAGTCAGCGGGTCCACTCGCTGAACCGGCCGAACATGGTCAGTGTCGGCACCATCGTGTGGCTTTCCAGCGAGCTGATGTTCTTCGCCGGACTGTTCGCGATGTTCTTCACCGTCAAGGCGCAGAACTCGTCCGGCCAGTGGCCGCCGCCGCTGCACGGCGAGGAGTTCCACCTCAACGTGGCGTACGCGATCCCGTTCACGGTGATCCTCGTGCTGTCCTCGCTGACCTGCCAGTTCGGCGTGTTCGCCGCCGAGCGCGGCGACGTCTACGGCCTGCGCCGCTGGTACATCATCACGTTGATCATGGGCGCGATCTTCGTCGCCGGCCAGGCCAACGAGTACCACAACCTGGTCGACGAGGGGATGACGATCCCGTCCGGCCCGTTCGGCACGGTCTTCTTCCTCGCGACCGGCTTCCACGGCCTGCACGTCATCGGCGGGCTCTTCGCCTTCGTGTACCTGCTCATCCGCACGAAACTGAGCAAGTTCACGCCCGCCCAGGCCACGTCGGCGATCGTCGTGTCCTACTACTGGCACTTCGTCGACATCGTGTGGGTCGGCCTCTTCGGCGTGATCTACCTCCTTCCGTAGGTCCGCCCAGCCGCCACCACCTTCACCATCGGCCTGAACTGACAGCAAGGGTTGCCGCAAGATGACCACCAGCACCAAAACCTCGGAGCGCCGGTACCGCGCGCGGTCGAAGCTGCGGAGGCGGTTCGCCGGCCTGCTCGCGCTCGGTATCGCGCTGGTGGGCGCCGGCGCCCTGTACGCCGTGTTCGCCCCGGAGCCGCAGACCGCGCAGGCCCAGGGCACGCCGGCGCAGCTGCGTCTCGGCGAGCAGGTCTACAACAACACCTGCATCGCCTGCCACGGCGCGAACCTCGAGGGCGTGAAGGACCGCGGGCCGAGCCTGATCGGCATCGGCGACGCCGCGGTGTACTTCCAGACTTCTTCCGGCCGGATGCCCGCCGCGCGCCAGGAGGCGCAGATCGAGCGGAAGCCGCCGAAGCTGACCGAGGCCGAGATCGACGCGGTCGGCGCCTACATCCAGGCGCACGGCGGCGGCGTCCAGCGCCCCGCGGAGAAGGGCGAGGCCCTGCGCGGGTCCGACCCGGCCCGCGGTGGCGAGCTGTTCCGCCTCAACTGCGCGTCGTGCCACAACTTCACCGGCCGCGGCGGTGCGCTGTCCGCCGGCAAGTACGCGCCGAACCTGGACCCGGCCAGCGAAGAGCAGATCTACACGGCCATGCTCACCGGCCCGCAGAACATGCCGAAGTTCTCCGACCGGCAGCTGTCGCCGGAGGAGAAGAAGGACATCGTCGCCTACGTGAAGTCGGTGTCCGACGGCAACAATGACCCAGGTGGGAACGGCCTCGGCGGGGTCGGCCCCGCTTCCGAGGGCGTGATCGCCTTCATCGTCGGGATCGCCGCGCTGATCGGCGTGACGTTGTGGATTGGATCGAAGGCATGAGTGCCGAGGGGCCTAAGCCGCCGTCGGAGGCGGAGCTGGCTGAGATGGACCGGGACCAGCTGCTGAAGCTGGGCGGGGAGCTCGACGGCGTCGAGATCGTCGAGTACCCGACGCCGTGGCCCGTGGAGGGCACCCGCGCGGAAAGGCGGGCCGAGCGCCTGGTGGCGTTCTGGTTCGGCCTGTCCGCGCTGGCCGGGATCGGGTTCGTCGTCTCGCTCATCTGGTGGCCGTGGCAGTACCAGGCGCCGGACAACGAGAGCGGCTACTTCTGGTACAGCCTCTACACCCCGATGCTCGGCATCACGCTCGGCCTGGCCATCCTCGGCCTGGGCATCGGCGTGATCCTGTACACGAAGAAGTTCGTGCCCGCCGAGGTCGCGGTCCAGGAGCGCCACGACGGCGACGGCGAGGGGTCGCCCGAGGTCGACCGCGCGACGTTCCTCGCGCACCTGTCCGACGCCGGCAGCCGCAGCACGATCGCCCGCCGGTCGCTGATCAAGCGGTCGGCGATCGCCGGGGCCGGCGCGCTGGGCCTCGCGGCCGCAGCGCTGCCGCTGGCGTCCTTCATCAAGAACCCGTGGAAGGACAGCGACAACCGGGCGTCGCTCTGGCACACCGGCTGGCAGCCGAACTTCCCCGGCGAGAAGGTCTACCTGCGCCGCGACACCGGCAAGCCGCTGGAAGACGGCGAGCAGGTCAGCCTCGTCAAGGCCGAGGACCTCGACGCCGGCGCCATGGAGACGGTCTTCCCGTACCGCGACTCCGAGAAGGGCAAGCCGGAGCTGCTGGCCGCCGCGCTGACCCGGATCGACAACCCGGTCATGCTGATCCGCCTGCGCCCGACCGACGCCGCCAAGGTGGTCAAGCGGTCCGGCCAGGAGGACTTCAACTTCGGCGACCTGTACGCGTACACGAAGATCTGCAGCCACGTCGGCTGCCCGACCTCCCTGTACGAGCAGCGGACCAACCGCATCCTGTGCCCGTGCCACCAGTCGCAGTTCGACGCCCTCCACTACGCCAAGCCGATCTTCGGCCCGGCGACCCGTCCGCTGGCCCAGCTACCGATCACGGTGGACGAAGAGGGATACTTGATCGCGCGAGGCGACTTCATCGAGGCCATCGGTCCGGCCTTTTGGGAGCGTAAGTCATGAGTTCACTCACCACGCCGACCAAGGGGTCGAGCCCGGTCGAAAAGGCGTTGGGCGACGCCGCGAACAACGCCGACCAGCGCTACCACGCGGCCAAGGGCCTGCGGCACCAGATGAACAAGGTCTTCCCGACCCACTGGTCGTTCCTGCTGGGCGAGATCGCGCTCTACAGCTTCATCATCCTGCTGCTCACCGGGGTGTACCTGACGCTGTTCTTCGACCCCTCCATGCAGGAGGTCGTCTACCACGGCAGCTTCAAGAACATGCAGGGCCTGGAGATGTCGCGGGCCTTCGCCACCACGCTGGACCTGTCGTTCGACGTGCGCGGCGGGCTGTTCATGCGGCAGCTGCACCACTGGGCCGCGTTGATCTTCGTCGCGGCGATGGCCGTGCACATGCTGCGCATCTTCTTCACCGGCGCGTTCCGGCGCCCGCGTGAGGCGAACTGGGTGATCGGCGGGCTGCTGCTGATCCTGGGCTGCTTCGAGGGCTTCTTCGGCTATTCGCTGCCCGATGACTTGCTCTCCGGGACGGGTATCCGCGCGACGCTCTCGGGCATCGTGTTGTCGGTGCCGGTGATCGGGACCTGGATCCACTGGGCGCTGTTCGGCGGGGAGTTCCCGGGCGACCAGATCATCCCGCGGTTGTACACGCTGCACATCCTGCTGCTGCCGGGGATCATGCTGGCGCTGGTCGGGGCGCACCTGGCGTTGGTGTGGTACCAGAAGCACACCCAGTTCCCGGGGGTGCGGCGCAAGGAGACCAACGTCGTCGGGGTGCGGATCATGCCGTACTTCGCGCTCAAGGGCGGGGCGTTCTTCACCCTGGTCATCGGGGTGCTGGCGTTGATGTCGGGGCTGTTCCAGATCAACCCGGTGTGGAACTTCGGCCCGTACAACCCGGCGCAGGTGTCGGCGGGCTCGCAGCCCGACTGGTACATGGCCTGGGCCGACGGCATGCTCCGGATCTGGCCCGCCTGGGAGGTCTACCTCGGGAACTACACGATCCCGGCGGTGTTCTTCCCCGGCGCGATCGGCATGCCGATCCTGTTCGGCCTGCTGCTCGGCTACCCGTTCATCGAGCGGAAGCTGTCCAAGGACATCGCGCACCACAACCTGCTCCAGCGGCCGCGTGACGCACCGGTCCGCACCGCGCTGGGCGCGATGGCGCTGGGCTTCTTCGCCGTCATCGAGCTGTCGGGCTTCAACGACATCATCGCCGACCAGTTCGACATCTCGCTGAACGCGACGACGTGGGCGGGCCGCATCGGCGTGCTGATCGTGCCGCCGGTGGCCTACTACCTGACCTACCGGCTCTGCCTGGGCCTGCAGCGGGCCGACCGCGAGGTGCTGGAGCACGGCGTCGAGACCGGCATCATCAAGCGGCTGCCGCACGGTGAGTTCATCGAGATCCACCAGCCGCTGGCCGGCGTCGACAGCCACGGCCACGCGATCCCGCTCGAGTACCAGGGCGCTTCGGTGCCGAAGAAGATGAACAAGCTGGGCTCGGCCGGTGCGGCGGTCCCGGGCACGTTGTGGTCGCCGGACCCGGCCGAGGAGACCGCCGCGCTGCAGCGGGCCCACGGCAACGGCCACGGCGAGACCGGCGGCGAAATCGGCCAGCACGGCCAGCACGGCGAGTTCGACTCCGCCGAGACGGCGTCGGCAGCCAAGCAGCCGGACCACTAGCTCGACCGACGACGAAGGCCACCTCCGGCGGGAGGTGGCCTTCGTCGTGTCAGGCGTTGTCGCGGAGCCGCTGTACGGCCTTCTCCGCCCTCGAGACGCGCGTCTCGGCCTTCTTGGCCTCGGCCACCCACTGGACGTACTCGCGCCGGTGTGACGGCGGCAGGGCCTCGAACGCGGCGTTCGCGTCCGGCGCCGCGGCGAGCGCGGCGGCCAGTTCCTCCGGGAGCTCGCTCAATCCTCGGCGCCGATCGCGAAGGCCTGCTCGGTGTCGGCGCGGGAGTACGACCGGAACGCGATGTGCGTGACGGTGTCGAGCACCCCCGGCACCTTCCCGATCCGGCCCGGGATGAGGTCGGCCAGCTCCTCGTGCGCGGACACCTTGACGGTCGCGATGAGGTCGACGTCCCCGGCGCACGAGTAGACCTCGCCGACGCCGTCGATGTCGGCGATCGCCTGCGCCGCGTCCGGGATCGCGTCCGCCTCTACCTGGATCAACACGATCGCGGTGATCACCTGGGTCCTCCAAGACTCGTCGACGGGTGTCGACCGCGATCCTAGGCCGCGGTGTGCGCCGGCCAGTGGACAGCCGGTGCGCGATCGTCGGTGATCGTGCCGCGGTCCGCGGGTAGCCACCGGGCGAGGACGAGCAGCAGGTCCCGGCCGGGCGGTCGTGGTCGGCGCTCAGTCTGTCGGGTGCGGGCCCGGTCGTGCGCCGTCCGGCGGGTTGCTTCCAGGGACCGCGATCGGCTGGTTGGGCGGTCGTGGTCGGCGCTCAGTCTGTCGGGATCCGCTGGTCGATGGAGCTGTCGCGGACCCCACTCGGGCGAGGCCCGCGGACTTGCCGCGCGGATCATGTTCGGCCGACCCGGCAGCGGTCCAAGCGGTGCCCGGCGATTCCTGGCGCGCCAACGCCGATCCTTCACCCGGGCAGCCGACCGCCCTCAGCCCACGTGCTCCAGTGAGTGCGCCGTCGAGACCAGGTCCAGCCATCCCCGCCAGCCGGCCACCGCGGCCGGCTCGGCCCAGGGGCGGGTCGTCCTCACCAGCCTGACCCCCGGGCGGGCCAGCCAGCGCAACAGCACCCTCACCTCCTCCGGTGGCGCCCCGTTCAACGGGCCCGGGTCCGGGAGCACCGTCTCCGCCGAGGCGACCAGCGCCTCGACCACCGGCATCGGGGGCACCCCGCGCCGTGCTACTCCCGCCGAGGCCAGGCGGCCGTAGCGGATCACCACCAGGTCCCAGCCGCCGTTGCCGTCGGGGCCCGCCGCGATCAGCTCCGCGATCGAGGCCAGCGCCGTCTGGCGGTGGGCCCGGCCGAGCGCGCGGATCAAGCCGGCCAGCTCGTCGCGGTGGCGGGCCGCCTGCTCGTAGTGACGGCCCTCCGCCAAGCGCTCGACGTGGGCCGCCGCCACGTGCAGCGGGCCGCCGTGCACGCCCGCGATCAGGCCCGACGCCGACTCGACCGCCGGGACGTACGCCTCCACGCTCTGCCGCCCCGCGCACGGTGCCCCGCAGCGCCCCAGCTCCGCCAGCACGCACGGGGTCCCGTTCGCTGTCCGGGGCGAGATCCGCTGGGTGCACGTCCGCAGCCCCGACGCGCCGGCCAGCGTGTCCGCCGTCGCCTTCGCGTCCGCCTGGTTGCGGAACGGGCCCAGCACCCCCGGCCGCGGCAGCCGGACCACCGACAGCCGCGGGAACGCCTCCTCCGTCAGCCCGATCCACCAGCCCTGGTGCCGGTTCTTCGACCGCCGGTTGTACGCGGGCCGGTGCGCCGCGATCAGCCGCAGCTCCCGCACCTCGGCCTCCAGCGCGTGCGCGCACACGACGTGGTCGACGCGCTCGGCCAGCGCGACCATCTCGCGGATCCGGCTGCGCCCCTCCGAGCCCGTGAAGTACGTCCGCACGCGCCGCCGCAGGTCCTTCGCCGTGCCGACGTAGAGGACCTCGTCCTTCGGCCCCTTGAAGAGGTAGACGCCCGGTGCCGACGGCAGGTCCGCCGCCAGGTGCCGCTTCGCCCGCTGCGCCACCGTGACCTCGGGCAGGTAGCCCATCAGCTCCTCGAGTGAGTGGACGCCCAGGTTCCCGACGCGCTCCAGCAGCCCGTGCAGCACGTCGACCGTCGCCCGCGCGTCGTCGAGCGCCCGGTGCGTCGGCCGCGTCCGCGCGCCGAACAGCAACGCCAGCGCCGTCAGGTTGTACCGGCCCACCTCGTCGCGCGGCACCACCCGCCGCGCCAGCCGGACCGTGCAGACGACCGTCAGCTTCGGCCACACGTACCCGTGGCCCTCGCAGGCCGCCCGCATGTGGGACGTGTCGAACCCCGAGTTGTGCGCCACCAGCACCGAACCGCCGATGAACTCCAGGAACGCCGGAAGCACCTCCTCGATCGGCGGCGCGTCGTAGACCATCGCCTGCGTGATGCCCGTGAGCGACACGATCTGCGGCGGGATCGGCAGCCCCGGGTTGACGAGCGTCGCGAACTCGCCCAGCACCTCGCCCGCGCGGACCTTCACCGCGCCGATCTCGGTGATGCCCGCCGGCCCCGGCGCCGCCCCGGTCGTCTCGAGGTCGAACACCACGAAAGTCGTGTCCCGCAACGGAGTTCCGAGCTCGTCGAACGCGAGCTGTGCCTGGGTCGAACGCATGTGCGGGACAGTAGAGGTGACCACCGACAGTTTTCGGGGGTTGCGGGTGGCGGAGCCCCCGGCCCGGGGCGAAGGCCCGGACGACTCTGGCAGTTTTCGGGGGTTGCGGGTGGCGGAGCCCCCGGCCCGGGGCGAAGACCCGGGGGACTCTGGCAGTTTTGGGGGGTCCCGGGTGGCGGAGCCCCCGGAGGGCACCGACGGGTTTCGGTCGCCACCGGTCCGTGTGCCGCGCGGGGCGTGACGCGGGGGCGGGGCCTACCCTGGACCAATGCACCCGCAGCCGCTCGTGCCGGAGCCGCCCGAGGACCCCGCCGGTCCGTCGGGTGTCGCGTCGCGGGCGGAGCAGGGCGAGGAGCCCGGAGAACGGCCGGATCCGGCCACCTGGCCGGCGCTGCCCGAGCCGGTCCGCGACCGGATCGCCGAGCTGTCGGCGGCCGCCGTCGCGAAGCTGCCGGCCACGGACGTGCCCCGTCAGCTGCGGCCCGTCGCCAAGTTCGCCCCGGCCAAGCGGGCGAAGCTGGGCGGTGCCGCGCTGCTCGCCGCCCTCGGCGAGTCGTCCCAGTTCCGCACCGCGGTCATCGAGTGGCTGCGTGAGCACCGGACCGACGCGCTCGACCCGAACGCGGCCGACTCGGTCGCCGCGGCGGCCGCCGCCGTCCTGCTCGGCGAGTCCGGCGCCGCCGGGCGCGTCCGGCTCGTCGCCAAGAACGCCGAGGAAAACGCCCTGCGCGCCGAACGCGACGCCGCGCTGGCCCGCAGCCAGCGCCTCGAAGGCGAGCTCACGCTGCTTCGCGTGGAACTCGCCGAAGCGAAGAAAGCCGCCGAGAGCGCGCGGGGCGAGCGCGAGGCCGAAGTCGAGAAGCTCTTGAAGCGCCTTCGCGAGCAAGGCGTCCAGCTCCGTCAGGCCAAGGACGCGGCCGAAGCGGCGGCCGCCGAAACCGCTCGCGGGTCCGCGGTCCGCGCCGAAGAGATCGCCGCGCTCACCGCCCAGCTCGAGCGCGAACGCCGGCGCGTCGCCACCGAACGCGCCCGGGCCGAGCGCGCGGCCGCCGACGCCGACATCGCCCGTCAGTCCGCCCGCGAGGCCCGCGAAGCCGACGAAGTGCGGTTGGCGCTGCTCATCGACACCATCGACGGCGCGGTCACCGGCCTGCGCCGCGAGCTCGCCCTCGGCGCCCGCGGCGCCCGGCCGGCCGACATGGTCCGGGGCGCCAGCACCGGCATCGGCCAGGGCGGGAAGATCGCCGACGTGTCCACGTTGGACCGCTACCTGGCGCTGCCCGGCGTGCACCTGATCGTCGACGGCTACAACGTCACCAAGACCGGCTACCCCGAGCTGGCGCTGGCCGACCAGCGCGACCGGCTGATCCACCAGCTGTCCGCGCTGGCCGCGCGCACCTCGGCCGAGGTGACGGTCGTGTTCGACGGCGCGGGCGTGCTGTCGGTCCCCGCTTCGGTGCCCCGCGGGGTGCGGGTGCTGTTCTCCGACCGCGGGGTCCTCGCCGACGACGTGATCCGCAACCTCGTCGCGGCCGAGCCCGCGGGCCGGCCCATGGTCGTCGCGACGTCCGACCGCGCGGTGGCGGACTCCGTGCGGGGCGGTGGGGCGCACCCGACGCCGTCCGCCGTGCTGGTCAGCCGCCTGTCGCGGGTGTGACCGCCGGAAATTGTCGGTGGTGGCCGTTACCGTCCTCCTCAGTCAGTGAAGACGTGAGGAGGACCACATGAACGACGAGCTGTCCGAAGTGGACGTCTCGCACATTTCGGTTGCCGACATCGAGAACGTGGTGGTCGACTGCGATCGCTGCGTGGTCCGGGGCATCTCCTGCCACGACTGCGTGGTGAGCGTGCTGCTCGGCGCGCCGCCCGCCGTCGAATGGGACGCCGACGAGCGGCGTGCCGTGGACGCGCTGGCCGAGGCGGGGATGGTGCCCCGGCTGCGTCTGGTGGAGGGACCGGTCCGGCGCACCGCCTGACACGCCCGTTTCGTGTCGGCGCGCCGAATGGTCGATCGGATCAGGTGAACGGTCGGTAGTCGAATTGACCTCCGAAGAAACCCCAGCGTGTAACGCCCATCACATGTTTTCTCCGATGCTGGTCCGATGGTGTTTCGCGGCGCTACGGAGAGTTTTTGCCCCCGGGGTGGTGGACGCGGTGGCGGTCTTTTCGTAACCTGTCCGAGATCTCGTGGCCCCTGGCCGTCGATGAGGCGGCGACGCGGGATCGCCGCCGGACGCAGCTTTGTCGGGAAGCTGGGAACCGGAACCACCACCACGTGCTTCACCTGTTGCGGGAGAGCGCGCGGTGCGGGACAACGGCGAAGAGGAACCCCCGACCTCTTCGTGGCCCGGTCCCCCTCGGCGGCCGAGACGCAAAGGAGACCCGCGCGACCGTGCAGTCGCATTCCCTCAGGCGCGTGGTTTCAGGTGCCCTCGCCGCGGCTTCGGTGATCACCCTCGTCACCGTGGCCCAGCCGTCGGCCACCGCCGCCCCCATCCCCGTCCTCCAGGCCCCGCCCACCGGTTCGGACGCCCTCGCCCAGTACCGCGACCTCGCGGCCCAGGCCGAAAAGCTCAACGAAGACCTGCTGAAGGCCCAGGACGACCTGAAGGTCAAGCAGGGTGAGCTCGACAAGGCCACCGGCGACGTCAACGCGGCGAAGGACCAGGCCGCCGTCGCGGCCGAGAACCAGAAGAAGTACCAGACCGAGGTCGACAAGTTCGCCGGCGCGTCGTTCACCAGCGGCGTCCAGCTGAACAAGCTGTCGGCGCTGCTGGCCGGGACGTCCACTCAGGACTTCCTCGACCGCTCCTCGGCCCTGGAAGTCATCGCGACCGAGAAGAACGGCGCGATGGGCAACCTCACCGGCGCCGTCCGGCAGGCCACCGATGCCGCCGCCAAGGCTGCCGACGCGGCGAAGCGCGCGACAGACGCGCGGGACGCGGCGGCGAAGCTGACCGACGACATCAAGGCCAAGCAGAAGGCGCTCAACGACCAGATCGACCAGCTCAAGGCGGCCAACAAGAGCCTGAGCGCGCTGGACAAGGCCGCCCAGCGGGACACCGGCGGCTCGCCCACCGGTCTCAAGGCGCCCACCGCGGCCGCCCAGACCGCGTTGGACGCGGCGCTGAGCAAGCTGGGCAGCGCGTACGTCTGGGGCGCCACCGGGCCGAGCACGTTCGACTGCTCGGGCCTGATGCTGTGGGCCTACAAGCAGGCGGGCATCACGCTGCCCCGGTCGAGCCGTGAGCAGTCCACCTTCGGCGCCGCGGTGCCGCGGGACCAGCTCCAGCCGGGCGACCTCGTGTTCTACTACTCGCCCGTTTCGCACGTCGGCATGTACATCGGCGACGGCAAGATGGTGCACGCCCCCGACACCGGGGACGTCGTGAAGATCTCGCCGCTGCAGAGCCAGTACGCGGGCGCCCGCCGCCCGACGGCCTGACCCGGGAGCACTCGGCAGTTCCTCGCAGGGGCGGTACCGCACACGCGGTGCCGCCCCTGCGCCGTCCGTGTCATCCCGAGGCTCCGCCTCGGGCCCGGGGGCTTCGCCACCCGGCCCCCGGAACGAAGAGGTGGCGGCCGCTAGCCTCTGGGGCGTGCTCAAGACCCTGCTCGTGACCAACGACTTCCCGCCGCGGCCCGGGGGGATCCAGAACTACCTGAACTCCCTCGCCACCCGGCTGCCGGCGGACGACCTGGTCGTCTACGCGCCGTCGTGGGAGTCGCGGACGGGGTCGCACGAGGAATTCGACGCCGAGGCGCCGTTCGAGGTCGTCCGGCACCCGACGTCGCTGATGCTGCCCACGCCGGACGTCCTGCGCCGCGCGAAGCAGATCATGCGGGCGCGGGACTGCGAAGCCGTCTGGTTCGGGGCCGCCGCGCCGCTCGCGCTGCTGGGGCACCCGCTGCGCCAGGCCGGCGCGCGCCGCATCGTGGCGTCCACGCACGGCCACGAAGTCGGCTGGTCCATGCTCCCCGGCGCGCGGCAGGCGTTGCGGCGCATCGGGGACACCGTCGACGTCGTCACCTACGTCAGCCGCTACACCCGCGGCCGGTTCGCCGCCGCGTTCGGCGCGATGGCCGGGCTGGAGCTGCTGCCGTCCGGAGTGGACACCGAGCTGTACAAACCGGACCCGGCGGGCCGCGCGGAAATCCGTGCGCGGCACGGCTTGTCCGACCGCCCGACGATCGTGTGCGTGTCCCGGCTCGTTCCGCGCAAGGGCCAGGACCAGCTGATCCGGGCGCTGCCGAAGATCCGCGAGCGCGTGCCGGACGCGGCGCTGCTGATCGTCGGCGGCGGCCCGTACCGCAAGACGCTGACCGGGCTGGTCGCCGAGCTGGGCCTGGACCGCGACGTCGTGCTCACCGGGTCCGTGCCGTGGGCCGAGCTGCCGGCGCACTACGCCGCGGGCGACGTCTTCGCCATGCCGGCCCGCACGCGAGGCAAGGGCCTCGACGTCGAAGGCCTCGGCATCGTCTACCTGGAGGCCTCGGCGACCGGTCTGCCCGTGGTCGCGGGCAACTCCGGCGGCGCGCCCGAGGCGGTGCTCGACGAGGTCACCGGGCACGTCGTCGAAGGCCGGGACGTCGGCCAGCTCGCCGAGACCGTCGCCAGCCTGCTCGCGGACCCCGTGCGCGCGCGGCGGATGGGCGAGGCCGGGCGGGCCTGGGTGACCGCGAACTGGCGCTGGGACACCATGGCCACGCGGCTTTCCGGGCTGCTGGACGGCGACCCGGTCGCCGTCGTCCGCTAAGGCGTGTAGAGCGCCGGGTGCCGCGGATCGTCGACGCGCACGACGACGTCGGCCAGCGCGCTCGGGTCCACCTCCGCCTCGTACCGCTCGTAAGCGGGGAGCGCCCAGGCGTCCGGCACGCGCCGGCGCAGGGCGGCGGGGGAGAGCCACAGGTGCACGGTCAGGTCGAACGTCAGGCCGGCGCCGAGCAGGAGTTCGCCGTCGAGGAGCACGACCCCGCCTTCGGGGACGGGCACGCGCTCGGCGCGGGTCGCGCGGTCGCGTTCGGCGTCCCACAGCGACGGCAGGACGTCGCCGGACCCGTCGTCGGCCAGCGGGTCGAGCACTTCGCGGCGGAGGGCGCCGAGGTCGAGCCAGTCGGTGTAGCGGGCGTCGGGGTCGGTGCGGCCGCGCTCGAAGCGCAGGGACGCGGGCCGCAGGAAGTCGCGGGCCGAGACGCGCAGGGCCGCGCGGCCGCGCAGGCGCAGCGGGTCGACCAGGGCGTCGGCGAGCTCGGTGGTTTCCGTCGCACCCGCCGCGCCGTCGACGGCGACCGCGATCCGTCGGCGCCCGGTGAGCGCGTCGATGCGTTCGGTCAGTTCGCCGGCCAGGACGCCGGGGGAAATGGGGCGGTAGCGCACAGTCGGAGATCCTGCACCCGGGCCGGGGACGGGTTTTGTCGTACCCCGGTGGGAGGATGGGGACATGACTTCTTCAGTGGGGAAGACGGCCGATGTGGGGTGGAACATCGGGGTTTCGCGGACCTTGCCGTACGCGGCCGAAACGGTGTGGGACTTCCTGGTCAGCCGCGAAGGCGTCGCGATCTGGCTGGGCCCGGGCGTCGAGCTGCCGAGGGAGACGGGCGCGGAGTACGAAACGGCGAACGGCACGGTGGGGGAGATCCGCAGCTTCGTCGAAGGCGACCGGGTGCGGCTGACGTGGCGGCCGAGCGACTGGGACCACGACTCGACGGTCCAGGTGCGCCTCAGCGGCGCCGGCGCCAAGACCACGCTGCGGTTCCACCAGGAATGGCTCTCGGACGCGGAAGAGCGCGCGCAACAGCGGGCATACTGGCAGGACGTGACCGAGCGCGTGGTGGCGGCACTCGCCGAGCGCTGAGGCTGACTGCATGGGGGCGGGTATGACGTCGGTGGAAGTGACCGAGGATTTCGCGCAGGACGCGCACCTGTTCGCGGCGATGCTGCGCGCGGGCGGGCCGGTGCGCCGGGTCCGGATGCCGCGCGGGCTGGACTGCTACATCGTGACGGACTTCGCGCCGGCGCGGGCCCTGCTCGCGGATCCCCGGCTGCACAAGGACAACCGGCGCGCGTACGAGCTGTTCGAGGCGAAGCTGCCGGCCGGGGCGACGAACCAGGGCGGCTTCGGCGAAGCGCTCGGGCGGCACATGCTCAACACCGACCCGCCGGACCACTCGCGGCTGCGCAAGCTGGTCAACAAGGCGTTCACCGGGCGGACGGTGGCCCGGCTGCGGCCGCGGATCGAGGAGATCACCGCCGAGCTGCTCGACGCGCTGGCCGGGCAGGAGCGGGCCGACCTGGTGCCGTCCTTCGCCGCGCCGTTGCCGATCACGGTGATCTGTGAGCTGCTGGGCGTCGCCCCGGAGGACCGGAACGAGTTCTCCGCATGGTCGAAGACGCTGCTGAGCTCGTCGACGCCGGAGGACGCGCAGCACGCGGCGCAGAGCATGCTCACCTACCTCACCGCCCTGGTCGAGCGGAAGCGCGCCGACCCGGCCGAGGACCTGCTGTCGGACCTGGTCCACGCGAGCGACGACGGCGACTCGCTGTCCGGCGAAGAGCTGATCTCGATGGCCTTCCTGCTGCTGGTCGCCGGGCACGAGACCACGGTCAACCTGATCGCCAACAGCGTCCTGGCGCTGCTGAAGGCGCCGGACCAGCTGGCGGTGCTGCGCGCCGATCCGTCGCTGATGCCGGGCGCGGTCGAGGAGTTCCTCCGTTTCGACGGCCCCATCCACCTGGCCACGCTGCGGTTCACCGCGGAGCCGGTCGAGGCGGGCGAGGTGACGATCCCGGAGGGCGAGTTCGTGCTGATCTCGTTGCTGGGCGCGAACCGCGACGAGGAGCGGTTCCCGGACGCGGATCGCCTCGACGTCACGCGGGCGGTGGGCGGGCACCTGGCGTTCGGCCACGGCATCCACTACTGCGTCGGCGCGCCCCTGGCCCGCCTGGAGGCCGAGATCGCGCTGGCCGGCCTGCTGGCGCGGTTCCCGGACCTCGCGCTGGACGTCAAGCCGGACGAGCTGGTCTACCGGTACAGCTCCCTGGTGCACGGGCTGGAGGCGCTGCCGGTCCGGCTGCGGTGACGTCGTAGGGTCGGCGAATGGACTCCGCCGACCTGCTCGCCCTCGACGCCCAGCACGTCTGGCACCCGTACGCGCCGATGCCGGCGAAGGTGCCTTCGCTGCTGGTGACCGAAGCGAGCGGGGTCCGGCTCAAGCTCGCCGACGGCCGGGAGCTGGTCGACGGGATGTCGTCGTGGTGGTCGGCCGTCCACGGCTACCGGCACCCGGTGCTCGACGCCGCCCTCGCCGAGCAGGCCGGGCGGATGAGCCACGTCATGTTCGGTGGCCTCACGCACGAGCCCGCGATCACCCTCGCGAAGACCCTGGTCGACCTGACGCCGGACGGGCTCGAGCACGTCTTCCTCTGCGACTCCGGCTCGGTGTCGGTCGAGGTCGCCGTGAAGATGTGCCTGCAGTACCAGCGTTCCCGCGGGCTCCCGGAGAAGCGTCGGCTGCTGACCTGGCGCGGCGGCTACCACGGCGACACGTTCACGCCGATGAGCGTGTGCGACCCCGATGGCGGCATGCACACGCTGTGGCGCGGCGTGCTGCCCGAGCAGGTCTTCGTGCCGGCCCCGCCGTCCGGCTTCGACACCCCGCCCGACCAGTCCTATGTGGACACTCTGGCGGACGCCATCGGTGCCCACGCCGGGGAGCTGGCCGCAGTGATCGTCGAACCCGTCGTGCAGGGCGCGGGCGGGATGCGCTTCCACCACCCCGCCTACCTGCGCGCGCTGCGCGAGCTGACCGAGGCGCACGACGTGCTGCTGATCTTCGACGAGATCGCGACCGGCTTCGGCCGCACCGGCGCGTTCTTCGCGGCCGAGCACGCGGGTGTGACGCCGGACGTGCTCTGCCTCGGCAAGGCGCTGACCGGCGGCTACCTGAGCATGGCGGCGGCGCTCTGCACCCCGCAGGTGGCGGCGGGAATCTCCCGCGGCGCGCTGCCGGTCCTCGCGCACGGGCCGACGTTCATGGGCAACCCGCTGGCCTCGGCGGTCGCGAACGCGTCGCTGGGCCTCCTCGCCGGCGGCGCGTGGCGCCAGGACGTCAGCCGCGTGGAGAAGGGCCTGCTCGACGGGCTGGCGTCGGCGCGCGACCTCGGTTCGGTCGTCGACGTCCGGGTGCTCGGCGGGATCGGCGTGCTGCAGCTCGACCACCCGGTGGACATGGCGGTGGCCACCGACGTCGCCACCGGGCAGGGCGCCTGGCTGCGGCCGTTCCGGGACCTCGTCTACGCGATGCCGCCGTACGTCTCGACCGACGACGACCTGGCTGTGATCACCGGCGCGATGCTGGCCGTGGCGGAAAAGGCGTGAATTCAGCACATCGGGTGTGATCACGCGCACAGCGAGACCCGAAGGTCCCTCATCGTCGCGTTCCGTGCCGGTCCGCGCTCGGTGCCACGCGATCGGCGGAGGATCCCGGGCGGTTTTTCGCCGGAAAGATCCGGAAAACCGAATCGGTCCGAACGGAACAAACGCGAGAAATGCTTGCGTAGCGGACTTTTCGCGGGGTTTCGGCGATCCTGCGACCATGATCGAGATCGTTCGCGGTGAACACGACACCGGACCGCCGTCCCTCAAGAACCTCAAACACGACGTCCTCGCGTCGCTGGTCGTCTTCCTCGTCGCCGTCCCCCTGTCCCTCGGCGTGGCCTTCGCCGCCGGGGCGCCGCTGCTCTCGGGCCTGATCTCCGCCGTCGTCGGCGGGCTGGTCGCGAGCGTCTTCGGCGGATCGCCGCTGCAGGTCAGCGGCCCGTCCGCCGCCCTCACCGTGGTGCTGGCCGACACGATCGCCACCCACGGCTGGCCCGTCACCTGCGCGATCACCGTCGCCGCGGGCCTGCTTCAGATCCTTTTCGGCCTGACGCGTCTCGCCCGCGCCGCGCTCGCCGTGTCCCCGGCCATCGTGCACGGCCTGCTCGCCGGCATCGGCGTCACGCTCGTGCTCGGCCAGCTGCACGTCGTCCTCGGCGGTTCGGCGCAGGGCTCGGCGCTGGCCAACATCCGGGCGCTGCCCGGGCAGATCGCCGGCCACCACGACCAGGCCGTGCTCGTCGGCGTCGTCACGCTCGCGGTGCTGCTGGCGTGGCCGCGGCTGCCGAAGGCCGTCCGCCGCGTGCCGGCGCCGCTGGCCGC
This sequence comes from Amycolatopsis sp. NBC_01488, assembly GCF_036227105.1. Classification (NCBI taxonomy): domain Bacteria; kingdom Bacillati; phylum Actinomycetota; class Actinomycetes; order Pseudonocardiales; family Pseudonocardiaceae; genus Amycolatopsis; species Amycolatopsis sp. NBC_01488. The sequence goes on along the minus strand of NZ_CP109434.1, from coordinate 9,447,237 downwards.
GGTCGCGCTGGCCACGGGCCTGTCCGTCGCGACCGGCATGACCCTGCCGCGCGTCGACCTCCCGGCCGGGCTGCCCGCGCTGCACGTCGTGCCGCGGCTGCCGGACGGCGGTTGGGGCGGGTTCGCGCTCGCCGCCCTCACCATCGCGCTGATCGCGGGGCTGGAGAGCCTGCTGTCGGCGGTGTCGGTGGACAAGCTGCGCGGCGGCCCGCGCACCGATCTCGACCGTGAGCTGATCGGGCAGGGCGCGGCGAACGTCGCCGCCGGCGCGCTCGGCGGGTTCCCGGTCACCGGCGTCATCGTGCGCAGCATGACCAACTACGAGGCGGGGGCGCGCACGCGTGCGTCGGCGATCCTGCACTGCGCCTGGATCCTCGCCGCGTGCCTGCTGTGCACCGGCCTCCTGCGGCTGATCTCCCTCGCGGCGCTCGCCGCGCTGCTGGTCCACGTCGGCGCGAAGCTGGTGAACCTCAACGGGCTCAAGGAGGTCCGGCGCCACGGCGACCTGCCCGTCTGCGTCGTCACGCTCGCCGGCGCGGTGGCCGTCAACCTGCTGACCGGCGTCGCGGCGGGAATCCTGCTGGCGCTCGCGATGATGCTGCGGCGGATGATCTTCTCCGGCATCCACGTCGAGAGGGACGGTGACCGCCACCGCGTCGTCATCGAAGGCGCGCTGACGTTCCTGTCCGTGCCGCGGCTGACCCGGGTGCTCGCCGAGGTGCCGCCGCACGCCGAAGTCACGCTGGAGCTGCTCGTCGACTACCTCGACCACGCCGCGTTCGACTGCCTGCGCGGCTGGCAGCGGGCGCACGCCGGGCCGGTGACGGTGGACGAGATCGGGCACCCGTGGTTCGAGCGCGGCACCGCGGGCGCGCCGACCGTGCGCCGCAGCGTCGCCGCGCGCGTCGTGCCGCGGTGGCTCGCGCCGTGGTCGGATTGGCAGGCGGAACACGTCGTCCTGCCGGCCCAGCGCACGGCCAGTTCCCTGCTGTGCCGCGGTGCTTCGGAGTTCCAGCGCCGCACGGCGCCGCTGCTGCGCGACACGTGGAGCGACCTGGCGAACGGCCAGCAGCCGCACACGCTGTTCATCACCTGCGGCGACGCGCGGATCGTGCCGAACCTCATCACCACGAGCGGGCCGGGCGACCTGTTCACGGTGCGGAACATCGGCAACCTGGTCCCGCCCGCGGACGGCGACGACTCGTCGGTCGGCGCGGCGATCGAGTACGCCGTCGGGGTGCTCGGGGTCGCCGAGATCGTGGTGTGCGGGCATTCCGGGTGCGGCGCGATGAAGGCGCTGCTCGGGCAGGCGCCGGACGGGCTCGTGCAGCTCGGCAGCTGGCTGCGCCACGGCGAGGCGACGCTGCGGCGACGCGGTCGTGAGGCACCGCTGCTGCTCGGCGGCGAACGGCCCGGCGTCGAAGCGGATCAGCTCGCGCTGCAGAACGTGGTGCAGCAGCTGGAAACCCTGCGCGGCTACCCGGTGGTCGCGGCGGCGCTGGCGCTGGGCGGGCTCCGGCTGACCGGGATGTACTTCGACGTCGGCGCCGCGCAGGTGTCCCTTTTGGACGATGCGGTGCGCGGGTTCGTCCCGGCGGGTGCGCTGGAGCACTGAAAAGCCACGAGGGGCCCCTTCACGGCGCTTGAGGCCATGATGGGGCCCCTCATGGCTGTTAACGGCGCGTGAACGTTCTGTCTGGTTTGTGACGTACAAGCTAAATATGGCGAGTTGTTCACTCGAACGGGTGGCACATAGCGGACATTTCACACGATTTCCGGTTGCATGGTGATCATGAGACCCCTCGCCGTGCTCCGCCACGACCTGCCGGCCTCACTGGTCGTCTTCCTCGTCGCTGTCCCCCTGTCCCTCGGCATCGCCCTCGCTTCGGGCGCGCCGGTCGCCGCCGGGCTCGTCGCCGCCGTCGTCGGCGGTGTCGTCGCCGGTGCCCTCGGCGGGTCCGCGCTGCAAGTCAGCGGGCCCGCCGCCGGCCTGACCGTCGTCATGGCCGAAACCATCCAGACGTTCGGGTGGGCCGTCACCTGCGCGATCACCGTCGCCGCCGGCGTGCTGCAGATCCTGCTGGGGCTGAGCCGGATCGCCCGCGCCGCGCTCGCCATCTCGCCGGCCATCGTGCACGGCATGCTGGCCGGCATCGGCGTCACGATCGTGCTCGGCCAGCTGCACGTCATCCTCGGTGGCAAGGCCCAGAGCTCCGCGCTCGAGAACATCGCCGAGCTGCCCGGCCAGATCGTCGCCCACCACGACTCCGCCGCCGTGATCGGCCTGCTCACCATCGCGCTCCTGCTGCTCTGGCCGAAGCTCCCGGCCGCCGTCCGCAAGGTGCCGGGGCCGCTGGCCGCGATCGCCACCGCGACGCTGGTCTCGGTGCTCGCCGGGATGACGCTGCCCCGCGTCGAACTGCCCGGTGACCTGCTGAACGTCCACCTCGTCCCGCAACTGCCGGGCAGCTGGGGCGGGTTCGCGCTCGCCGTCGTCACCATCGCCCTGATCGCCGGCGTGGAGAGCCTGCTCTCGGCGGTCGCGGTCGACCGCCTCCACACCGGCCCGCGCGCCAACCTGGACCGCGAACTGGTCGGCCAGGGCGCGGCCAACATGGTCTCCGGTGCGCTCGGCGGGCTGCCGGTCACCGGCGTCATCGTCCGCAGCTCGACCAACGTCGCCGCGGGCGCGAAGACGCGGGCATCGGCGGTGTTGCACGGCGTCTGGGTGCTCGTGTTCGTCGTCCTGCTCGCCGGGCTGATCCAGAACATCCCCCTGGCGGCGCTGGCCGGCCTGCTCGTCCACGTCGGCGCGAAGCTCGTCAACCCCGAGCACCTGAGAACGGTGCTCAAGCACGGCGATCTGCCGGTCTACCTGGTCACGCTCGGCGGCGTCGTCGTGGTCGACCTGCTCACCGGCGTCCTCGCCGGGATCGGGCTCGCGCTCGTGCTGATGCTGCGCCGCACGCTGTGGTCGGGCATCCACGTCGAAAGCGAAGGCGAGAGCAGGCGCGTGGTCGTCGAAGGCGTCCTGACGTTCCTGTCGGTGCCGCGGCTGTCGAAGGTGCTCGGCGCCGTCCCGGCCGGCGTGCCGGTGCGGCTGGAGCTGGTCGTCGACTACCTCGACCACGCGGCGTTCGAAAGCCTCACCACGTGGCAGCAGGCGCACGAACGCGCCGGCGGCACGGTGGACGTCGACGAGGTCGGCCACCCGTGGTTCGGCGAGGGCAAGGCGGGCCGTCCGACGCGGTCCCGGCTGGCCGCCAGCCGGGCGGTGCCGCGGTGGCTCGCACCGTGGTCGGAATGGCAGGCGGTGGAAGGCATCCCGGCCCAGCAGACCCGCCGCGGCGCGACCGAGTTCCACCGCCGCGCGGCCCCGCTGCTGCGCGACACGCTGTCCGGCCTCGCGGACGGCCAGCGCCCCCGCACGCTGTTCATCACCTGCGGCGACTCCCGGATCGTGCCGAACCTGATCACGACGAGCGGCCCCGGCGACCTGTTCACCATCCGCAACATCGGCAACCTGGTGCCGCCGGGGCAGGCCGACCCGTCGATGAACGCGTCGATCGAGTACGCGGTGGGGGTGCTGGGCGTCGAGGAGATCGTGGTGTGCGGCCATTCGGGCTGCGGCGCGATGGCGGCGTTGGCCGAGGGACCGCCACCGGGTCCGTTGGCGGTCTGGCTCCGGCACGCGGAGCCGAGCGCCCACCGCACCGGCTCGGCGACCCTGGACGGCTCGGTCCCGGACGCGGCCGGCGATCGGCTCGCGCTGCACAACGTCCTCCAGCAGCTGGAGCACCTGCGCGAGTATCCGTCGGTGGCGGCGGCGGAGTCGGGCGGGAAGCTGCAGCTGACCGCGATGTACTTCGCGGTGGGGACGGCGCAGGTGTACCTGTTCGACCCGGCGGAGCACACGTTCCGCCCGGCCGGGGCGACGGTGGTGGTGCCGGGGGCTTGAGGGTGGGGTGGCCGGGCTCGGTTCGGGCGCGGCCCGGCTCGGCGCGGCCAGCGTCGGCTGGCGCAGCGCGAGTGCGGCTTGGCTTGGCGCGTGCGCTGCCGGCGGGGCCTGCACCCGTCCACGCGCGGCCCGGTCGGAGATTCGTCGCCCGGGCCCGCACTCCGGGCGCGGTCCACCACCCGCGGCCCGGAACCCGCCGTCGACCAGGGAACCTTCCCCAGCTACCCCCAGTCATCCGGTGCCCGCGGTGCGCCCCCTTCACCGCAGTCACTAAGTTGATGGTCCGTGACCATGCTGGTGATGACGGGGACCGGGACCGGGGTCGGCAAGACGATCACCACGGCGGCCATCGCCGCTCTGGCGGTGGCTGCCGGGCAGCGCGTTGCCGTCCTGAAACCCGCGCAGACCGGGGTGGGGCCCGATGAGCCCGGGGACCTCGCCGACGTCCGGCGCCTGGCGGGTCGCGACGTCACCACCCGCGAGCTGCGGCGCTACCCCGACCCCCTCTCGCCCGAAGCCGCCGCGCGGCGCAGTGGCCTTCCCGCGCTGGATCCCGGGGAGATCGCGCGGGCCGCCTCGGACCTCGACACCGAGCACGATCTCACCCTCGTCGAGGGCGCCGGCGGCTTGCTGGTGCGCTTCGACAAGACCGGCTCCAGCCTCGCCGACGTCGCCTGGTCGCTCGGCTCGCTCGTGCTCATCGTCGCCGAGGCCGGGCTCGGGACGCTCAACGCCACCGCCCTCACCGCCGAGGTCGCCACCAAGCGCGGCCTGACCGTCGCCGGCGTCATCATCGGCTCGTGGCCCGCCGAACCGGACCTCGCGGCGCTGTCGAACATCGAAGACCTGCCGGTCGCGGCCGGGGCGCCGCTGCTCGGCGCGCTGCCGGCCGGGCTCGGCGAGGCGTCGCCCGAAGAGTTCCTGTCGGCCGCGCGGGCCGGGCTCTCGCCGTGGTTCGGCGGCGAGTTCGACCCCGAGCTCTTCGCGGGCTGCGCTTCCGCCGGGAAGTGACCTGCGTCGCTGTCGTCCCGGGGTGCCTTCGTGCACGATGAGGGACGCTTCCACCACCACCAAGGAGACGCCGTGACCGCAGTCCCGGACACCGATGTCCTCGCCTACGCGCGCGAGCACGTCCTCGAAAACGGCGTCGGCCTGGGCGAAGCCGAAGTCCTCGAGGTCCTGCGGCTGCCCGACGACCGGCTGCCCGACCTGCTCGCCCTCGCGCACGACGTCCGGATGCGCTGGTGCGGGCCCGAGGTCGAGGTCGAGGGCATCATCAGCCTCAAGACCGGCGGCTGCCCGGAAGACTGCCACTTCTGCTCCCAGTCCGGCCGCTTCCCGACGCCGGTGCGCTCGGCGTGGCTCGACATCCCGAACCTGGTCAAGGCCGCGCGGCAGACCGCCGAGACCGGCGCGACGGAGTTCTGCATCGTCGCCGCCGTCCGCGGTCCGGACCAGCGGCTGCTCTCGCAGGTCCGCGAGGGCGTGAAGGCCATCCGGGAGGACGGCAACGACATCCAGATCGCCTGCTCGCTCGGCATGCTGACGCAGGAGCAGGTCGACGAACTCGTCGAGATGGGCGTGCACCGCTACAACCACAATCTCGAGACAGCGCGCTCGCACTTCCCGTCGGTCGTCACGACGCACACGTGGGAAGAGCGCTGGGACACGCTGCGGATGGTCGCCGAGGCCGGCATGGAGGTCTGCTGCGGCGGCATCATCGGCATGGGGGAGACGGTCGAGCAGCGCGCGGAGTTCGCGGTGCAGCTGGCCGAGCTGAGCCCGCACGAGGTGCCGATGAACTTCCTCATCCCGCAGCCCGGGACGCCGTACGAGCACTACGAGATCGTCGAAGGCCGCGCTGCCCTGCGGACGGTGGCCGCGTTCCGGCTCGCGATGCCGCGCACGATGCTGCGCTTCGCGGGCGGCCGCGAGCTGACGCTCGGCGACCTCGGCGCGGAGCAGGGCATGCTCGGCGGCATCAACGCGATCATCGTCGGCAACTACCTGACGAACCTGGGGCGCCCGGCGTCGGCGGACCTGGAGATGCTGGACGAGCTCAAGATGCCGATCAAGGCCCTCAGTGACAGCCTCTGACGCTCCGGCCTTTTGTGTCCACTGTGGACAGGAGTCGCCGGGTGGGGCGGATCACCCGGCGTGCCACAACCCGAGGACGGCGCTCGAGCCGCCGCGCTACTGCACGTTCTGCGCGCGGCGGCTGGTGGTCCAGGTGAGCCCGCTCGGCTGGACGGCGAAGTGCAGCCGGCACGGCGACACCGCGAGCGGCTGACGGCGGCGAGCCTCGCGTGATCGGGATCGAGCCTCGCGTGTTCGGGCCCGGAACTCGCGTGTTCGGGCCCGGAACTCGCGAGATCGGGACCGGAACCCGCGTGTTTGGGGCCGGGACTCGCGTGTTTGGGGCTGGGACTCGCGCCCGCGTCGCACCGACCGGTTACCCTCAGTCGCACGCAGCAGGAGGGAGTCCGGGTGAGTGAGTCGTCGGGGCCCGCGCACCGGCCGTCGGCCGTGGCCGGTCCGTGGTCCGTGCCCGTGCTGTTCCGGGAGCGGCGGCCCCGGGTGGTCGTCAAGGCCGACCTGCTGCCCGCCGTGAGCGTGCTCGGCGTCCTCAGCCTGCTGAGCTTTCCGCTCGCCTTCGCGTGGTCCCGCCTCGCGCCGCCAGAGCGTGTCCGGATCATCGCCTCCGACGGCACCCAGGGCCCCCTCGAACTGGAGAGCTGGCACCGCTTCGACGACCTCGCCGTCTTCGGGCTCATGACGCTCGGCCTGGGGATCGTGGTCGGCGTCGCCGTCTGGCTGCTGCGCGAGCGCCGCGGGCCGGTCGTGTTCCTCGCCGCGGTGCTCGGCGTCGCCCTCGCGAGCACGCTGGCCATGCTGCTCGGCGTCGGCTGGGCGAACAGCCACTACGCCATCGGCAGCGCGCCCGCGCTCGGCTCGGTGATCGAACTGGCGCCGCGCCTGGAATCGGGGTGGATCCTGCTCACCGGCCCCTTCGGCGTGACGGTCGCCTACAGCCTGCTCGCCACCTGGAACGGCCGAGACGACCTGGGCCGCCGCCTCGGCTGAGCCTGTCCCTGGTTGAGCACTGTCGCTGGTTGAGCACATCCCCTAGGCTGGCGCCTCGACCACAGGGGGATCAGTGACCGAAGACATCGAGGTTTCGCGGCACAATGCCGTCCGTTTCCCGGGGATCAGCCCGCGTGCCTACGAGCACCCGGTGGACCGCGGCGCGCTCGCGACGCTGCGTGCGGTGCCCGGGTTCGCGCAGGTCGTCAAGGCCGTCTCGGGGTTCTACAACGAGCGCGGCGAGCGGCTGATGGCGCTCGCGTCGTCGATCCGCGTCGGGCCGAAGCAGTACCCGGAGATCGACCGGCTGCGCCACGAGTGCGCCGAGACGCTCGACCTGCCCGCCGTGCCGAACGTGTTCGTCCACCAGGACCCGCGCATCCAGGCGTCGGCCGTCGGGATGGACGAGCCGTTCATCCGGGTCAGCACCGGGCTCGTCGACCTGATGAGCCACGAGTCGCTGCGGTTCGCGCTCGGGCACGAGATGGGGCACGTGCTGTCCGGGCACACCGTCTACCGCACGATCATGGTGCGCCTGATCGGGCTGCAGATGTCGCTGTCGTGGACGCCGGTCAGCGCGCTCGGCATCCGGGCGATCATCGCGGCGCTGCGCGAGTGGTACCGCAAGGCCGAGCTGTCGTGCGACCGCGCCGGGCTGCTGTGCGGCCAGGACCCGACGGCGGCGCTGCGCGCGCAGATCCAGGTCGCGGGCGGCGTCGACCCGGCGCGCATCGACATCCCGTCGTTCCTGCAGCAGGCGAGCGAGTACGAGTCCGTCGACGACATCCGCGACAGCTTCCTCAAGCTGCGCTTCGTCGAGACGGAGACGCACCCGTTCGCGGTCGTGCGCGCGGCGCAGCTGCAGAAGTGGGCGGCGTCGGAGGAGTACCGCGCGATCCTGGCGGGCGACTACCCGCGCCGCGAAGACGACGCGCCGACGTCCGACTGGAAGGACGACCTGAAGTCGGCGGCGAAGTCGTACAAGGACTCGTGGAGCGCGTCGACGGATCCGCTGACGAAGGTGTTCAGCGACGTCGGCGAGGCGGTTTCCAGCACGGCGGGCAAGGTCTGGAGCAAGTTCGGCAACGGCAACGGCAGCGAGGACTGACTCAGTTCAGGCTGGCCGGCTTGCCGAGGTCGGTGAGCTCGCCCGGCGGGAGCGGCACCGCGCCCAACGTGTCGAGGAACCCGGCCTCGCGCGTTAGCAGGCGGCACGCGATGCGCAGCCTGCGCAGGGGGTGGCGTTCCTCCAGCAGCCGCTGGCGGTCGTCCAGGGGCAGCAGGCAGTCCGCGGCCAGCTGGTAGGCCAGCTCGGCGAGGTCGGTGTCGGCGTCGGGGGTGTTCCAGTCGTCGCTGCGCCACGCCGTTTCGCAGTAGCGGCGGTGGGCCGTGCGGGCGACCACCGCCAGGCGCTCGGCCATGTCACCGGACGGCGACACCGGGTCGTCGTCGACCCACTCGACCGACGCGATCAGGTAGGGCGCCGAAACGCAGTCGAGGTCGGTCAGGCGGAAGCGGCGCTGGGCCTGCGTCACGACGTCGAACCGGCCGTCCGGCAGGCGCTTCGCCTCGCGCAGCACCGTGCTGCAGCCGATCTCGTACAGCTGGTCCAGACCACGCACCTCGCGGGTCAGCGACGACCGCAGGGCCACCACGCCGAACTCGCGCCCCGGCACCGTGCCGCTGACGAGATCCGCCGTCAGCTGCCGGTAGCGCGGTTCGAAGATGTGCAGCGGCAGCTTGGTCCCGGGGAGCAGAACCGTCTGCAACGGGAACAACGGCAGCAAGGTCGTCGTCGCGTCACTATCCGATTCCGGCTCGGTCACGCGTCAACCGTAAGGGGAGAACGCCTTCGCCGCAGGATGGTCACCGGTTCGGCGGCTTGAACACCGCGAACGGATCGGTGATCTGCATGCCCTTGCCCGCGAACGAGAAGAGCGCCGCCGGCCGGCCACCGGAGCGACCCGGCGCGGCCGTGTGACCAGTGGGAACCAGCAAGCCGCGCCGCGACAGCACGCGCTGCAGGTTGGTCGCCGAGACGCGGTAGCCCAGCGCCGCCGAATACAGGCCGCGCAGCGCGGAAATCGTGAACTCGTCGGGCGCCAGCGCGAACCCGAGGTTGGTGTAGGAGAGCTTCGACCGCAGCCGGTCGCGGGCGCGCAGCACGATCGCCTCGTGGTCGAACGCCGTCCGCGGCAGCTTCGCGACGTCGTGCCATTCGGTGTCCTCGGGCACCTCGGGGTCGACGTCCGACGGCACCAGCGCGAGGAACGCCGTCGCCACCACCCGCGGGCCGGGGACCCGGTGCGGGTCGCTGAACACCGCCAGCTGCTCGACGTGCTCGATCTGCCGCACGTCGACCTTCTCCTTGAGCTGGCGCCGGACCGACGTCTCGACGTCCTCGTCGGGCCGCAGCCGCCCACCCGGCAGCGACCAGCGGCCGAGGTGCGGGTCGAGCGCGCGGCGCCACAGCAGCACCCGCAGTGTGTCCGAGCGCACTTGAAGGACCGCTCCCAAAACCTCGTGGGCCAGGGGGGCCAGGGTGTTAAGATGACTTCGCACGGTTTTCGATTGTAAGGCGAAAACCGGAGAGAGGTCCAGGAGGGCCCGATGACCACCACGTTGGTTCCGGAAGGTCTCACCCCGTTCGGCGGGGTCGAGGCGAACGCGGCCTGGGCGGAGGAGGTGCGGCGCCTGGCGAAGCAGCGCGACGCGGTCCTGCTCGCGCACAACTACCAGGTCCCGGAGATCCAGGACATCGCCGACCACACCGGCGACTCGCTCGCGCTCAGCCGCATCGCGGCGAGCAGCGACGCGTCCACCATCGTCTTCTGCGGCGTGCACTTCATGGCCGAGACCGCGAAGATCCTGTCCCCGGAGAAGACCGTCCTGATCCCGGACGCGCGGGCCGGCTGCTCGCTCGCCGACTCCATCACCGGCGCCGAGCTGCGTGCCTGGAAGGCCGAGCACCCGGGTGCGGTGGTCGTCTCCTACGTCAACACCACGGCCGAGGTGAAGGCCGAAACGGACATCTGCTGCACGTCCTCGAACGCCGTCGACGTCGTCGCTTCCATCCCCGCTGACCAGGAGGTTCTCTTTCTGCCGGACCAGTTCCTCGGTGCGCACGTCAAGCGCGTGACCGGCCGGGAGAACATCCACATCTGGGCCGGGGAGTGCCACGTCCACGCGGGGATCAACGGTGCCGAGCTGGCCGCCCGCGCGGCGGAGAACCCGGACGCCGACCTGTTCATCCACCCCGAGTGCGGCTGCGCGACGTCGGCGCTCTTCCTGGCGGGCGAGGGCGCGGTGGCGCCGGAGCGGGTCAAGATCCTCTCGACCGGCGACATGGTCCACGAGGCCCGCGACACCCGCGCGAAGTCGGTGCTGGTGGCCACCGAGATCGGCATGATCCACCAGCTCCGCAAGGCCGCGCCGGGCATCGACTTCCGCGCGGTGAACGACCGCGCGTCCTGCCGGTACATGAAGATGATCACGCCGGCGGCCCTGCTGCGATGCCTGCGTGACGGCCTGGACGAAGTCCACGTCGACCTCGAAACGGCCGCGAAGGCGCGGGCCTCGGTGCAGCGGATGATCGAGATCGGGCAGCCCGGCGGCGGCGAATGACCACCCCGGTTAATGATTCACAGGCGAAAACCCCGGTCTGGGAAGCTCGCGCGGACCTCGTCGTGGTCGGCAGTGGCGTCGCGGGACTGACCGCCGCGTTGCGTGCGCAGGCCCTCGGGCTGCACGTCCTGGTCGTCACCAAGGCGGCGGTCGAGGACGGCAACACGCGCTGGGCCCAAGGCGGCGTCGCTGTGGTCCTGGAAGACCAGCACGACCTCGACGACTCGGTCGCGAAGCACGCGGAGGACACCTTCACCGCGGGCGCCGGGCTGGTCGACGAGGCCGCAGCCCGGTCGATCCTCGACGGCGGCCCGGCGGCCGTTGCCCGGCTACGCGCGGACGGCGCGAAGTTCGACAGCGCCGGCGACGGCCTGCTGGCGCGGGCCCGCGAGGGCGGGCACAGCGCGTTCCGCGTCATCCACGCCGGTGGGGACGCCACCGGCGCCGAAGTCGAGCGGGCCCTGGTCGCGCAGGCCGGGCACGCGCGGGTGCCGGTGCTGGAGCACCACATCGCCGTCGACGCGCTGCGCACGCCGGGCGGGCGGGTCGCGGGCATCACCGTGCTCGACCGCAACGGCGTGCCCGGCGTGGTCCGGGCGCCGGCCGTGCTGCTGGCCAGCGGCGGGCTCGGGCAGCTCTACCAGGCGACCTCGAACCCGGAAATGGCTACCGGCGACGGCCTCGCGCTCGCGCTGCGGGCCGGGGCCACGGTGGCGGACGTCGAATTCGTCCAGTTCCACCCGACCGTCCTGTACACCCCGGGTGCGCGGGGCCGCTGCCCGTTGGTCACCGAGGCCGTGCGCGGCGAAGGCGCGACACTCGTCGACGCCGCCGGCGCGCCGGTCATGGCGGGCGTGCACCCGCTCGGCGACCTGGCTCCCCGCGACGTCGTCGCCGCGGCCATCACGCGCCGGATGGCGACCGCGCCGGGCGGCGTCGACGACCACGTCTTCCTCGACGCGACCGGCGTCCCGGGGTTCGCGGCGCGGTTCCCGACGGTGTTCGCGGCGTGCGGGGCGCTCGGCCTCGACCCGGCCGTGGACCCGATCCCGGTGACGCCGGCGGCGCACTTCTCGTGCGGCGGTGTGGTGACCACTGTGGACGGACGCTCGTCGGTGCCGGGGCTGTACGCCGCGGGCGAGGTCGCGCGGACCGGGCTGCACGGCGCGAACCGCTTGGCGTCCAACAGCTTGCTCGAGGGTCTGGTCGTCGGGCAGCGCGTCGCCGAGGCTGTCGCGGCGGACCTCGCGGCCGGGCTGCTGGCCGATCCGGCGCGGGGACGGCTGCCGTCGTGGACGACCGCACCGGCCGCTTCGCGGGATTCGCTGCAGCGCGTGATGAGCCGGTACGCGGCGATCGGCCGGGACGCCGACGGACTGGCGGCGGCGGTTTCCGTGCTCGATCTGTCGACTCAGGACAGTCCCTTGTGGACACATGCGGCCGTCGAAGACGCGGCCCTCACCGTGGTCGCGCAGGCGTTGCTCGCCGCGGCCGTCCGGCGCACCGAGTCGCGCGGCTGCCACGTGCGGAGCGACTTCCCGGGGCGCGACGAAAGCTGGCGGCGCAGCCAGCACATCCGGCTCAGCCCGTCCGGTCAGCCGGTGCTGGCCGACCCGATCCCCCTGGAGGGCGTGGCATGACGTTCCCGATCTCCGAACCGGCCCTTCGCCTGATCGCCGCTTCCGGCCTCGACGTCGAGGACGTCACCCGCGTCGTCACCACGGCGTTGGGTGAGGACCTGCGGTACGGGCCGGACGCGACGACCGCGTCGACGGTGCCCGTGGACGCGATCGCCGTCGCGGAACTGACCCCGCGTGTCGACGGCGTCGTCGCCGGGCTGCCGGTCGCGCTGGCGGTGTTCGACCGGGTGCTGGGCTCCGGGTACGAAGTCCTCGCCGGGCGCGAAGACGGTGAGCGCCTGGTCGCGGGGGAGCCCGCGCTGGTGCTGCGCGGGCCGGTGCGCGGGCTGCTGACGGCCGAGCGCACGGCGCTGAACCTGCTCTGCCACCTTTCCGGCGTCGCCACCGCGACCGCCGCCTGGGTGTCCGAAGTGGACGGTACCGGCTGCGCGATCCGCGACTCCCGCAAGACGTTGCCGGGGCTGCGGCTGCTGCAGAAGTACGCCGTCCGGTGCGGCGGCGGCGTGAACCACCGGCTCGGGCTGGGCGACGCGGTGCTGATCAAGGACAACCACGTCGTCGCCGCGGGTTCGGTGACCGCGGCGCTGGCCGCGGCCCGCGCGTACGCGCCGGAGCTGGCGTGCGAGGTGGAGGTCGACACCCTTTCCCAGCTGGAAGAGGCGCTGGCGGCGTCGGCGGACGAGGTGCTGCTGGACAACTTCACGCCGGAGGAGTGCCGTCAGGCGGTCGCGCGCCGCGACGAAGTCTCGCCGAAGACGCGGCTGGAATCCTCTGGTGGGCTCACCCTCGACCGTGGTAGGGCGTACGCCGAGTCCGGTGTGGACTATCTGTCCGTCGGCGGGTTGACGCACTCTTCGCCCGCGTTGGATCTGGGCATGGACCTTCGCTGAACGGTGCTTCACGGGTAGACTGGCGGTGGCGGAAGTTGTTTTCCGCCACCGTCTTTCTTTTTGGGGGGCTCGGGTGCGGATACCGGCGGTGCTCGCGGTCGCGGGTCTCGTGACGCTCGGCTTGCCCGCGTCCGCCGTCGCGGCTCCGCAGGGGCAGTGCGCGAACCCGTCCGGCACCTACACCGGCGAAGTCCCGTGGGGGCAGCGGCTGGTCGACCCGGCGCGGCTCTGGCCGCTGACCCGGGGCGAGGGCCAGCTGGTCGCCGTCATCGGCACCGGCGTCGACGGGCAGAACACGCAGTTCGCGCCCGGGCAGCTCGAAGGCGGCGCGGGCACCGAACGCGCGGACTGCGACGGCCGCGGCACGATCGCGGCCGGCATCGTCGGCGCGCAGCCGGACGCGTCGACGACGTTCGCCGGCGTCGCGCCCGGCGCCCACCTGCTGCCGATCCGGTACATCGAGGGTTCGGGCTCGTCGGCGTCCGACGGCGGCACCGGCGACCCGGGCGCGCTGGCCGGGGCGATCGACACGGCGCTGGACCGGCACGCGGGCGTCGTCCTGATCGCGGTGCCCGCGGGGTTCGACAGCCCGGCGCTGTCCGGCGCGGTCGCGCGGGCGCGGTCGGAAGGCGCGGTCGTGGTGTCGGCGGCGTCGGCGACCCAGCAGGGCGCTCGGACGTACCCGACGGCGACGTCCGGGGTGCTGTCCGTCGGGTCGGTGAACCCGGCGGGCGAGCCGGTGCAGACGGAGGCCGGGGACTACCTCGGCGTCGCCGCGCCGGGCGCGGAACTGGTCAGCACGTCGGCGGGGGCGGGCGGCGCGGTCGCGCACCGCTGGCCGGTGACCGACCCGGGACTGGCGGCGGCGTACGTCGCCGGCGTCGCGGCGCTGGTCCGCGCGTACCACCCGGACCTGACCGGCGACCAGGTCGTCACGCGGCTCACGCTCACGGCGCACCGCCCGTCGTCCGGCGGCCACGACCCGCGGCTGGGCTGGGGAGTCCTGGACGCCTACGCGGCGGTGTCGTCGACCTTGCCTGCCGACGTCCCGGGCCCGGGCGCGGTTCCCGCACCGGGCTCGGCGCCCGCGGTGGTCCCGGCCGCGGCTCCCGCGCGTCCGGCGTCGGACGTCGCGGCGGGCACGATCGTCCTCGCCGGAGTGGCTCTCGCGGCGGCCGCCGGAGTGACGGCGGCGGCGGTCCGCCGGGCCCGGCGCCGTGGTTGGCGCCCGTCCCGCTTCACGCCGTGATGCCCTCTCAATCACGAGTGATGCCCCTCCGGACACGCGAGATCCCCCTCCAATCACGCGAGTTACGTCTCTGATCACGCGAGTTCGGCGTACCGGAACGGCGAACTCGCGTATCTGGACGGTCGGTTCGCGTACCTGGAGGGTCGGTTCGCCGGAACTGGCGTGACTGAAGGCGGAACTCGCGTGATTGGGGACGGAACTCGCGTGATCAGAGAGCGATCTCGTGTGATCGAGCGGGCATCTCGTGTGATCGAGCGGGCATCACGTGTGATTGGGGAGGCATCACTCGTGATTGGCGGGGCGGCGCGCGTCAGGCGGGGACGGGGCGGGTGGAGCCGATGATCGCCACCGCGTGGCTTGCCCTCGCGACGTGGACTGTGAAGTCGGCGCCGTCGCGGCTGAAGCGGGCGATCAGCTCGCGCGGGGTGCTGCGGTCGTGGGCTTGCCAGCCGCGTTGTGCCAAAGTGGGGACGACGACCTCGGCCAGGCGGCGTTCCGGGTCTCCCGGGTGCTCGAGGCGGACTCCGTACTGCCAGCACAAGAGGTTGCCGGGCCGGGTGGGGTCGCAGTCCAGCTCGCCGTTCACCGTCGGGTCCGCCGAAGGGCCGAACACCGCCGCGACGCTGTCGATCACGTCCGTCAGCTCGGCCGCCAAGCGGTGCAGATCCGCCGAAGTCATCGCAGCACGCCCCCGTCGTTGAGGAACTCGACGCCGTTCTCGAGGATGCCGTTCGGCTGGAAGGTGCCGTTCGCCGTGGTGGGGCCGCCGGTGATCACCCGGTACATGTTCGTCCACGACTCCGAACCCGGCTTCAGCACGTCACTGTGCGAGGACAGCCCCCACAGTTCGGTGCCCGACGCGTCCCGCCCGGTCTCCAGCTCGGTGACGCCGGGGAAGGTGTCCGGGTCCGCGCCGTGGCCGATGCCGGTCCACTCGAGGCCAAACGCATTGCCCTGCGCGAGCTCGATCGGGTCGAGCGGCGCCGTCATCGAGAACCGCTGGACGCCCGCCTGGCTCGCCGGCAGGTCCGACGGCGACCAGACGCCGTGGCCCATGCCCGCCGACTCGACGTGCAGCACCCGGTCGACGTCGAGACCGTGGGCCTCGGCCAGCCCGACCGTCGCGCCGCCGTAGCTGTGCCCGATCGCCGTCAGCGTGACGTCGGAGCCCGCGTGGCTCGCGATCTCGCCGCGCAGGTCGTCGGTGAAGTTCTCGAGGTCCGGCGCCATCGTCTGCGCGTAGCTCGCGTCCGGCCCCTGCACCACCGGGTTCTGCGGGAAGACGCCGTCGGCCCAGACGACCATCGCGGTGCGCCCGGTCGGGTCCGCGGCCACCAGGCTGCGCCCGAGGCCGGCGTAGGCGTCGAAATTCGACATCTGCGTGTTGACGCCGGGGACGAACAACCCGACGTTCCGCGTTCCCGGCTCGATGTGCCCGACCAGCTCGGCGATCCGGCCGTTGCCCGCAGGGTCGAACTTCAGGATCTGCCGGTTGTTCGCGAGGATGTCCTCGTACAGCTTGATCCGCGACTGCGACCGCGCGATCTCGTCGGCGTCGGTCAAGGCAGCCAGCCGGGAGCGCTCGGCGGTCAAGGCGTCGGCGACCTTCGCGCGGTTCTGCTCGATCGCCTGGGCCCACGCGCCGGTGTCGGCCGAACCGCCGATCCCGGCGGGGTTTCCGGCGGCAGGCAGGGGATCCTCGGGCAGGAGCGCCCGGTACATCGCGGCGACCTGCGCATCGGTCCGGCGGTAGCCCGCGGCCGAGGCAGTCAGTCCGGTTTGGACGGTCCGAAGCCGGGAGACGTGCTCGCCGAGCTTCGAACCCAGCTCCGTCATCGTCTTCTCGAACGTCTTGGCCGCGGCCGCGGACTCGCTGACCTGGCCGAACGCGGCGGCGGGGACCTTCTCACCCGCCACCGCGGACTGCGCCGACGAAAGCGCGTCCGCCCGGGTGCCGAACTCCCCGGCCACCGTGTCGAGGCGGGCCGGGGCGACGCGATAGCCGGCAGCCGTCACGGCCCGCCTCCGTTCGTAGAGTGGTTCAGTACGCTTCCGGCTCTTCGCCGATCACCGGCGGCGCGACCGGGGCCGACTGGCCCCAGACGTTCTCCGTCTCCACCAGCCACGCCGGGATCCGGCGCCCGGACCCCAGGTCGCCGCCACCGCCCATGCCCATCGGCATCATGGGCATCATCGGCATCGCGCTCTTGGCCGCCGCCGCGCCCGCCGCACCGGCCGCGCTGCCGGCGAGCCCGCTCAGCGCGGTGCCCGCGCCGCCGTCGCCGGCCAGGCCGGAGTGCGCCGCCGGGCCGTCGGCCCCGCCGCCGATCCCGGCACCGCCGGGGATGCCGCCCGCGCCACCGAGCGACGGCGCGTCACCCCCGCCGATCGGGATGCCGCCCCCGGCACCGCCTTCGACGCCGGCCCCGCCGCCGCCGAGCTTCGTGCCGGGTGCTTCTTCCTTGCCGTCCTTGGGATCCTTGCCCGACGCCCACGACGGCACCTTCGGCATGATCGAGCCGAACCGGCCGAACGCGGCGGCCGAAGCCGCGGCGAGCCCGGCGGTGAACATGTCGCCGAACAGCGGGTTCGACGTCGGCACGGTGGTCCCCGGCTGCTGCGTGGTGCCCGTCGAGGGCAGCGGGTGCCCGTCGGCCGGGGTGACGACGACGCCGGGATCGGTGCCGCCGTTGCCGACGAGACCGGGCGACCCCACGCTGCCCGCGCCACCCCCGGCCGGCGGCGCGGTGGGCGTCTGCACGGCGTTCGGCGACGCCGGGATCGACTCCTCGGCGGTGGTGTACTCGCCGGCCAGCTCGGTCATCACGACGATCGCCTTGCCGTGCGCCGATCCGGCCGCGTTCGCCGCGGACTGCTGCGCCTCGACGTTCGCGATGGCCTGCTGGCGCTGCTGCGCCGCGGCCTGCATGACGGCGGGTGAGGCGTCCGGCGGCAGCAGCGGCGGGTTCACCGCGAGCGCGACGTCGGCGGGGGAGACGTCCGGCACCGGCACCGGCGGCGGCATCTCCTTCTTGGCCTTGACCAGGGCGTCGGCGGCGTCGTCGAGCATCACGTTCATCGCCTCGGCGGTCTGCGCCACCTTGGAGATGCCGTTCGCGAGGTCGACGATCATGTGCTGGTACTGGTCGGCGGCGCCGCCGGTCCACTGGTCCTTGAACTCGGTGAGCTCCGAGTTGAGGTTGTGGGCCTGCTCGTGCAGGTGCAGCGCGGCGGACTTCCATTTGTCGGCGGCGTGCCGCGCGCTGTTCGGGTCGCCCGCCTGAAGCATCGCGTACAGCTGCTGGTGGCTGTACGCAGCGAAGTTCGTGTGCGCGGTGTTCGTCATCCCTGGTGGCTCCCGTCGCTGTCACCCGAGCCGAGCAGGCCGAGCACCGGATCGAGCAGGCCGGTGCCGGCGCCCGAGCTGTGCAGGTTCCCGGCGACCGCCTCGTCGGCGTTCTGGTAGCCGTCGGCGACCGTGGTGGTGACGTCCTGCGCGAACCCGATCGCGCTGCGGACCTGGTCGAGCAGGCCCTGCATCTCCGAGACGGCGGCGCGGTGGGCGTCGGCCAGCGACCCGGCCTCGCCGAACTCGCCGAACAGCAGCGGCTCCTCGCCGAGGGTGAGCAGGAAGTCGTTCGGCTTGGACATGGCGTGGATCTGGGTCTCCAGCTCCCGCACGAAGTCCTTCAGCGATTCCAGGTGGACGTAGTACGACTGGTCTGGCATCGGGTCCCGGCTCTCTGGTCGCACTCTTTCAGAAGGCAAAGCTCAAGAACTGAGGGAAAGCCGGTCGGCCGGTGCGAGCGGGGGGTCCCGCACCGGCCGACCGGCGTCTGGGCGCGGATCAGCCCGCGAACAGTCCCTGGTTGCGGTTCTCCAGCGACTGCTGGAGGTCGTGGGCCTCGCCGACCTTGCCGCCGAACTGCGCGATGATGGCGACGATGTCCGCGGTGGCCTGGCGCAGCCGGGTCTCGGCCTGGCGGGCCGCGTCACCGGCGGAGCTGCCGGAGGCGTACCAGGTCGCGGTGATCGGCTGCAGGTTCTGGTGCAGCTGCTCCAGCTGCGACGTGAGCGCCTTGGCCTTGGCGGCCAGGGATGCCGAGCTGTGCTGCAGCGCGGCGAAGTTGATTTCGACGACGTCGGCCATGGTGGGGCGTCCTCTCGGGTCAGGGGTTGAGGCGGGGGAGCACGCCCGAGCCCTCGAGGGTGTGACCGACCCCCTGGAAGCTCTGGTGGACGTCGGCGTCGCCGCGGCCGTAGTTCGCGTGGCTGGTGTGCACGAGCTGCGACATGGTGTCGAGCTCCTTGACCGCCGCGGTCATCTTCTCCTGCAGCCGCCGCTGGAGGTCCCAGAACGCGACGGCCTGGTCACCCTTGTAGTTGCGCAGGGCCTCGGTCAGCTCGGACTCCAAGCTGGCCATCGTGGACTTGGCGTTCGTCGCGGTTTCCTCGAAACCCTGGACGGCGCGCGTCATGGCAGCGGAATCTGCCTGGAATCCCGGACTGGACATCGACGGGCCACCTCCTTCCTGAAGCGAAATTCCCCTGGCGCGGTGGTCCGCGCGGTGTGAAAGTCACGCTAGGAAGAAGCTTGATGTGGTCAAACGGCACAACTGCCGGTCGTGGTGACGGCACTTATACCCACAGGGGTCCGGCGGGGACGGCCCCACCTCCGCACGGGGGCGTGCTCCAGTGCCCGCGACCGCCGTCTCCGCCAGGGTATATGCCCTGGCAGACAAGGGAAATCCGCTGGTCACCTCCGGTCGTGGCCGCGGGATTCTGCCGAAATTCTGAGATCTGCCCGGTAGACCCGGACCCTCCGGGCGAGAGGCGGTCGAGATGGTCCACCCCCAGGCACTGCTGGACGAGCTGGGGCGCGCCCCGGCGGTTCCGGCGTTCGAACACGGCCCGCGCGTCACGACCCGCCGCGAGCTGCGGGAGCTGGTCGGCCGGTTCACCGCGGGCCTGCGGGCGGCCGGGCTGGGGCCGGGTGACGGGGTCGGCATCGCCACCGCCGTCACGCCGGAGGGGTTCGCCGCGAGCGTCGCCGCGCACGTGCTGGGCTGCCGGGTCGTCGGGGTGCGGCCCGGCCTGCCGGTGCCGCAGCTGCGGCACGTCGTGGCGGACCTCGACGCGCTGGTCGTCGACGCGGCGTCCGAGACGCCGGAGCTGCTCGGCACCGTCGCCGGCCTGCCGATCCTGCGCGTCGGGCCCGAGCTGCTGGCCCGGTTCGAAGAGCCGGTCCCGTGCGGGCGGCCGGAGGACATCGCGACGGTGGTGTTCACCAGCGGCAGCACCGGCGTCCCGAAGGGCGTCGCCTACAGCTACCGCGCGCTGACCGAAGGCCGGGTGTGGCGGCCGCCGGTCCCCGGCTCGGCCCACGAACGGCTCGGCGCCGGGTTCGGGCGGTTCCTGCTGTTCGGGACGCTCAGCAGCGCGGTGATGGTGGAGCAGCTGGGGGTGTGCCTGCTCGCCGGCGGGACCGCGGTGATCCCGGAGGAGCTGCCGGACTTCCCGTGGGTGCTTTCGCGGCTGCGGATCACCGCGGCGCTGATGACCGTGCCGCGGCTGCACCAGGTCCTGGACGTGCTGCGCGGCGAGGACGTCGACCTGAGCGGCCTGCGGACGCTGGTCGTGGCCGGTTCGCCGGTACCGCCGCACAAGCTGGCCGAGGCGCTGGAGCTGGTCGGGCCCGCGATGCACCACGCGTACGGTCAGACGGAGACCGGGATGCTGACCATCTGCGGCGCCGGCGAGGGCGCCGGATCCGTCGGAAAGGCTTGCGACACCGTCGAAATCGAGGTCCGGGACCCGGCCGGAGCACCGGTGCCGCCCGGCGCGGAGGGCGAGGTCTGGGTGCGGACGCCGTCGGCACTGGCCGGGTACTGGCGGGACCCGGCCACGACCGCGGAGGTGCTGCGCGACGGCTGGGTGCGCACGCAGGACCTCGGTTCCCTGGACGCCACCGGGTACCTGCACCTGTCCGGCCGGGCGCGCGACGTCGTGATCGTCAACGCGGTCGTGCACTACACCGGCCCGATCGAGCGGGCGATCGCCGCGCACCCGGACGTCGACCAGGCGTACGTCGTGGCGGTCCCGGACGCGCTCACCGGCGAGGCGGCGCACGCGTTCGTGGTGCCGGTCCCGGGCCGCGAGCCGGATCTCGCCGCGGTGCGCAAGGCGGTGGCGGCGGAGCTGGGGGAGGCGGCGGTGCCGGCGCGGTTCAGCGTGGTCGCGTCGGTGCCCGTCGCGCCGTCCGGGAAGCCGGACAAGGCGGCGCTGCGGGCGTCCATTGTGGACGATTAAGCCGTGAAGGCCACCTTGAGGAACTCTATGTCCCTCAAGGTGACCCTCACGGCACTACCGGTGCGTCAGACGCCGGCGGTGCTGCGGATCCAGCTGCGGCTCGACGCGATGCTCGCGTAGTTCTGCGTGCCCTGCGGGTTCGAGCCGGAGTTCGAACCCGTGGAGCACACCCCGACCTGGGCGCCGTTGTAGAGCTGCGGGCCGCCCGAGTCGCCGTGCCACGCCGAGCCGTTGACGCCCTGGCTGGCGATCGCGGTGCCGCCGAACGCGTCCGAGCTGAGGCCCGTCACGCGCACGTTGGCGGTCTTGAGGGTGCTCGACGGCGGGCTGCTGCCCTGGGTGCGGCCCCAGCCGTAGATCTGGTTGGTCGACCCGGTGGGCGGGTTCCCGGTGCCGAGCTTCATGTACGTCGTGTTCACCGCCGTCGTCAGGTGCAGCAGCGCGATGTCGCCGTTGGGCGAGGCCTTCTGCTGGTCGACGTTCGCGTTCGTGCCCTGCTGGAGCGTCACGTTGCCGACCTTGACGTGCATGCCCGGCGAGTTCAGGCAGTGCTGCGCGGTGAGCACCCACTGCGGGGCGATGATCGTCCCCGAGCACTCGAAACCGCCGTAGGTGGTGACGTTGTTCCAGTAGATCTGGGCGCCCCACGGCGCGGAGGAGACGGTGCTCCCGCCGATGATGTCCTGCTGGGCGTCCGCGACCCCCGCTGAGACCATGCCCAGCACCGCGGCGGCAGCACCCACCACGGCAACAGCCCTCGACATTCGCATGAAAATGCCCTTCGGCCAGGTGATCCGGATGTCGGCCCCGAAACCGGGCGACGAGGACAAAAGTAGATTCGGTGGCAGGTTCTCAGGTACCTACCGAAGTCGGTAACTCGCCGACGGCGCCCGCCGGTCCTCGCCCGGGAAACCGGTAACTAGAGTTCCGCGCATGGGGGAACACACGGCAGCGCCTGACTCCGTTCACCGGAAGCAGCAAGCAACGGGCGGTCTGCTACTACCGCTTCTCGACGGAGATGACCGCGCCCGCGCGGTGATCAGCTCTCCGCCGGTTTGGTCCACGCCACCTGCACGAGCCCGGTCCCGTGCCGCCGGGACACCAGCGTGCCCCGGCCCGGCGGCTGCGGCGACGGCTTGACGTCGGCCAGCAGCGCGCCCTCGTCCTTCGTGCCCGACATGATCAACCCGGGCGAGCCCAGCTCCCGCAGCCGCTGCAACACCGGCTCGAACAACGCCCGTCCGGCGCCGCCCGAACCGCGCACGATGATCAAGTGCAACCCGATGTCCCGCGCCTGCGGCAGGAACTCCAGCAACGGCTGCAACGGGTTCCGCCCCACCGTTGCCACCAGCTCGTAGTCGTCCACCAGCACGAACAGCTCCGGCCCGCGCCACCACGAGCGGTTGCGCAGCTGGTCCGGCGTCACCGACGGGCCCGGCAGGCGGTTGCGCATCGCCTGCGCGCACTCCGTGATCAGCTCCGTCAGCTTGCCCTCGGCGCCCGCGTAGCCCAGCAGGTGCGGTTCCGGCACCGCGCCGAGCAGGCCGCGGCGGTAGTCCGCGACGATGATCGCCGCCTCGTCCGGGGTGTAGGCCGACGTGATGCCCTGCGCCAGAGCACGCAGCAACGAACTCTTGCCGGACTCGACGTCGCCGAAGGCCACGAAGTGCGGGTCCGCCGCGAAGTCCAGGTACACCGGGCGCAACGTCGATTCCGCGATGCCCAAGGTGACGTGGCGGGACGGGGCCGCGGGGAGCGTGTCGAGGGGCACCTCCGGCGGCAGCAGCCGGACCTTCGGCGCGCGCGGTCCCTGCCACGCGTTCGAAATCCGCCGCACGAGGTCGACGCCGCCCGCGCCGATCGTCTCCGGGCGCTGGTCGCCGTCGATGCGGGGGAGCGCCGCCAGGAAATGGAGCTTCTCCGCCGTGATGCCGCGGCCGGGGCGGTCGGCCGGGACGTTCACCGCGACCTTGCGGTCGATGGAGGAGTCCATCGGGTCGCCGAGACGCAGCTCGAAGCGCGTGCCGATCGCGTCGCGCAGCTGCGCGCGGACGCCGATCCACTGGTTGAGCGAGACGATCACGTGGATGCCGAACCCGAGCCCGCGCGCGGCCAGCCCGGTGATCTGCTCCTCCAGCTGCTCGTACTCCTGCCGGATCGTGGTCCAGTTGTCCACGAACAGGAACACGTCGCCGAACTCGCGCCCGTCGGTGCTCTCGGTGAACTCCGAACGCCGCTGGCGGAACGTCGTGATCGACTCGATCCCCTGGGCGGAGAAGAACTCCTCGCGCTGCTCCAGCAACGTCGTCAGCTCGGCGACGACCCGGCGGCAGCGCTGCGCGTCACGGCGGGTGGCGTACCCGGACGTGTGCGGCAGCCCGGCGATCGGCGCCAACGCGCCACCACCCATGTCCAGCACGAACAGCTGCACCTCGGCCGGGGTGTGGGTCAGCGCGAGCATGCCCGCGATGTCCTTCATCAGCGTCGACTTGCCGCTCTGCGGCGCGCCGACGATCAGTGCGTGCCCGCCCGCGCCGGAGAAGTCGGCCCACAGCATGTCGCGGCGCTGCTCGAACGGCTTGTCCACCAGCGCCACCGGGATCGTCAGCTTCCCGTTGCCGCCCCAGCCGAGCGGGCACAGGCCGCGCGCGGCGTCCTCGCCCAGCGGCGGCAGGAGCTGCTCGAGCGTCGGCGGTTCGTTCAGCGGCGGCAGCCAGATCTGGTGCGCGGCCGGCCCGCGGCCCTCCAGCCGCGAGAGCATCGCGTGGATGATCGTCTCGCCGGTGCCGTCGGCGGCCGGGGTTTCCGAGATCTCGGTCGTCACCGGGATCTCCACCGGCGCCAGGGAAAACGGCAGCACGCCCAGTTCCTGCCCGTCCTCGCGCACGACCGTGCTGCGTGGCGGCAGCTCCCCGGAGACGTACGCGGCCTTGAGCCGGATGAGCGTGTCGGTGTCGGACTTCAGGTACGCCGACCCCGGCACCGGCGGCAGGTGGTAGGCGTCGGCGACGCCGAGCACGGTCCGGCTTTCCGACGCCGAGAACGTCCGCAGGCCGATCCGGTACGACAGGTGCGAGTCGAGCCCGCGCAGCCGGCCCTCCTCCAGCCGTTGGGACGCCAGCAGCAGGTGGATGCCGAGCGAGCGCCCGAGCCGGCCGATCGCGACGAACAGGTCGATGAACTCCGGCCGCGCGGACAGCAGCTCGCTGAACTCGTCGATGATCACCAGCAGCGACGGCAGCGGGTCGAGCGGGACGCCGTCCGCGCGCGCCTTCTCGTAGTCGCGCACCGACGCGTAGTTCCCGGCCGCGTGCAGGAGTTCCTGGCGCCGCAGCAGCTCGCCGTTGAGCGCGTCGGCCATGCGGTCGACGAGCGCGAGGTCGTCGGACAGGTTCGTGATGACGGCGCAGGTGTGCGGCAGCCCGGTCATCCCGGCGAACGTCGCGCCGCCCTTGAAGTCGATCAGCGCCAGGTTCAGCGTCTCCGACGAGTGCATCACGGCCAGCGCCGTCACGAGCGTCCGCAGCAGCTCGCTCTTGCCGGACCCGGTCGCGCCGATGACCAGGCCGTGCGGGCCCATCCCGCCCTCGGCCGACTCCTTGAGGTCCAGCTCCACCGGCCGGCCCTCCGGGTTGACGCCCAGCGGGATCCGCAGCCGGTCGCGGGCCGCGCGCGGCGCCCACGTCACGGTGGTGTCGGTGTCGCGCGGGTCCCCGATGCCGAGCAGCCCGGCCAGGCCGAACGTCGACGACATCGGCTTCTCGCCGACGACGGCGGCCGGGGTGTGCAACGGCGTCAGCATCCGGGCCAGCGCCTCGGCCGCGCCGCGGTCCAGGACGTCCGGGCGGCCGAGGAACCCGAGCCGCTGCTCGGTCGCGTCGCCGACGACCATGCCGAGGGAGTCGGGTGCGGTGTGCAGGCTCAGCAGCCGTTCGGTCGAGTACGTCCGCGGGTGCTCCTGCCCGATCTCGAGCACCGTGACGCCGAGCCTGCCGTCCTCGCCGAGCAGCCGCGGCTCGCCCTGGGAGGTGCCGCCGTCGACGACGACGATCAGGTGGGGCAGGTCCAGCTCGGCCGCCGCGCGACGGCTGAACGCGGGGCGTTCGCCGAGGTCCGCACCGAGCAGTCCGGCCAGGCCGGCCACCGAGTCGGCGGCCAGCCGCCGCGCCCCGACGGCGTCGCTCGCGCCCGCCGCCGTCGCGTGCGGCAGCCACTTCGCCCATTCCCAGTCGTGCCGGCGGTCGGCCGAAACGCAGAGCGCGACCCGCAGGTCCGCGGGGGAGTGGAAGGTGACCAGCTGGCACAGCAGCGCCCGCGTCAGGCCGAGCACGTCCGGGCGCCGCCCGGCCACGGTGACCGCGGCGAACGAGCGCAGCGACAGCGCCACCGGCAGGCCGTCGACCGTCGAGTAGGTGCGGATGAAGTGCTTGAGGCTGGTGGAGCACACCGGGTCCAGGTCCTCCAGCGGCACGGTCTGCGGCGCCTTGAGCGGCGTCGCCAGCCGCTGCGGCCCGGTGCCCGCGCGCACCTGCGCGAACTGCCCGTCGGTGCGCCGCCGGTCCCACAGCTTCCCGGTCTCGACGTAGGCCCAGAGGTCGGCGGGATCGGGCTGGACGGCGACCATCGCCGCGCGCTGGCCGTCGGCGATGTCCCGGACCTGGGCCCGCAGGCCGGAGAGGTAGCGCTGGTAGTCGCGGCGCTCGTCGTTGATCTGCGCCTTCTTCGCCATGCCGCCGCGCCCGAGCGACATCACGACCATGCCGCCCATGGCGCAGACGAACAGGGCGCCGAAGATGTAGGTCATCACGCCGCCGTCTCGTCCGATGTAGACGAACGACATCGCGCCCATGCCGAGCATCATCGGCAGGAACATCATCAGCTGCACCATCCCGCCGGACGAGCTCTTCGGAAGCATCGGCGGCGACTGCAGCACGATCTCGGAAGGACGCTCGGGCGGGATGCTCATGCTTCTAGGCTCCAGCGGATCGGAAGGGCGCTGACCGGTATTTTGGCCACTCGCCGACCCGGCGCGGTGGGTACTTTTGCCGTCCGCCCGCTTCCGGGGCCGAACCTACGCTCTGCCGAGCAGCCACCCGCGGAAGGAGAGCCATGGCCGGCGAGTACCGGGCTGAGCCCGAGGCGATGCGCTCTTCCGTCGGCAACGTCGGCGGCATCATCGCCCACGGCATCAACGCGGTGTCCGACCTCGAGCGCCTGGTCGTGCAGCCGATGTCGTTCGCGGGCTTCGGCAGCGCCGTCGCCGCCGCGAACGCCGCGCTGCACTCCGGCCAGGTCACCGCCGTCCGCACGCTCCTGCAGCTGCTGCAGCAGGTCAACGGGCTGGTCAAGGCCAGCGCCGACACCTATCAGGCGGCCGACCAGGCCACCGCGGCCGGCTACGGCGGCGGGCACGACGGGTCCGCGGCACCCACGTCGTCGATCTGGGGCAGCTCGCACGCCTCCGAGCTCGCCACCCTGGCCGTCAACGACAGCGCGGGCGCCCACGGCGAGCCGTCGTCGGTCGGGAACGTGCTGCGCTACCTGGGGGACGCGCGGCTCGGCAGGCTCGGCGACCACCCGATCACCGACACGCGCTTCCACGGCGTCGCCGACTTCAACGACTGGCTGGCCGGCGACGCCGACAACCAGGCGCGCGTCGGGCTGATCGAGGTCTACGCCGGCACCGCGCGCACCTTCTCCGACGTTCCGGGCGGCGTGCACAGCGGCGACGTCGTGGTCGTCGAGCCGCTGCTGTTCTCCGACCGCCGGCCGGTCATCGGCGTCGCCGGCGACGGCGGCCGCCTCTACAACCACGGGCTCCTCGACGCCCGCATCAGCGGGCTGGCGAAGGTCAGCGTGTACCGGCCCGCGTCCGTCGTCTGATCGTCCGCTCCTTGAGAACCTGCGAGGTCCGATGCTGACTTTCCCGAACTCCAGCGCGATGGACGCGACCGCGTCCTCGGGCGGGCCGATCACCATCCTGCCGCAGATCGTCACCGGCCAGCCCGAGCAGATCGCGAAGCACGTCGTGGACCTGGTCCGCAAGGCCGAGCAGTTCCTCAGCATGTACAACGAGCTGACCAAGGCCGCCGACCAGCTCGGCAAGATCTGGTCGGGCGCGGCGAGCGAGTCGGCGCTGAAGAAGATCGGCGACTCCCTGAAGCAGCTCGAGACGATCATCACCGTCGTGCAGAAGGGCGCCGAGCTGCTCGGCGTCTCCGGCACGCTGATCAAGACCGCGCAGGAGGCCTACCGCGCGGTGGTCTCGGCGGTGAACCCGACGGTCGCCGCGCTGATGTCGAACTGGTGGACCTACGGCGCGGCGGTCGCTTTGTCGACCGCGACGAGCGCGTCGCTGCGGGCGTTCATCACCTCGATCGGCGCGCTGCTCAAGGCGCTCGGCGCGGTCGACCTCGCCCAGCAGGTCACCCAGCTCGCGCAGGCCATCGGCGAGATCGAGAAGCTGTTCCACCACGACTCCGGCAGCGCGGGCGCGACGACGCCGTCGATCGGGACCACCCCGGTCACCGCGCCGCAGGCCCCGCCGTCGGTGGCAAGCCCGGCCGGGCAGCAGGTGGTGGCGGGCGGGAGCGGCGGGGGGATCCCGCAGCAGCCTTCGTTCACCGACTACACCCCGCCCGCGCTCGCCACCGGCGGCGGTTCCGGCACCGGCACCGGCACGGGAGCGAACGGCGCTTCCGTGCCGGTGACCGCCAACGGGACCCCGCTGGACCCCTCGAACAGCTGGATCCCCGTCGACCACGCTTCGACGGCGCCGGCCACCGGTTCGGTTCCCACCACCCCGGCACCGGCTCCCGCTCCTGCGCCGGGCGGTGCGAACGAGGTCACGATCCACACCAACCTGACCACCGGGGAGTCCACTGTGGAGGCTCCGGGCGGCCGGGACTTCGACCTCGACATCGCGCTCGACTACAACGGCCAGCACTTCAGCCAGCACGTCGGCTACGACGCGGCCGGGAACTAGCCCATGTGGTCCTCGGGGGTCGTCGACGCGTCGGGCGTGGTCAGCTCCATCCTGTCCGGGTACCGGCAGATCCTGGCCGAATGCCAGCGACGCGTCACCGGGGATCCCGGTGCGCTCAGTGCCGCGTCGCAGCGGGTCGCCACCCAGGCCTCGACGGTCTCGGGCAAGGCCCGCGAAGTCGACGAGTCCGCGACGACCCTGCACGCGGACTGGGACGGCGATGCCTACACCGCGTTCGCGACCGCGGCCCGGAAGCTAGGCGAAGAACTCACCGACGCCGCCACGAAGCTCGACGACCAGGCGAAACGGCTTTCGACCGCGTCCCAGCTGGTCCAGTCGGCGAAGTCCGCCGTGGACTCGGTCATCGCACAGTTCGACCAGTACGCCCAGCAGTTCACCGCGCAGGCGCGCGCGGTGAACTCCGGCTCGGTCGGCGCGTTCATCCAGGCCGCGCGGCAGCTGGGCGAGCAGAGCGTCCAGGCCGCCCGCCAGGTCGTCGACGAGTTCTCCGACGCGCTCGCCGAGCTGTTCCCGCCCGAAGGCGTCGGACGGCTGGAGCACGAGCTGGGCAAGTGGGCCCGCGGCCCGCTGCACTGGCTCAACGGCGAGCCGCTCGACGGCCGGAAGCGGCCGCGGACCGTGCCGTCGTGGTTCGGCAACTCGGGCTGGAAGAAGCTGACCTGGGACGGCCTCGAAGGCACGCGCGCGCCGAAGAAGGCGGACACGCCCTTCGGGCAGCCGGAAGCCGAAGGCGTGAAGGAGAAACTGGCCCGCAACACCGAGATCACCTACGCCAAGTTCCAGCACGAGCAGGACGGGCTCGACCCGGAGTACGACGGGAAGATCACGTCGAAGGGCTGGGACGTCGGCGCGTCCGGGCACGCGGAACTGGCCGCGGTGCACAGCGAGCTCGAAGGCAAGCAGGAGTGGGGGGTCGCCGAGGCGCACGCCAGGGCTCGGTGTTCGCGGGCGGCGAGGTCGGCGCGTCCGGCACGATCGGCGCGCACGGCGTCGGCGCGCACGCGAACGCTTTCGTCGGCGGGAAGGTCGAGGGCGAGGTCGCGGCGGACGTCGCGGGCGTCGGCGTCGGCGCGAACGGCACCCTGCAGTACGGCCTCGGCGCGCAGCTGGACGCCCAGGCCGTCTACGACGCCGGCCACCTCAAGGTCAACTTCAAGGCGGGCGCGGCGCTCGGTCTCGGCGCCGGGGTCGGCGCGAAGATCGACATCGACCTGCCCAAGCTCGGCCACACGATCGGTGAGTACGGCGGGGCGGCCGCGGACTACGTCGGGACCGCGGCGCACGACGCCGCCAACGCGGTCGGATCCGCTTGGGACGACGCCGTTTCGTACGTGGGGCTGTGATGACGCTTCCCCTCGACTTCGTCATCCCGGACGGCTGGACCGCCGTCGACCCGGGCGACTCGGGCGCGGTGTTCGTCGCCGTGCACGACGCTGCACCGGGCGAGTTCGTCCCGAACATCACGGTGAGCGTCCAGCAGCGGCCGGACGATGCGTCGATCGACGCCATCGCGGAGGAAGCCGTCGAACGCCTTTCGCGCACGCTGGCCGGCCTGGAAGTACTGAGCCGCCGCGACGTCGGCGCCCCGGCTGCGCCCGGCGTCATGCAGCTGCTTCGCTTGCGCACCGGCGAAGGCGACGAGCTGATCCAGACCCAGGTGCACCTGACGGTTCCCGGCCCCGCGCCGGCGGACCGGCTGGTGCTCGAGCTCGCCTGCACGGCCGCGCCCGCGACCGCGCGGCGGCTCTCACCCGGTTTCCAGCGGTTCGTGGGCAGCGTCCGCGTCCGCCAGCACGAAGGGATGCAACAGTGACCGATCCGTACGCGGTGCCGGACATGGACGAGCTGCTCGCGCAGGTGCGCAAGCAGACCGAGGAGGTCCAGCGGATCCAGCGCACGGTCGAGGCGATGGAGGTCAAGGCGCACTCGCGGCAGAACGAGGTCACCGTCACCCTCCGCGGCGACGGGCGCTTCACCTCGATCGACATCGACCCCCGCGCGATCCGCGAGTACGACGCCCGCACCCTCTCGGAAATCGTGCTGGAGGCGGTGAACGCCGGGCTGCAGAAGCTCGCCGAGGCGTCGAACGCGAAGTTCGCCCCGGTGATCTCGGCCGCGAAGAACGTCTGATGACCACCGCTTTGACGGGCACGACCCGGCGGGTCACGGTGGTGACGCCGCGGGCCCGGGTCGACGTCGCCCTGCCGCAGCAGTCGACGTTCGCAGAGCTGGTGCCGCAGCTGGTTCGCCTGGCCGGGGCGGCCGGGCAGGCGTCGGCCGAGCACCCGGGCTGGGTGCTCTCGCGGCTCGGCGGCGCGCCACTGGCGCTCGGCCTGAGCGTCGCGGCCGCCCAGATCCGGGACGGCGAAGTGCTTCACCTGACCCCGCGGGAGCGCCCGCGGGGTCCGCTGCTGTTCGACGACGTCATCGACTCGATCGCCAGCGTCGCCGATTCCTCCGGTGGCTGGGGCCCGTCGGTCGCGCGGCGGTCCGGGCTGGTGGCCGCGGTCGTCCTGCTGCTGGCGGGCGGCTTGCTGGTGCAGGCGGCGGCGGCCGGCAGCGTCCTGGCGCCGATCGGGACCGGGCTACTGGCCCTGGTGCTGCTGCTCGGCGGCGGCGCGCTGAGCCGGGCGTACGGAGACGCCGAAGCGGGCGCGGCCGGCGCGGCAGCCGGGGTCGGCGTCGCGCTGCTGGCGGGGATGTCGGTGCTGCCGCCGCACCCGCTGTTTTCGCTGTCGGCAGGCCCGTTGGCGGCGGGCTTCGCGGCGGTGACGGTGTACGGCGTCCTGGCGGCGGTGTCGGTGGCCGACCGGCTGCCGTGGTTCGTGGCGATCACGGGCGCGGCCGGCTTCGGCGCGGTGACGACGGGCGTGGTCCTGCTGGCGGGCGTCAAGCCGGTGGCGGCCGCGGCGGTGGTCGCGGTGCTGGCCACGGCGCTGGCGGCGGTGGCCCCGATGCTGGCCCTGCGCCTGGCCCGGCTGCCGCTCCCGCGCGTCCCGGACGACATGGAGGCGTTCCGCGCGGACGAACAGCCGTCGCTGGGCACGGAGCTGATCGGCCGGACGTCCCGCGCGCAGGCGGTGCTGACGGGGCTGCTGGTCGGCCTGGGCCTGGTGGTGCTGGCGGCGTCGATCGTGCTTTCCACGGGTGGGCCTTGGGAAGCCGGCCTGGCCGGGGTGCTGGGCGTGGCCTGGATCCTGCGATCCCGCTCGTACGCGGGCCGCGTCCAGCGCCTCGTCCTGGTCGCGTTCGGCATCCTCGCGCTGGTGTGCGCGGGCGCCTGGCTGGTGGCCTCGGGCAACCGCACGGTGGTCTTCGCGGCGGGCGGCGCGGTGGTCCTGGCGGCGGTGGTCTGCCTGGTGTACGCGACGCGGGTGGCGCGCGGGCTGCGTTCGCCTTACTGGTCGAGGCTGTTGGACGTTTCGGAGTTCCTGGTGCTGCTGGCGCTGGTGCCGTTCGTCGGCATGATCGCGGGGGTGTACGAAGCCGTCCGCGGCTGAGCCATGGCTTTCAGCTGTCCAAAGCCAGCGGGAGTGTCTGCCGCACGGCCGCGCCGTGCCGTCCGTGCAGCGGGACCACCGGAATCCCCGGCGACGGCACCGGGACACCCGGCCGGGCCCCCACCCGGATGGTCACTTCGGCCTTCTCCCGCCCGCCTGCCGTGCGCGTCAGCGTGTACGACGTCGCCGTGAAAGCCGCTCCGGGAACCGAGAAATCCACCACCCGGGACGACCGGGGCCGGAAGCACCTCTGCGTCCCGTCGCCCCAGACCCAGGACTTCCACCGGTCCGGCGGCCCGGACGCGGGCCCCTGAACGCCCAGCGCCACCCGAAGCTCCTTCGCCAGCTCCCCCGCCTCGAGCACAGTGCTCTGGTACCCCGCCTCGGCCAGCGCCCCCATCAGGCTCAACGCCGCCGACGCCGTGCTCCGCAACGCCCCGAGATCGCCACCGCCGCGAGCCACCGCCGCGATCGGTGCGAGGTCCGGGCGGTACCGCACCGCCAGCCAGCGGACCCGGAGCACCTGGTCGCCTCGCGGGATCGCCCACGTCAGCAGCTGGGCCGACGCCAACGGCACGTCCGTGCGCGCATAAGCCGCACGCAGGGCGTCCACCAACGGCCCGGGCGCTCCCGGGCCCTGCGTCAGGCGCACCAGCGCGCTCCAGCCGCCGTCGACCTCGGCGACGCCGAAGCGGTTGCCCGCGCGGTCGACGTGCTGGCGGACCTTCACCGGCCCGGCCACGCTCAGCAGCGGGTCGGGGCTGTCGCGGCGCGTGTCGTGGCGCCGCAGCCGGAACGCCGTCCAGGTCAGGGCCCAGCCCGCCAGGTGCCGCCCGGCGAAGCGCACGGACGTCAGCAGCACGACCAGCCCGGCCGCCACGCTCACCCCGATGCGCACCGGCTGCGAGACGGTGCCGACCATCCACGCGAGCAGCGCGGCGATGCCCGCGATCTCCCACAGCGCGGCCTGCAGCGGCCGGATCGGCAGCAGCCAGGGCAGCGGCGCCGACGCGGGCCGCGGCGGTGCCGGGCGCACGGCGCCGGCGGTTTCGACGGACACGGGCTCCCCTTTCCCCGGGCTTGCGACGCTACTGCTTCCCCGGATACCGCGTGGGCGTAAAAATTACCCTCGCCGCCCCCGCAGGCGCGGCTTAGCATCGGCCGCTCGGGAGGACGACGCACACAGCCGGGGGGCACCACGCGTGTGGACGCAGCGGGACCAGATCCAGGCGTACCAGTTCCTCCGGCGCAGGCTCGTTTCCGCACTCGTCGCGGCCGACGCCAACCACCCCGTCTCGCCCAGCCGCCGGCTCGTGCTCGGCACCGTGCTGGGGCTCGTGGCCGCCCTGCTCGTCACGGCCGTCTTCGGCATCATCGGCCTGCTCAACCCCTCCGGCGGCAAGGACTGGCTGGCCGGCGGCAAGGTGATCGTCGAGGAGGGCACCGGCGCCCGGTTCGTGCTCGGCGCCGACGGCGTCCTGCACCCCGTCCTCAACTACGCCTCCGCGCGGCTGCTGGCCGGCGGGAACGGCGATGCCACCGTGTCCGTCTCCTCGGAGAACCTCGGCAAGGCCGGCCGCGGCACGCAGATCGGCATCCCGGGCGCGCCCGACTCGCTGCCCGCGGCGGGCGCGCTCGTGAGCACGCCGTGGACGAGCTGCAGCCGCACCACCCAGGACGCGCCGGCGTCGGCCGAGCCGCGCACCGCCGTCCTGCTCGCCGCGCCCGCGTCCGGCGTCGAGCTGCCGCGCGACCAGGGCGTGATCGTCCGGCTCCCGCAGGGCGACCGGTTCCTGCTCGACGGCGGCCGCCGCTACCGGCTGTCCGACGAGGCCGCGACCGCGCTGCAGCTCGACAGCTACCCGACGATCGCGGTGTCCTCCCGGTGGATCGACACCGTCCCCGCCGGACGTGACCTGACCGCGCTGCCGGTCGACGGCGCGGGCGACCGGGGCCCGGCGGTCGGCGGCCGCGACACGCGCGTCGGCGAGGTCCTCGCCGTCGTGGACGCGATGGCCGCGCCCGGCTCCGCGACGTCGTACTACCTCGTCCGCCGCGACGGCCTCGAGCCGGTCGGGCAGACCGAGGCGAGCCTCCTGGTGACGACCGGCGCCAACGCCGCCGCGTACGAAGGGACGCCGAAGCCGCTCGAGGTCCGCGCCGCCGACGTCGCCGCCGCGCCGAAGGTCGCCGCTTCCGGGGCGGGCGGCGCCGACCCCGCGGCCTTCCCCGACCGCATCCCGGGCAAGGCGCCGATCACCGGCGGCTCGGTCGCGCTGTGCATCCAGGGCAGCCGGTTGCTCGTTTCGGCCGAATTCCCGCTTTCCCCTGGTGCCAAGGCAATCCAGGTCGCCACGAGGACCGAAGCACGGGTGGCGGACGAGGTGTGGGTGCCTCCCTCGGGGGGAGCCGTCGTCGTCGAGTCCGGCTCGGCCACCACGTACCTGGTGACCGACACCGGCCGGAAGTACCCGGTGGTGAACGCGCAGGCAGTGGCCTCGCTCGGCTACGGAAGCGTGGCGAAATCACCGGTCGCAGGTAGTTTGCTGGCATTGGTGCCGACGGGCCCCGCGCTGGACCCGGCCACGGCCGGACGGCCGGCTCCGTCGGGTGGAACGGGGTGAAAGTCGTGCACATGACACAAGAGCGCTCGGCCGAGGACGACCTGGATCCGGGCCGGGTCCGGGTCGCGGTGATCGAAGACCACCCGCTGTACCGCGTCTCCGTGGAGCGGGTGCTGGCCGAAGCCGAGTTCATCGAGCTGGGGGCGGTGGTCGACTCGGTGGCGCGGTTCCACGTCCACCGGCAGCCACCCGGCAGCGTGGTGCTGCTGGACCTGGGCCTTCCGGGCGTCGCGGGGGCGGCGGCGGTCCTGGAGGTCTGCGAGCTGGGACACCACGTGCTCGTGGTCTCCGCGCAGGCGGAGCCCGAAGTCGTGCTGGGGGCGATCGCCGCGGGGGCGCGCGGGTTCCTCTCCAAGGACGTCGACGCGGAGGAACTGCTGATCGCGATCAAGACGGTCGCCGGGGGCGGCGCGTACGTCTCGGCAGTGGTCGCCGGGATGATCATGAAGGACAACGCGGACCGGCCGGCCGTCTCGGCGGACGTCGAGCTGTCGCCGCGCGAGGAGCAGGTGCTGCGGCTGGTGGCGGCGGGGGAGCGTGACGTCGACATCGCGCTGATCCTCGGCATCGGCGTGCGGACCGTGCGGGGCTACCTCGACCGCATCCGCGACAAGACCGGCGAACGACGGCGGCCGGGTCTGGTCAAGGAAGCCATCCGGCGCGGCCTGATCGGCGGCTCCGGCCCGCGCCGCGGCGGCCGCAAATGAGCGACGACGACCAGGCACCGGCCAAGGCGCCCCGGCGGATCCACGTCGGGGTGATCGAGGACCACCCGCTCTACCGGTACGCGCTCACCCGCGTGCTCACCGAGGCGCCGGACATCGAGCTCGGCGCGGTCGCCGACTCGGTCGCCCGGTTCGCGGTCCAGGACCAGCCGGCGGGCAGCGTCGTGGTCCTCGACCTGAAGCTCCGGGGCGTCCAGGACGCGGCCGCGGTCCTGGAAGTGGGGCAGATGGGGCACAAGGTGCTGGTGGTGTCCGCGCACGCGGAGCAGCCGGAGGTGCTCGGCGCCATGCAGGCGGGCGCGAAGGGCTTCCTGTCGAAGGACGTCGACGGCGACGAGCTGCTGCGCGCGATCCGCACGATCGCCGACGACAACGCGTACGTCTCGCCGACGCTGGCCGGAATGATCATCCAGGACAGCGAAGAACGCCACGCGGGCCCGAAGATCGTGCTGTCGGAGCGCGAGAAGCAGGTCCTCCGGCTGGTCGCGGCGGGGGAGCGCGACGTCGACGTGGCGGAGATCTTGAACATCAGCGTCCGGACGGTCCGGTCCTACCTCGACCGCATCCGCGACAAGACGGGCGAGCGCCGCCGCGCGGGCTTCGTCCGGGTCGCGATCCGCGAGGGCCTGCTCCGCTAACCGTAACTCGCGTGATCAAGCTCGTGACTCGCGTGATCGAAGCCGGAACTCGCGTGATTAGAGCCGGAACTCGCGAGTCACGGACCTGATCACACGAGTCACGGGCTCAATCACGCGAGTCACGGGCTCAATCACGCGAGTTCCGGCTCCCGTCACGCCGGTTCCGGGCTCAATCACGCGGGTTCCGGGGTCAGAGGCGGCGGTTGGCCAGGGCCCCCGTCGCTGTGCGGGCCTTGGCCGACACGGCCGGGTCGACGTCCACCAGCAGCGTCTCCGGTCCCGGACCTGCCTGGGCGGCGATCCGGCCGAAGCCGTCGGCCACCGTCGAATACCCGATGCCCGTCGGCGCCTTCGGGTTCACCGAAACCCCCGTCGCCGCCGGGTCGGCCTGGCCGCAGGCCAGCACCCAGCAGCCCGAGTCCAGGGCCCGCGCGCGCACCAGCACCTCCCACTGCTCCCGCTTGCCGTCGCCCGCGCCCCACGACGCCGGCAGCAGCACGACGTCGGCGCCGTCGTCGGCCAGCGCGCGGAACAGCTCGGGGAACCGCACGTCGTAGCAGGTCGCGACGCCGTAAACGACGCCGTCGTGCTCGAAGGTGGTCACCGACGAACCGGGCGCCACCGTGTCGGACTCGGCGAAGCCGAACGCGTCGTAGAGGTGGATCTTGTCGTAGCCGCGGTGCTGCCCGCCGCCGGTGACCAGTAGCGTGTTGTGCACCCGGCCCTCGTCCGCCGGGGTGAACATCCCGGCGACGACCACGACGTCGTACTCGGCGGCCACCGCCGCGACCGCCGACGCCCACGGCCCGTCCAGCGGCTCGGCGACCGGCTCGAGGGGGCGCCCGAAGCGCGCCATGGTCGCTTCGGGGAACACGACGATCCGCGCGCCGCCGGTCGCCGCGGCCTCCACGCCGGAGCGAACCAGCTTCAGGTTCACCTCCGGGTCGTCACCCGAGTTGACCTGGCACAACGCGATTCGCGCCACCGCTGCCTCCTGCATGCTGGGATCGGCCGTCACCGGGGAGTATCGCTGAAAACCCCCTGGGCGTGACCTCGTACCCTGGAGGGCATGTTGAACCGCACCGACCTGCGCGGGCAGGTCCCGACCGCCGCCGAACTGCGCGCCACGCTGCCCCGCGCCGAATACGACGTGGACGCCGCACTGCATCACGTGCGCCCGGTGGTCGAGGCGGTCCGTGACCGCGGTGTCGAAGCCGTCCTCGAGTACACCGAGAAGTTCGACAAGGTGCGCCCGGCGTCCGTGCGGGTGCCGCGCGCCGAGCTGACGCGCGCGCTGGAGCAGCTCGATCCGCAGGTGCGCGCCGCACTGGAGGAGTCGATCACCCGCGCCCGCAAGGTGCACGCCGAGCAGCGCCGCACCGACGTCACGACCACGGTCGTCGACGGCGGCACGGTCACCGAGAAGTGGGTCCCGGTCGAGCGCGTCGGCCTCTACGCGCCGGGCGGGCTGGCCGTGTACCCCTCGACCGTGGTGATGAACGTCGTCCCGGCGCAGATCGCGGGTGTCGGCTCGCTCGTCGTCTGCTCCCCGCCGCAGGCCGCGTTCGACGGCCGGCCGCACCCGACCATCCTCGCCGCGGCCGAGCTCCTCGGCGTGGACGAGGTGTGGGCGGCCGGCGGCGCGCAGGCCGTCGCGCTGCTCGCGTACGGCGGCACGGACACCGACGGCGCCGAGCTGGCCCCGGTCGACATCGTCACCGGGCCCGGCAACATCTACCTCACCGCGGCCAAGCGGCTCCTGCGCGGCCTGATCGGCATCGACGCCGAGGCCGGCCCCACCGAGATCGCCGTCCTCGCCGACGAGACGGCCGACCCGGTGCACGTCGCGGCGGACCTGATCAGCCAGGCCGAGCACGACCCCCTCGCGGCGAGCGTCCTGGTGACGACGTCCGAGCAGCTCGCCGACGCCGTCGAGAAGGAGCTGGTGAACCGCGTCGCGGCGACCAAGCACACCGAACGCGTCGCCGAAGCACTGGGCGGCAAGCAGTCCGGCGTCATCCTGGTGTCCACAGTGGACGACGGACTGCGCGTGGTCGACGCGTACGCCGCCGAGCACCTCGAGATCCAGACGGCGGACGCGCGCGCGGTCGCCACCCGGGTCCGCAACGCGGGCGCGATCTTCGTCGGCGCGTTCGCCCCGGTGTCGCTGGGCGACTACTGCGCAGGCTCCAACCACGTCCTGCCCACCGGCGGGTTCGCCCGCCACTCCTCGGGCCTGTCCGTGCAGAGCTTCCTCAAGGGCATCCACGTCGTGGACTACACCGAGGACGCGCTGCGCGAGGTCGCCGGCCGCGTCGTCGCGCTGGCGAACGCCGAGGACCTGCCCGCGCACGGCGAGGCCGTCACCGCGCGCTTCGGAGGCGAGGCCCGATGACCATCGGCGAAGAAGTCACCCTGGACGCGCTGCCGCTGCGCGAAGACCTGCGCGGCAAGACGCCGTACGGCGCGCCGCAGCTGAACGTCCCGATCCGGCTCAACACCAACGAAAACCCGTACCCGCCGCCGCCCGAGCTGGTCGCCGACGTCGCCGAGGCGGTCCGCGCCGAGGCCGCCGAGCTGCACCGCTACCCGGACCGCGACGCCCTCGAGCTGCGCCACGACCTCGCCGACTACCTCAGCGTGTCGACGCGGGTCGTGCTCACCGAGGAGAACGTCTGGGCCGCCAACGGGTCCAACGAGGTGCTGCAGCAGATCCTGCAGGCCTTCGGCGGGCCCGGGCGCAGCGCGCTCGGCTTCGAGCCGTCGTACTCGATGCACCCGATCATCGCCTCCGGCACCCGCACCGAATGGATCCCGGCCCCGCGCCGCGACGACTTCACGCTCGACACGGCCGCGGCGGCGTCGGTCATCCGTGCCAAGCAGCCGGACATCGTGTTCGTCACCAGTCCGAACAACCCGACCGGCGGCTCGATCCCGCTCGACGAGCTGCGCGCGGTCCTCGACGCGGCCACCGGCATCGTCGTGGTCGACGAGGCGTACGCGGAGTTCTCGTCGCAGCCGAGCGCGGTCGAGCTGCTGGCCGACTACCCGGCGCGGCTCATCGTGTCGCGCACGATGAGCAAGGCGTTCGCGTTCGCGGGCGGGCGGCTCGGCTACCTGGCCGCGGCGCCGGCGGTCGTGGACGCGCTGCAGCTGGTGCGCCTGCCGTACCACCTTTCGCGGCTCACGCAGGCGGCCGCGCGGGCGGCGCTGCGGCACGCGGACGCCACTTTGGACAGTGTGCACAAGCTGGCCGCGGAACGCGACCGGGTCGTGGAGGCGTTGGCGGGCCTGGGTTACGACCCGGTGCCGAGCGATTCGAACTTCGTCCTCTTCGGACGGTTCAGCGACCCGCACGCGGCCTGGGAGTCTTATTTGGACAAAGGCGTGCTGATCCGCGAACCCGGCATCGACGGACACCTGCGCGTCAGCATCGGCACGCCGGAAGAGAACGACGCCTTCCTCGAGGCGAGTAAGGAAGTTTCCCGATGACCCGGATCGGCAAGGTCGAGCGGACCACCAAGGAGTCCTCGATCTCCGTGCAACTGGACCTCGACGGCACGGGCGAGGTCGAGATCTCGACCGGCGTGCCGTTCTACGACCACATGCTGACGGCGTTCGGCGTCCACGGCTCCCTGGACCTCAAGGTCGAGGCGACCGGCGACATCCACATCGACGCCCACCACACGGTCGAGGACACGGCGATCGTGCTGGGCCAGGCGATCCGCCAGGCCCTGGGCGACAAGAGCGGCATCCGCCGCTTCGGCGACGCGTGGATACCGATGGACGAAACCCTGGCCCACGCGGCGATCGACGTCTCGGGGCGGCCGTACTGCGTGCACGTGGGCGAACCGGAGCAGTACAACGCGTTCACGATCGGCAACAACTACCCGTTCGTCCTGACGCGGCACGTGTTCGATTCGCTGTCGTTCCACGCGCAGATCGCGCTGCACGTCCGGGTGATCCACGGCCGCGACCCGCACCACATCGCGGAGGCGGAGTACAAGGCGGTGGCCCGCGCACTGCGGGCGGCCACGGAGCCGGACCCGCGCGCGGGCGGCATCCCCTCCACGAAGGGCGTGCTCTAGCCGGGCGAACCCGGCGCCGGCATCCGTTGTCCCCTCCGGACAGCATCCCCGGCGCGGCCCTGGACTCCGGCACCACGAGTGTGCTCTCATGAAGAGGCGCATTTTTACAACGTTGTAACGAGCGTCGGGAGACCTGCACGGGGGGTTCGCCGGTGGACGGAGTCGTCGATGCAGTCGAGAGTTCGTTCCCCCGGCCCGTCCGAGATCCCCCGTCGACCCTCACGTTTCTCTGAGTTCGCATAGCGAGTCCCGTAACCGCGCCATGACCCGTCGATGTTCGCGGGGTTCCGGCGCGCCTGCGTGACCTTGTCGACCGTCCGCGGGCCAAAGCAGACTTGGCGATAGGAGACGAATGTCCGCTAAGAAACTGTCACGTCGCGATGCTCTCAAGGTGGCCGGAATGACCGTCGGCGCGGCCGCGGGTGGCACCGTGTCCGCGTCCCCGGCAACCGCGTCGACGCCGGATGAACCCGCGGTGCAAGCAGCCGAGACCTTGACGAACTACGGCAGCCACACCCACGATGGCCGCAGCATGACGATCACCAGTACCACCGGACAGCAGCTGAAAATCACCGCCTATGGCGACTACATCGTCCGGGTGCACAGCAAGCGCAGCGGCGAGACCTTCTTCGCCGACAATCGCTACGAAATGGTCGATCCGGCGAATCACACCGGCCTGACCGGAACGCTCGGCATCGTGGACGATGGCGCGAGCTTCACGGTGACGACCGCGGCCCCGGACGGCATCAAGATCGTCCTCCAGAAGAATCCGCTGCGCGTCGAATTCTACTGCAAGTGCGACAACTCGCTGCTGGCCAAAGAGGACGCCACGCACAGCATGAGCTGGAGTGGTGCCAACAACAGCGTGATCACGGAAACCTTCGTGCCGCCCGCGAGTGACGAGCATTTCTTCAAAGGCGGCCACGGTCTCTTCGGGCGCGCGCCGAAGGTGGACCGCACCGGGGACATCGTCTCGCACAACTACGGCCTGCGCACCGGCGCCGCGGATCAGGCACCGGCGATCGTGCCGTTGTACCTGTCGACCAAAGGCTATGCGGTCTTCTTCAACACGACCTTCGACACCACCTTCACCTTCGGCAACGGCGGCACGTACGAGTTCTCCGCCGACGACCACGACACTTCCGGCGCCCGGCCGCAGCTGGACTACTTCCTGATCAAGGGCCCGCGGTTCGCGAAGCTGCTCGACCGCTACACCCAGCTGACCGGCCGGCCGCGGTTCCCGCAGATCGGCATCTTCGGCCTGCAGCTGTCGGACAAGAACTTTCCCGACGTCAGCGACCAATACTGGTGGGTCGACAAGATCACCGCGTTGCGCAGCGCCGGCTTCCCGTTCGACGTCCAGGTCAACGACAACCGGTGGCGGGCGGGTACCGGCGCACTGTTCGGCTCCTGGTTCGAGTTCAGTTCGGTGCGCTGGCCCGATCCGGCCGCCTTCAAGAGGTGGGCCGACGTGAACGGCGTGCTCACCTCGCTGGACTACAACCGGAACAACTCGAACGAAATGGCCGGCTGGGTCGCCGGCCCGCCGCCGGGGTACAGCTTCCAGACCGCGGACCTCGCCAACGTCAGCGACAACGACGCGGTCCCGGACTGGAGCAACCGCGCGACCCGCGCCTGGGTGTGGAATGTCTTCTGGACCAAGGCGCTGGATCCCGGCCTGCACTTCCCCGGCGACGCGCTCTGGCTGGACGAGCCGGACGAAATGGGCACGATCCCCTACAACGCGCTCACCGCCAACGGCCAACGCTGGTCGGAATTGCGCAACGCCTTCTTCCTCTACTATCAGAAAGGTGTCGGCCAGGAGGGCTGGGACCCGAACGTCGGCAACGCCAAGCGGCCCTGGACTTTCACGCGCGGCGCAACCGCCGGCCAGCAGCGTTACGGCCATCTCTGGACCGGCGACATCGGCTCCGACTACTCGGAAATGCAGCAGCAGATCCGTGGCATGCAGAACTCCGGGCTGGGCGGCTTCCCGTACTCCAACATCGACGCCGGCGGCTTTCAGGGCGGGGTCATCTCCGACACGATGTACCGGAACTGGGTGGCGGCCTGGTCGAGCGTGTCGCCGATCTGGCGGCCGCACTCGGGAGCCGACACCGGGGCTTTGGGCACGGCCGCGTCCCGGTGGCCCATCGACCAGAGCGCCGCCGAGCAGGCCGATTTCCTGAAGTACAGCAAGATGCGCTACACGTTGCTGCCGTACATCTACACGATCGCCCACACCGCCCACCTGACCGGCATGCCGATGGCCAGGGCGATGGTGATCGACTACCAGGATCGCGGTAATGCCTACACCCACGACCTGCAGTACATGTGGGGGCCGTCGATCATCGTGATGCCCGTGACGACCGATACGGACGGCGCAGTCCAGAACGTCTGGCTGCCGGCCGGCGACACCTGGTACGACGTTTGGTCGGACGCCCGGACCGCCGGTTCGGACGCGGCGGACAAGGCCTACGTCACGAGGACCGGCGAGATCATCATGTACGTCAAGGCCGGGAGCATCCTGCCCAAGTACAAGTATGCGCAAAGCACGCACTACCTGGACAAGACCCAGCTGGAGATGGACGTCTACGCGGGCAAGGACGGGTCCTTCGCCGTTTACGAGGACGACGGCGTCACCGAAGACTTCCGCGTCAATTCGGCCAGCAGCGTGACGAATCTCGCGTTCACCGATTCGGCTCTCCGGGTGGTGATCGACCATCCGGTCGGCACGTACAGCGGTGCACCGTCGGAACGTCGTTATGTTGTCCGTGTTCACGGGTTGAGCGCCCCGGTCGGCATGCGAGTCGGCAACGGTGCGACGTTGCCCGCATTCACCAGCGAAACGGCGGCCGTTCTCAACGGCAGCGGCGAGGCCTGGGACTCGGCGAAGAAGATTCTTTCGGTGGTGACGCCTTCGATCAAGGTCGTGACCGGCGGCGGGACCGCGGCCACGATCATCCCGAGCGGCGCGGCGTTCCCCACCCCTTCGGGCGTGACGGTGTACGAGGCCGAAACCGCCGTGCTGAGTGGCGTGGTCGTGGACTCGCAGCACGCGGGTTACACCGGTGCGGGCTACGTCGATTTCGTGGACAATACCAACGACTTCGTCGAATGGACGGTCAGTGTGGCGGCCGCCGGTGCGCATACGCTCAAATTCCGTTATGCCAACGGTGGGACGACCAACCGGCCACTCGCGATTTCGGTCAACGGCACGGTGGTCAACGGCGGCCTGGCCTTCAATCCCACCGGCAGCTGGACGACCTGGGCGAACGCGAGCCTGAACGTGACCCTTCCGGCCGGCGCGGTCAAGATCCGTGCCGCCGCGACCGGATCGAGTGGCGGCAATCTCGACTGCCTGACTGTTCAGTAGCGCTGCCCAGCACGATCGGCTCCGCCGCGATGTGGCACGCTGACCGGCGTGAACAGTGGTGTGGTCGGTGTCCTCCTGCTCGCCCTCGGCGGCTTCCTCGTCGGCGGGGTCTATTCGACGTGGAAGACGGCGAAGGTCATGGCCGCGGTGCTCGGCGTCGCGGCACTGCTGGCCATCGGCGGCGCCATCTTCTGGCTCGCCAGCTGAAGCCGTGAATGTCGCGGTGAGGGACTCCAAGTCCCTCAAGGCGAGCCGTCATTTGGTTATAGACTCGTGACCGGGCTTGCCGGAGGCGAACCGGTGACGTTCCACTCCCGACGACGGTTTGACGGACCACCCGTCTTCGGATCGCCGACCAATTCGGCGACCGGTGAATCCTGCCGTGATCGCTGAGGCTGTGCCGCCGAGGACATCCGCGCGGCCCACCTTCGCCGATCCGCGAACCGAGACAGATGCCGGTGGACGAACAGCACGGCTGGCCCTTGAGGTCAGTGATCCAGCCTAGATCGAACATTTGATCTAGGCTGGATCACTGAATCAGCCAACATTGGGGTCGTCTACGTCGCCGAATGTGGTGCGCGGTGCTGACCTGCAGCGCTGCCCCGAGTGTGTGCAACACGCCGTGTGGCCATAGCTAACCTGGTAGTGTCAACCCGTCGGATACGCAGGGTGCCGCAGCGACGGCGCTCCGCAGCTACGGGGAGAGCGCAGTGACGACGACGGCAACTTCCAGACGAGCGCGTATGGCAGCGTCTGCCAACCACG
The DNA here is from genome assembly GCF_036227105.1 of Amycolatopsis sp. NBC_01488. Taxonomy (NCBI): domain Bacteria; kingdom Bacillati; phylum Actinomycetota; class Actinomycetes; order Pseudonocardiales; family Pseudonocardiaceae; genus Amycolatopsis; species Amycolatopsis sp. NBC_01488. Next base: position 9,403,761 of record NZ_CP109434.1, on the reverse strand, counting down.
AACAGTCGATGGTGCTGGCCCGTGGGTGACCTCGAACGCCAGTTCAGCCCCGGCGGCCATACGAACGCCGGAAACGTGATCGGGGTCGGAGCAGCAGACTCACCGACCGTCGCGAAGACAGCGACTGCATCCTCCCGGAACTCACCCAGGCTCAGGGGCAGGTCAGCTCCCCCGACGGTACAGTCGCCGTCGCCACCGCGCTCAACGCCGAGGGCATCGACGTCAAACTTGCTGACGCCGCATCCACAAAAAGCCCGGACGAACTCGGGGCGTTGATCGTTGCCGCGCTTTGCGGCACTCGAACCGCACCTACTGTGCCGCGCGAAACCGTTGTCGGCGCGGACGACGAAGCACCCTCCGACGACCAGAAGTCGTGCACCTATGGCTTGCTCAAACTAGGGAATGCTGCGGAAATGGGGGCATTGATGGCCGGAGACTTGCGTGCCGCTCAAGTGGTGCGTTTCTGGCGTGCAGTGGAGATGTTCAGTCCGCAGGGTGCTCCAAAACCGACGAAGAACCGTCGTGCAGGTTCCAGTGAAATCGTCCTCGACCTGGCGGTTGAGGACATCGCCCCGTGGGATCGGCAACACTGGGTCACCAGATCGAAACCGCCTGAGGGCAAGGTGTGGCAGTTCAGCGTCTACGGCGGAATTTATGGTCTGGCTGCGGTTCGAGAGGCACTGACCTCGGTTTTCGGTCGCGAGGGTAACGAATTCGTGGAGCACGACGATTCGGAGACCGCGATGTTCGCGTTCACCCTCGATGCTGAGGGTTATCTGGTCGAGGACTCGCCCGCTTTGTCCGCATGCGCGTGGGCGATCAGCCGGCTCCAGCATCCCGGACCGGACGCGCCGGGCTGGCTGGAGGGATTCAAGAGCGAGGAAGATTCGTTCATCGCCGCGCTCAATCGGCTGGTCCCACCGAAGCCGGATCGTCTCGGCTCGACGGGCAACGGTGTTGCGGCAAAAGTCGGCAAGGTGGTGCTCGGTCAGGTCAAGGGCGCGGCGACCGATGCGGCCTCGTCTGGAGCGAAGGCTGCTGGCGATGCGGTCAAGGTGACAACGGCGGCTGCGCTCACCACCGTGGCTGGCCCGGTAGTGGGCGGCATCGCGGGCGCGGCGGCCGGCACGTTCGTGGAAAAGTTGCTCACCCCGCGTCCGGCGAAGTCCGAATCAAAAACCGAGCCTGCGGCCACCGCCCCGGACCAGCAGAAGGCCGAGCAACCGTCATCCGAACCACCTCGGATGACGCCTCGGCTGGTGCACGCGTTCGTAACGCGGCTGGGGGAGGCGTTGGGCGTGACCGATCTGCTCAAGATCGACGGGGTTCGGGTGAAGTGCGTTCAGGTCCACAGACGGACCGCGGACGAGGCGTCCGAACAGAACTTCCTGAACAGCTTCATCGCCGACGACCTGCTCCGCATCGAGGACGCAGTGCGTGGCGGCAACGTGGGTGCCGGCGTCAACTCCTACCTCGCTGACACGGCCTCGATTCCTGCTGACACCCGGGTCGACGTCCGCGCGCGTCCCGAAGACGTCGTGGCCAGGGTGGCGCCGAGCCGCATTCCCGGCGGGCGTTGGCCGACCAGTGTCGACCGGCCGTTGGTCGTGAGCCAGCAGTTCGCAGTCAATCAGATCATGGGTAAGTTCGCCTCGGAGTCCGGCGTGTTCGCGGTAAATGGGCCGCCTGGCACCGGCAAGACCACCATGCTGCGTGATGTCCTCGCAGCGATTGTCGTCGATCGTGCCCAGCGCATAGTCGACCTGCGAGTGGCGCACCCGACTGATGCGTTCGCCGAGAGGACCGACCGAGTCCCGCTGCGGCCGAAGTACACCGCAACGGTGCATTGGCTCCGGCCAGAACTCACCGGTTCCGAAATCGTGGTGGCAACCGCAGGAAATAAGGCGGCGGCCAACATCACCGAGGAGATCCCGGGGATTGGCGCGGTGCGCGGAGCCGAGGAGGCGGCCTGTGACGCGGACTACTTCACAGAGTTGGCCAGCAATGTGCTCGGCGCGGACGCCTGGGGACTGATCGCGGCCAAGCTCGGCAAACGCAGTAACCGCATCGCGTTCGTCAAGCATTTCTGGTGGGGAGACCCGGCTGGCAAGGACAACGATTCCGGCCGGGATCGACCAGAGCCGATCAAGGGTATGAAAGAGATCCTTGACGACGCGGCCGCGCATCCGCTGACCGCCGACATCTGGGCCGAATCCGTGCGCCGGTTCAAGGAGGCGCGTACCGAGGTCGACCGGTTGGCTGCCGAGCGGCAGCAGGCTGCTGAAGTGATCGCCCGCATCACCAAGCGCCAGGCGGAACTTCCCGCTCTGCAGAGCGTTGTCAAGACGGCACGAGCGCAGACCGCCCGCCACGCCGCTGATCTTGCTGCTGCTCAGGACCAGCTTGCCGACGCTGAAGAGAAGGCCGGAAAAGCCGGCACCGCGTGCGACGAGCACGCGAAACGCCAACCCAACTTCTGGGTGTCCCTGTCCACGTTCTTCCGAGCCGGGCGCGAGTGGCACAAGAAGGCAGACCAGCTCGACAAAGCACTCGACAACGCGAAGGCCGCTGCCGACTCATTGCGGTCTGCCGTCGCATTTCACAAGGCGGCAGCCGGCCAGGCCGGCATCGCGCAACGGCAACACGAGGTCGCGCTGGAGAACGCGATGTATGAGATCGCGGCACTGGAAAGGCGGCTCGCGCAGGCTCGCGCGCGGTGGCCGGGACGTCTGCCGTATCGGCCGGATTTCGCTACCGACGAGGAGTTCCAACTGTGCGCGTCGTGGGCCGACGCAGCGTACACAGAAGCCCGCAACCAACTGTTCCTCGAGGCGCTCCGTCTGCACAAGACGTTCATCCTCGGGGCACAACCCCGGTTGAGAGACAACCTCGACGTCGCCATGGCGGTACTGCGCGAAGGTCTACGGCTGCCGACGGAGACGCTGCAAATGGTGTGGCGGTCGTTCTTTCTCGTCGTTCCGGTGGTGTCCACCACTTTCGCCTCGTTACCACGCCTGTTTCGTGGCTTGGGGCGGGAAGCGTTCGGGTGGCTGTTCATCGACGAGGCCGGTCAAGCAACGCCTCAACAGGTGCTCGGCGGAATCTGGCGGGCCCGGCACAGCGTGATCGTCGGCGATCCACAGCAGCTCGAACCGATTGTGTCGCTGCCACTGTCCGCTCAGCACGCACTGCGGCGCAACAACCAGGCCGACGAGCAGTGGACGCCGGAGAACACCTCAGCCCAGCGGATCGCCGACCGGTTGGCGCGATTCGGCACGTCGCTGCCGGAGCCGGATGGCAACGCTCGAGTGTGGGTCGGCGCGCCACTACGAGTGCACCGGCGTTGTGAACGATTGATGTTCGGCATCTCGAACGACATCGCCTACGGTGGCGACCTGATGATCTACGGAACCCAGGTCAATGGCGACTATCCGGGTCACAGTGCCTGGATCGACGTGCGCGGCACATCCAGTGACAATTGGGTGCCGGACGAGGGTAAGGCACTGTCCGAACTTTTCGAGGAACTGCGACGGGACGGCGTCGGTCCCGGCGACATCCGCGTGATCAGCCCGTTCCGCGACGCCGTCCGGGGCGCCGAGGAGATAGCCCGTCATCGGTTCGACTGGTCGTTCGTCAAGGACAACGTCGGCACCGTGCACACCGTGCAGGGCCAAGAGTCGAACGTGATCATCCTCGTGCTGGGCAGCGCGCCGCGCAAGACTCGGGCCCGCGAGTGGGCAGCAAAGACCCCGAACCTGCTCAACGTCGCGGTATCGCGAGCCAAGCGACGTCTCTACGTCATAGGCAACCGGGCCCTCTGGCAGGACCAACGCTACTTCGACACACTCGCCGCTCGCCTCCCGGTGCGCGCTTGGCCAGCGGATAGCCCCACCGACAGGAGTCTGCGACTGCATGACGACCAAAGGACCGCCGACCAGCGGTAGCGAACACAACCGCACAAGAAGTCCGTTGAAGTCAGCGAGACCGGATCCGCAGAGCCGGGTACAACCTTCTCCGCAACGGCCGCTCAAATGCCGATGCTAGACCAGCTGGTAGAGCGTGCCGTGTTTGCTTTTCATGGTGGACTCGACGGACTCGGCGAGGGCGGAGTCGCGGACCAGGAGGCCGAACTCGACGTTGCGGTTCTCCGCGCTGAATGAGAAGTTAGCGCTGGTCAGCATCACGACCTCGTGGTCGATGACGATGAACTTGGCGTGGCTGACGACATGCTTGCCGTTGGTCAGTTCGGCGGACCGGTAGATGGTCGCCCTCGGAAACTGGGCTTTGACCTTGGCGGCGTCGGCCTTGTCCCCGTCGACGTATATGGTGACGACAACTCCAGGTTGCGGGGACGCTTCCTTGAGCACCTTCCACATCTGGGATGTCGGCTCGAAGTTGTAAGTCGCACAGACGACCGACTGTCGCGCCGCTTGGACTAGACGATGGAACTCGCCGGTGAGGTGCCCGACTGTGGCTTCATTGCCGGGCATGGTCCACACGGGCGTGAGGTCGCGATGGATCGACTTCGCGCCGGCGATCGCCCGCAGTGTGCCCGCCGCCCGCTCACCATCGCGGGGGCTCAGACCCGCTGCGACGAGCAAGCGCCTGGCTGTCTCGCGGCGGACGGCGTTGACGACGGCGAGCGCCTTGACGATGTGCTGGCCCGCCTCGAACTGGACGGCCAGTGCTTCGGCTTCACCTGCGGTGAGGAACTCCCCGAGTTTGGCGAAGGGGTCAGAAGGCATCGACGCTCCCGAAGAACCCGGGTACAGCCTCGCCCGTGGCCGTAGGAAGGTCAAGCAGGAATCGCCGGTCGAGGAAGCGGTTGGCCTTCTCGCAGGAGGTCTCCGAGGCGAACGAGCAGCAGTGACATGCTGCGCCGTGCAGAAAGTCCTCCGGAGCACTCGGGGTTCGCATCGCGCAAACAGGGTCTGACGAGCACCTCGAGGCACGTCGCAGCGCCGACACCAGGAGCGCGTGGAGCCGTTCTGGTTCGGAGAGCGCGACTAGACCGCCGAGGGTGCCTTCGCTGTCGGACGCGGTGGTACAGATCAGCAGGCCGGCAGCGGCATCACGTTGAGGCGAGCCGGTCCAGCCGTAGATCCTCTCGCTCAGGCTCGCGGCCCCGTAGCCGCTGAACATGGCCATTTCGCGTATGAGGGCGTGCGAGAGCGTGTGCAGCAGCCAGTAACGAGGTGCGGGCAGACGAACGTCAGGGTCGACGTTCTTGGCCGTCTCGGAGAAGCGGCGTTCGAAGTTCCGTCTGTGGGCTGCTTGATGGGCCTTCCACACCGAGATCGGGGGCGACAGGATCGAGTTCTCCCAACTGGCGACAGCGTCCAGGTCGAGTTGGAGGAAGATCCCCTCACCTCGATCCTCCGTCGCCGGCACCCAAGTGGGTTTGCCGTTTCGGGTGAGCTTGACCAGGCGGCTGGCAAGGTCGTTGACGCGGTCCATTTCATCAAGCCGGGTGAAGCCGAGAACGGCGTTGACCTTCTTCATCTGGTTGACTGCTACGACCCGGCTGATCATCGGGTGCAGGTCGCCGTGGCGCTGCGTCTCGGTAACCATCAGGCCGTTGGTGTTCTGTTGCTGCGGGAACAGCGCTGGCTTCTGGAGGTAGCGCCACTCCGGGACCAGTAGATCGACCGGATCCCAGGCAGCGCGCTTCGCCTGTTGCTCCTGCTCGGAGTCCGCAGGTGCCAGTACGTCGGCAACGGCGGCGGCGATATCGCCGTCCGCCACGTCTGCCAGGTCGATGTTCCTTGCCCCAGCCAGCGCCTTGATCACGTCGATCTGGTTGCCGAACTGCCTGATCTGCTCGACACCGAACTCGGCCCGCAGCCGGTCGGCGAGAGCCTCCTTCTCCTCGGCCTCGGTTCGGGGCATGACGATGATCGACTGCGTGGAGGCGAACCAGAGGTTCGACGCGCCCATCATGATCAGTGCGGGTCGGGCGTCGCATTCGCCGTCGAAGGCGTTGAGATGCGGGTGCCGCCCTCGGCACCGTTGTGGGAGCTTCTCCCGGCCGACTGAGCCCTGCGCCTCGGCCATGCCTCGGGTCTGGCCGCACGACGCGCACGCGATAGTCGAGCCAACGCTCTTGCCGACGTTGGCGTCACGCATCTTCATGTCGGGCAGCTCGGCCTTGGAGCACCTCATGCCTCGGTGCACCCACAGCGAGTACGGGAACTCATCGAGATGACCGTTGGCGCAGGTCAGCAGGTGTTGCGCGGGCACAGCAGGGCTGCCGGACTTTTTCGTGGACTTGCCACCACGGCCGGGACAATTCTTGTGGGTGAACTGCGCCAAGTCGGGCCTGAACGGGTGCGTGTTGGTGTAACTGAAGCGGGTTAGCGGGCCGAGATAGTCACATCCGGTGCAACGGAACCATTGCGGGAATACTCGCGCGGGGACGCCGAGGTCGGAGCCTTCGTTGAACATTCCCGTCCGCTTCGGCTGCCACGGGAACGGTCGCAGCGCGTCGACCTGCTGGCCGAGGTGCAGCCGGACGACGTCGAGCAGCCGCGGTTCGATGATCGGCCGGATGTGCTCGCGGCGCTTCCAGATCGGCTCCCAGTCGTCGAGACCTGCAGGCATGATCGAAAAGTTCGGCAGGTCCATGATCGCACCGGGACCGTAGGTGTAGAGGAGCGACGAGGGGCGGGCGGAGCCGACCTTGGCGCGGTTCTTGACCATGCCTTCCTCGGCGTCGCCGAGCGGGTCAAGCAGCTCGTGCTCGTCGTGCAGCATGTCCTCACCGGACTCGGGCAGCACGTCGGTCATCAGTCTTCCTCCCCGATCGGCAGCGTCCAGTCGGCTACGCCTTCGGGTGCTCGAGAAAAGAGGCGCTCAGGTACTGGGCTGACCAGCAGGTTGATCTCAGGTTGGACTTCGCGCATTGAGTTCGCGATCGTGAACGGCGCTTCGAGGGATCCGCCGACCGATGCCTTGGCGTTCTCCGGGCTGATGATCAGAGGTAGGTACTTGCCGCCTTCTCCGGTGCGTTCGTAGACAAGTGTCTTGTGCATTTGCGCGGCGCGCGTAGCACGCTCGCTCCAGCGTTCGACCCGGTTGACTAGCAGGTCGTTGGCTCGCTTGGTTGCTGCCTCGTCGAGCGCGGCGGCCGCGATGCGCTTCTTGAGTTTCTCGACGATCGCTTCCACAGCCGTGCGCTGGTCCTTGATCCGCCACGCCTCCCGCTCCGGTGACAGACCGTTATTGACGGAGGCTTGCAGCACCCGAGCCGCGCTGACAAGCAGGCCGTCAATACCGCGCGCCAGCGAAGTCGGCGAGTACGGCGTAACCGACAGCGCTTCGACCTGGGCGTAGAAGGTCTCGTGGTAGTGCCGGAACTGCTCGAAATGCGCGAGATCGCGAGGTCGAGCCCAGTTGCCCAGCGAAACCACCAACCCGGGCCGCGCGGACGGGTCACGGCCGACGCGCGAGGAAGCCTGGATGTACTCCGCAGTGTTCTTCGGCTGCCCCACCACAAGCATCAGGCCGAGCCGCTGGACGTCGACACCGACCTGCAACATCGAGGTCGCCAGCACCACGTCGAAGGGTGAATCGGCTTCAGCGCGTCGTGCGACCTGCTTGCCCTCCTTCCCCGCGGCGATGCGCTGACGGGCAGCGTCGGTGGTGTCGTAGTCCGGATCGAACTCGAGCCCGAGGCGGTCGAGCGTCGCACCGATCTCCGAGGACGCGATGCGGGAGGTCAGCTCGCCGGTCTTCAGCAAGCCGAAGGTCGCGCCACGACGACTCGGGAATCCGGAGTCCTTGCGAGGCCGCTTGACCCGGCTCTGGACGTCGTCGGCGACGTAGCGTGCCATGCCGGCCAGCTCGCGGGTGGCGTTGAAGTAGCCGACCAGCGTCATGTAAGGGTCGGCTGCGGTCCCGGCCTTGTCCAGCAGCAACTGGCCCGCGGAGAGCAAGACCTCCGAGACACGGATCTCAACGCTGGACAGGCGCACACCCTGAGCACTGACCCCGACGTAGCGACGGCCCGGGTTGTTGGCGTCTATCGGTATTTCCCGGGAAAAGAACGTGTCCGCGACATCCAGCACCTGCGGTGGAAAGATCTCGACCTGGCGGCCGTAGAGGCCGCGGACCTGATCCTGGGCGTTGCGTACCGTCGCGGTCGAGGCGACGATCAGTGGTTTCACCGGGGAGCCGTCCGGCTTCTCCCACGACGACAATGTCTCGACCACGACCTCGAAGAGACCTACCGAGGTTCCGAGCGCGCCGGTGATGAGGTGCAGCTCGTCCTGGATGATCAAGTCTGGCGGACGGAGCCGTCCGACTGGTACAACCGTCGCCGCCGGCATGCCATCCTTGGCGGGGTGTGAGCCGACTTGACACGGCGCATAGTCAGCGTGGACATAGCCGTGGCGGCCGCAACGCCGGCTGACATATCCGAACAACGCGGCGGCTTCGCCCTCGCGAGCCAGCCGGGCGAACTTGTCGACTGTGGCGATCACGAAGGCTGGCGTGAGGCGGTAGATCTCCTCGTCGACGGTGAGCACCGGAAGGCCCTCGCCTACGGCTCCGCCCTTGGCGAACGGGCACCGACGTAGCTCGTCGCCGCAATGGACGAAGACCCGCCGCTGCGTGGCATCGGCCTTCACGTGGGCCGCGGTAATCGGGGTGCCACACCACGGGCAGCGCTGGATCTGGAGAACTGTCAGCCGATGACGGCCGAACTCGTTGGCCTTCGTGAGCTGCTCGTCAGCCTCTTCGAATCTCTTAGGACTTACATCGGTTCCGACCCACAGGCCGATGCGGAACGGCTCGCTGCCCCAGGTCGCTTCGTCGTCACGACGTGCGAGCTCGGCCGCGCACACGAGCGTGGTCGCCCGCTGGAATTGCTGTGCGGTCAGCAGACGCAACGTGTAGCGCATGAGGACCGCGATCCCGTTGCGGCCGTCCAGCGGCCCGGCCGCAGACTCCACGACACCCTGACGGCGGCGGATGGCAAACGTGTACGCCGCGAGACCGAGGTAAGCCTCGGTTTTGCCGCCACCGGTCGGGAAGAACAACAGTTCGACCTTCGACCAGTCCTCCGAGCTGCGGATCGGTGCAGCGGGATCAGTCAGGGCGCCGAGCTGCATCAGGATGAAGGCAAGCTGGAACGGACGCCACGACGCAGCTGAGGCGCCCCGCCCCGCGACAACCTCCTGTGCCTGCTCGATCGACAAGGTGGCGTCGGCGGCACGTGCAGCGGCAACCTGAGAAGCGATGCGCTGGTCACGCATGACGCGGTTCATGAACTGGAAGCACCGCAACGCTTCTCGGTCATTGGCGAGGTGCTCCAGACCCGCGGTCAGCCGCTTGTGTGCCTCCCGGGCCTCTCCCAAGACGAACTCGGCAGTTTCTTGAAGGTGGCTCGGCAGGTTCGCGGTCTCCGCGTGCTGGCTGTCCAGCCACGTCCCGTAGCCATCGACAAGTGGAGCCAGTCCGGTTCGCAGGTCATCTGCGGAAGCGGATGCCAATGCGCCCATAGCCAGCAGCGCGTCTTCGACAGATCGCGCGCGGGTCTGCGCCGTTTCGGCAACGGGCAGCCAGGTCGTCTCGACCGCCGTTGCGCGACGCGATCCAGCCCTGACCGTCCAGCCAGCCGAACAAGTGCGTCCGATCGCGAATTCTAGCCGGTTGCGGTACTGGAGGTTGAGCTGCTTGACCTCCTCGTCGTGCTCCGGCCAGTCGTGCTCCAACACGTCCTGCACCGGCAAGAACACCTCTGCACCGCCCGCATCGACCACGAGCTTGGTCTGGAACATCCACATGCTCAGCGGGATCGGCATAGGCGTCTCGCGGTCGTTGCACAGCGCGATCTCGACCAGGACTCGGCCGCACGTGGGGTCGTCATATCGATCGACCCGCAGCACAATCGACTCCTGCAGCGGCACTGTCGCGGTCTGGCCTGGCACGAGGTCAGCCACACGGATCGTTCGAGGCACCTCGACTGGGGTGCGCTGGTACGCACGGATCGGGCGACCCGCCTTGGAGACCTTGTCCGTCTCGACCGTTTCGTACCTGCCCCATGACGCGATGACACGGAACGCATCGAGTTCGTCGGGCACTTGGAACCGCAGACCCATCGAAGCGGGGATCATCAGCCCCTGCTTGGGCGCACGATCCTCGGCGTCGTCATCTTCAGCGTCGGCCTCTGTTTCATCGGCCGCGTATGCTGGCACACCACGACCGTCGGTGGCAGCATCGTCGTCCGTTCGGACCTCGATCAAGTCGCGGCCGTCTGAGTCGCTGGGCGACGCCGTCGCCGCGCCGACCAACTTCACCGGAGCGACGTGCCCGACCAGGTACTGCGAGCGCGGGCTGAACGGCAGCGTCTCCTCCGGGCCGTGGATCGGTCCAAGCAGCTCACGCTGGAGGATATCCATGAGGTTCTCGCGCACCGCGTACGACGAACCGTCCAAGTCGTAGTTCAGCTCGTACGACGCCTGCGTACCCGCCGCCTCAGTGGTTGCCTCTGTCACGGTGACAAGTCTGTCGTAGCGGTCCGACAAGTTCCAGCTGACACCAGTTACGGGCGCCACCGGAGCAGCACCCGCTCTTCATCGAAATAACGCCCGACGACGCCGCGGCGAATACGTAGGCTCTCCAGCTGGGTGAGGAGAACCTCTCGCTTGGCCAACTCGTCAGCACCGGCGGCATCCCAGCAGTCCTGAACGGTCGCCGCTGCGAGTGGCTCGCTTCCCCGCTCCGCGAGGAGCCGTTCCGCCAGGTACGGGTCGAGCGTTGTCCGACTCAGCGTCTGTTTGCACTTCGGACAGTAGATGACGGGTCGCTTCTGGTTCGTCCCTCGACACATGTACACGTCGCAGGCGTCACATCTCGCTACACGAGACAGAAAGGGGCTTGTCGTCACCCTATCGCGCCGCTTGCGGACCTGCGGGCTCTCTTGTGAATTCAGGGTGCACTGCAACGCCGTGAATTCGCTGACCGTGATTACAGCCAGTGACTCACTCACCATGGGGATGCCGCTCTCGTCGCGGACGACCGCGAACGGGTCGACGTCCTTGGCGTTCCTGCCCCGGCCCGGGTTGTGTGGCGTCATCCCGGCCAAGATGGGGTTCCGCAGCAGCCGGTCGACCGTGTGATAGTTCCATTCGACGTTCCCCGGCGTGCGCTTGTTCCTTCCTCCATTAGGAAGCGGCGCGCCCTCGTCTGTCAGCCACTTCGTGACGGCGTACACGGTGGCACCGTTCAGCGCCATCGTGACGGCCTCGGTAAGCCAACGGAGACGCTCCGGATCCTTGACAAGCACTCGCCCTGGCCCATCTGGGTTCGCTGCTGAGAGATAGCCGTACGGGATCCCGCCGCCAGCCCAACGGCCGTCCCTGAGCAGCTGAGCTCGCGCTGCGCGGACGCGTGCCCGGATGGCCTCTGCCTCCATCTCGCCGAACACGGCGAGCATGACCGCGAAGGCGCGGCCCTGCGGGCTGGTCATGTCGATCGGGTCCTCGACTGCGACGAGCCCCGCGCCGCGCTGCTGCAGGGCCTCGTCCGCGTGAAGGAAGTCCAGTACGCGCCGTGCGAGCCGGTCCACCTTCCAGATCACCACGGCGTCGAAGCCGTCTGCGGCAAGGAGCGCGGTCCAACCCCGACGGTCCTCGGGTCTGTTGGCGGTCGCGGACACGCCATCGTCGACGAACTCACCGACGACTTCCCAGCCCCGGGCCTGTGCGTACCGGCGACAGGACTGGAGTTGACGAGTGATCGAGACGGACTCTTCCTTAGTGACGCTGAGCCTGGCATAGAGAGCGCACCGGCGGACTTTGTTGACGTTCACGACAGCCACTGTGTCGCATCGCCGATCTTGCTTACTTCTTTCTTCGTGCCACCTCACTCCTACAGAGGAACGCCACTCTCGGACTGGTCGCCACGAACACGGTCGCCCAGGGGGACACCCGCGAAGTCGGCCTCGACACGATGGTCGCCGACGGCTTCACCATCACCCGCGCCATCCAGTCCCGCTCCTGGCCGGCGTCGAGCGCCAACCTGGAGTACGCAGCCGCCTGGGGCACCCTCAGCCCCGTCGCCGACGACGTGCCACGCGTGGCCGACGACATCGAGGTACGCCGCATCAGTACCCTCCTCGAACCAGTCGGCCGAGCCGAAGGCAACCCAATCCGACTGAACGAAAACTCCGGCATCGCGTTCCAGGGTTGCATCGTGCTTGGCATGGGATTCGTTCTCGACATTACCGAAGCGCAAGAGTGGTTGGCGGCCGACCCGCGCAATGCCGAGGTACTCTTCCCCTACCTCAACGGCGAGGACGTCAATTCTCGTCCCGACGCCTCCGCCTCCCGATGGGTCATCGACTTCAACGATTGGACGGAGGATCGAGCCCGGACGTTCGACTTTCCGTACCAGCGGGTGAATGCGAGCGTTCGTCCGGAGCGACAGAGGAAAAAAGCCAACGGCGAGTTCGTGCTTCGCAAGCCCTTGCCTCAGCGATGGTGGCATTACGCTGATAAGCGGCCGGCGCTCCGCAAGGCAATTGCGAATCTCGACGAAGTGCTCGTCATCGCGCGCGTCAGCAAGTCTGTGATGCCGGTTCGCGTCCCGACGGGGCAGGTCATGAGCGAAGCCTGCGTGGTGTTCGCCTCTGATGACGGCAGTGCCCAGGCAGTCTTGTCATCGAACCTGCACCAGATCTGGGCCATCACCTACGGCTCAGGCATGCGAAATGACCCCCGTTACACTCCCTCGGACGTCTTTGAGACCTTCCCTCGCCCCGAGCCCACAGACTGCCTAGAGCAGATCGGTCGTATCTTGGACGAGGAGCGTCGCGAGATCATGATGCGCCGCGACTTGGGCCTGACGAGGCTTTACAACCTGGTCAACGACTCCGAGCTCGCGGACTCCGCCGACCAGGACGTTGCACGTCTTCGGGCCATCCACGTGGAGCTCGACTGGCGCGTCTTGGATGCCTATGACTGGTCTGACATAGCTCTTGGTCACGGATTCCACACCCACAGGCGGATGCAGCGCTGGACCGTGAGCTCGGCGGCCAGGATCGAGATCCTCAACCGACTCCTCGAAGAGAACCACCGCCGATCCGAAGAGGAGCAACGGAGCAAGCGCGGACTGACTGCGACCGAGATCCCCAAGGAGGACGGGACGCTTTTCGCTTGACCGAACCTGCCTGATTATTGAATCAGTCGAACAGGGTGGCTTCTTCTGCCGGAATCGTGACTCCTGGCGTGGAAGTTCGATTGCGGCGCTCCTTCCTCGCGCGGCGGTGATTCTCCAGCAGAAGCCGGTCGAGGACTTCAACACGGGCAGCAGGGCAGACAGTCCAGCGTTGCACCTGACGGTGGGTGTGGAAGCCGTGGCCCAGGGGAACGTCATCCCAGTCGTATGCGGCCATGGTCGCCTCGTCGATCTCGATGTGAATCTCGCGAAGTCGGTCGACCTCCTTGTCTTGGCGAACCGTGGGGTCGTTGACCAGGTTGTAGAGCTTCGTCAGACCCAAGTCGCGACGCATCATGATCGCGCGACGTCTCTCGTCGAGGATCCGCCCAGCGGCGTCAAGGCGGCCGGCCATTGCGGGGCGAGGGAAGGTCTCAAAGACGTCCGAGGGAGTGTAACGGGGGTCATTTCGCATGCCTGAGCCGTAGGTGATGGCCCAGATCTGGTGCAGGTTCGATGACAAGACCGCCTGGACGCCGTAGCTATCGAAAGCGAATACCCCGAGCGCGTGGCTGAACACTTGGCCGGTTCGGACACGCACCGGCATGACGGTCTTGCTCACCAATGCGATAACGAGCACCTCGGACAGGTCAGCGATCGCTTTTCGCATCGACATCTGCTTCTCTGCAAACTGCCACCAACGATCGCGGTAAATCTTTCGGGGCACGTACTTCGCACGTTGGCTAGACTCTGACACTCCGGAACGACACGCTCGCAGGCGGCCGCTGGTACGGACAGTCGAACGTCTGCGCTCCAATGATCCGTCTGATCGTCGAAGTCGACAATCCACCTGGCTGCCGACGCATCCGGTCGCTGGTTGAGATTCTCGCCGTTGAGGTAGGGGAAGAGCACCTCGTCGTTACGCGGGTCGAGGCTGATCCACTCAGCCGCCACATCGGGAGTTACGGTGAAGCCCATTCCCAACACCAGGCTTCCCATATGCGCGATGCCGGAGTTTTCGTTCAGTCGGATTGGGTTGCCTTCGGCTCGGCCGACTGGTTCGAGGAGGGTACTGATGCGGCGTACCTCGATGTCGTCGGCCACGCGTGGCACGTCGTCGGCGACGGGGCTGAGGGTGCCCCAGGCGGCTGCGTACTCCAGGTTGGCGCTCGACGCCGGCCAGGAGCGGGACTGGATGGCGCGGGTGATGGTGAAGCCGTCGGCGACCATCGTGTCGAGGCCGACTTCGCGGGTGTCCCCCTGGGCGACCGTGTTCGTGGCGACCAGTCCGAGAGTGGCGTTCCTCTGTAGGAGTGAGGTGGCACGAAGAAAGAAGTAAGCAACGAGATCCGCGTTTCCCTTAGTTCCTCCTGCGAGTTGGTTAATACGGCAGCCGCAGTGTGGGATGTTTGGTGCGTTGTCGCTGGTAGTGGCTGTGGCGGGCGCGGGTTTGGTGGCGTCGTCGCCAGTGTGACCAGTGATCGGCGTGCCCGGGTGGGTGGGCGGGGTCGTTGAGGGTGGACCAGAGTCGTCTAATTTCGTTGCAGGATAACGGGATCAGGTCCGCTGTTTCTGCAGCGGTGCCCCTTTTTCGTCCCGGGCGCGTTCGGTGTGGGCGGTGACGGCGAGGAACGCGGCGGCGAGCATGGACAGGGTGATATGCCGGTACCAGGCGTCGTATTTGCGGACCTGGTAGTGATCCAGTCCGGTCTCGTTCTTGGCGAACTGGAACGTTTCCTCGACCGCCCACCGGGATCCGGCGACCCGGACGAGTTCGGCGACCGGCACCGGGTAGGTGGAGTAGCAGATGTAGTAGGCCAGCTCGGTGGGCTTGCTGATCGAGCGGCGAACCAGCAGCTGCCGGCCGCCGGCGGTGCCGGGGTCGAGCAGCAGCCAGTCGTAGAGCCGGTGCCCTTTGCTGCCGATCCCAGCCGAGAGGCGTTGCCAGCCCTTGCGTGGTGCCGCGGCGGCGAGTGCGTCGGCCCGCAACGTCCCGGCCGGGGTGTCGAAGCGATGGTCACACGAGATGGCCATGACGTAGTTCAGTCCGGCCTGTTCGCACCAGTCTCGCAGGCCGGGGTTGTCGCCGTAGGCCTCGTCAGCGGTGAACCACTCGATGTCGGAACCAGCGTCGAGCAGCCGTTCCAGCATCCGCTGAGCGAGCTGGGGTTTGGTCGCGAACTCGACCTCCGGACCGATTCCGGCTTCCGCGCAGCGTTCCCGATCATCGGTCCAGGACACCGGGAGGTAGAGCTCGCGGTCGATCAACGCCCGGCCCTTGGCCGAGACGTAGGTCAAGAACACTCCGAGCTGGCAGTTCTCGATCCGCCCGGCGGTCCCGGAGTACTGCCGCTGCACCCCGGCGGATTTGGTGCCCTTCTTCAGAAAACCAGTCTCATCAACCACCGCGATCCCGCCGCGGTCACCAAGATTGTCCAGCACATAGGAGCGGACGTCGTCACGAGCAGCGTCGGCGTCCCACCGGTAGAAGTTCAGCAGCCGCTGCATGCCGTCCGGGGTCAGGTCACCAGCCTGCTCGGCCAGCGTCCACGAGTTCTTCCGCTCCGCGCCCGACAGCAGCCCCAGCACATACATCCGGGCTCGACGGCGCGAGCCCGCTTGCGCGAAACGACCCGCCACCAGCGCGAACGCGTCGTCGAACCCGGCCTGCCACCGAGCGAGCCGATCATCTACTACAGTCCACGACGCGGCCACCGCGTCCTCTTCGAGATCCAACACACCTTGAAGTCGATCACGCGGTGGCCGTCTTCATACCCACGACACGCCGCTAGATCACACACTGCGGCTGCCGTATTAACCAGCCACTCGCGCACCTCGGTGCTCATCGCGCCGCTGATCTTTTTACCGCCGAGGAAAGGTGGGTTGCCGACGACGGCATCGAAGCCGCCGTTGTCGATCATGACGTCGGGGGCCTCGATGATCCAGTGCAGTGGCTCCCAGCGCTCATAGTCTGTCTCGACAGTCGGTTTGAGACCGGCATCGATGAGCGATTCAAGGAAGGTACTGTCGGCCTCGCCCTTGTCTGGGTAAGCCGCGCGGGCTGCGAGGCGGAGGTTCTCGTATGCCTCATCGAGCGCCTTGCCGGGCTTTCCGCCGACCGGAAGCCCGGCAGCGACGACGCCGTGGGCGAGCTTGCGAAGGTTGGAAGTCACCTCGCGGAACTGGGCAAGTTGGCGACGCTTCGCAGTGCTGTTGCGGACAGGGTGGGTCTCATCGATCTCTTCCAGCAGCCGGCGGCGGATCTCGGCAGCTCGGCGGAGGATTGTATCGACGTCGATAAGGCGGCCGTGGAAGGTCTCTCCGCGGGCCTTTGCCGGGTCGATGTGGAGCCATCGGAGTTGGTCGATCTTGGTGAGACCGAGCAGCGAGTTGCCGTTGAAGACTTTGTCGTCGACGAATGAGAACGGCAGGTCGCGGTCGAGTGATACGAGCCAAAGGGAGAGCTTGCACATCTCGACGGCCATGTCGTTGATGTCGGCGCCGTAGAGACAGTTGGCGACAACCTGACGGGTCGCTCGAGTGTAGAGGTCCTTACGCCCACTATTGGTCGGGTCCTCCGTGGTCCACGCCTCGACCACTCGCTCGGAGAGGTAGCGGGCCGCGGCGACGAGGAAAGCGCCGGAGCCGCAGGCGATGTCAGCGACCTTGAGCTCCAGGAGCTCGTCCGAGGACTTGAGCTTCCACTGTTCCTCGGCGGCAGTGTCGCGCGGGCCAGGTGAGTAGCAGAGCGGCTGAAGCGCGTGGAGGACAACCTCCTCGGCCAGTGACTTCGGCGTGTAGTGGGCGCCGGCGTTCTTGCGCGACGGTGTCTCCTTGACGAGGAGACCACCCTCGAGAACAACAAAGGGACGCTTGCGGAGATCAAGGCGGATTAGGCCGAGCCACGGCTTCACCCTGTCGCGCAGCTGCAGGTCGCCACCAACGGCCTGGGTGAGCGCGCTGAGCACGCTGGGCTCGGCTTCAGCGCCGGCCGCCTTGGCTATGGCGGCCGCCGAGGAAGGCTTCGACGATGGTTGGTCGTCCTCGACGAATGCACGAATCGCGGTAGCGAGCTTCTTGGGATCGGTGTGCTCGGCGGCGAGCGCTTCGAGCCTCGCAAGCGAGATTTCAGGTTCCTCGCCGAGAGTGCCCTTGAGCCCGACGGTGGCTTCGCTGGCGATGGCTGCGGTGTAGCCGAGCAGGCCCTCGTAGATGTAGCCGATCTGCTCGACGTCGATATCGCGGAAGGAAATGCGGCGCGCTTCGCCCTTGATGCTGGCGATCTGGACCGATCGGAGCACGTGGAGCATGACGCGGTCCGAGACGGTGATTGCGAGGGCGTTCTGTTCGTTCGTGTCAGTGAGGAACGGGAACCGCGTCGGGTCGAAGAGGGAACCGCCATAGGCCGGCATCCGGAGGTTCTCGAAGCTCGCGCCCTGATAGAGAGCCTGGCTTGTGGCGAGAAGTCGGTGCCAAGTGAGCGATGTGGAGTCGAGTCCTTCCTCGCTCTCCTCAGTCTCGCGCCCGATGAGGCGGTCGAGTTCGCGGGCGATACCGTAGCCCTGCTCGAACAGCTCGCCAGAAGGCAGGAGTCCTCGTTCTTCCGCGAAGAGCAGGAAGACGACTCGCATCATTACCGTAACGGCGCCTTCGTAGCTGTCGTGGGTGCGCCCCGGCAGCGGGTCAGAGAGGCCGCGGCGGCGTGCGTCGGTGGCCGATTCGGAGAACGACTGAATCAGTAGCTCGACGGCTCGTCGTACCTGGGCACCGAGGGCCTCGGTGATCTCCTCGGCCTCGGCGACCGAGTCCTTGAACAGGACAGGCAGACGTTCGGTCGGGTCGCCGCCGACGAGGTACTGGCGGCCGATCAAGGTGAGAAATGCGTCGCGGGTACGGGGCTCTTCGATCCAGGTCAGCGCGTCGACGACGCCGGACGCAGCCATCGCGCCTTCACGTGCGCAGACCAGACCCCACCAGCGACCGTCGGTAACGATTCCGATCGGGATCTTGTTCTCCCGCAGCATTACCTCGAGCCTGTCGATCGGGTTCGCAGCCCACAGGTCACCCGGCGTTTGGCGCAGTGAGTCGACGGGATCGATGGTGTGGATGAGAGCGCCGATGCCGTCGGCACCGTTGAGGGCCGCCTGTGCCCGGATCGTGACCGTATGGTTGGGCGACTGGGCCTCGACGCCCGGAACGTCTCCCCAGGACAGGGACTCGGCCCAACCAGCGATATCACGCAGGATCGTCTCGACCCACTTGTCGCGGGCGACGCGGTAGGACTCAAGGACGGACTCGGAATCCGGGGAGCGGTCGTGCTTCTCCCATGCGGCTTCGAAGTCCTTGCGGGCGTCAACGAGCGCTTCCTTGCGATCCCTGGCCAGGCTGGGCATCCCCTGCGGCCAGACCCGCTTGAGCGGCGGGATGGCAAGGAACGGGCCTTCGGCGTCGACCAGTTCGAGCCATGCCCGGTGCTGGTCAGTGGCGTTGATGACCGTGCGACGACGAGACGATACGCGTGCCATCACTCGACCCAACCTTCTGCATTACCTCGCGTCAACGCGAACACGACCGCTGCGGCGGTGGTGTGTGGCTTGACATCGACGTAGCGGTCGGTGATGGCGGCGATCTCGCGCTCCTCTTCGTCGTCGAGCTCATCGAGACGCCGGTTCATGGCGTCGATGTCACGCCTCCATTGCCGCTGCTGGTCGGGATCGCTGAACAACTGCCCTTGCGCCTCGTCCTCCTCGGCTTTCAGACGGGCGAGGGAGTCTCGCAAGTTGGTGCGAAAAGCCGCGAAGATCTCCTTGGCACGTTGTACGTCAGCGGCCTGACGCTTGGCGAGTTGCTCTATCACCAGCTCGTGCCGCCTTCCTGCGCGGGCCTGCATCGACTCTTCGAGCCGGAGGCGAAGCGGAGCGTCGGGAACGTTCCACAGGTCGCAGAGCTGATCGCGAACCCGCTCATCTGCCAACGACAGATACTCGCGGTCGAGTGCCTTGTCGAGCGCCGCCTCTGCCTTCTCCTCAGCCATCGCCCGGCGTCCCCTCAGCCGGACACCGGCGAGAAAGACTTCCTCGTGAAGGCGGACGCCACCACGGCCGACCAAGACCATGCGGGTGACCGCCGCGACGAAGGACTCGTCAAGATCGTCGACCACAACAGCGGTGACACGACTGAGCGGTGAGTCGACGCTCCAGAGCGAGCGGCGGAGGAGTCTCTGAGCCTTCTGCACGATCGGGTGACCCAGGTGGACGTAGACGAGATCGGCACGCCCTTCTGAGGCTTCGGGGTCGAAGGTGATGGGACGAAGAACACCGGGGTTGAGACGGGTATCGAGCCCACGCAAGGTGTCGTGCCAGCCAGCCGTAAGGGCCGGGACGGTGAAGACCTCGGCGTCCGTGTCCTCTGCGAAGTCATGGTTCGGCACGAGGGGTGACTGGTGGTTGATGCGCAGTGCTGTATCGACGACTCGACGAAGGTTGGCCGGGTCGAGGTGCATCTCGGTGCGCGACACGCGATAGCGCTGCTCCAGCTGCGTCAAGCGAGCGTTCAGCTCCATGCCGCCAGCCAGGGCGGAGTTGATGACCTCGTTGGTGTCGAGTCCCTTCGACCTCGCCTTGGCCTGAGCCCGCCGCTTGCCGAAGTGGCCCTGGATCTGTTCGCCGACGACTTGATTGGCCGACCCGAGATCGTATTCGACCTGAGCAATCTTGCGGGCGATGCGCTCCATGAAGCTCAGGTCGGCGGCATAGGTGGACGAGTCGACGACGGGGACGAAGTGGAAGACCTGGGGTTCCTCAGTCTGCCCGTAGCGGTCGATTCGGCCAATGCGTTGTTCCAGCCGGGAGGGGTTGAACGGGATGTCGAAGTTCACAAGGCGGTGGCAGTAAGTCTGCAGGTCAATGCCCTCACCTGCGGCATCGGTGGCGAGCAGGACCCGCACCGGCTCCTTCATGGGGTCGGCGGTGAACTGCGAGCGGACATACTCGCGCTCGTCGGTCGGTGTCGAACCCTGGATGACCGCGAGTCGATCTTCTGTGTAGCCACGCTGGTTCAGGACACGGGTGAGCCAGTCAACTGTGTGGGCGTATTCTGTGAACACCACGACGCGCTCGTTGGACCAAGTCTTGCCATCGGGACGGCAAACGGCTTCGAGGAAACCGATCAGTCGGTCGAGCCGGGAGTCGGCACGGCTCTCATAACCAAGCCCCCACTCCATGAGGGCCTCGAGCTGACCTGGCTCGGCGGCGATCAGCGGGTCGGAGCCCTTCGACTCCCGGAGCTTCTCAGACTCGTCCTGCTCCCATAGACCTTCTTCCTCGTCCGCCTGGCCCTCACCGAAGATATCGTCGTATTCATCGCTTGGTAGCCCACGGCCGACCTTGGACGACAGATAGTGGCTCAGCGTCATCCCGAATGCGAATGGGCTGGACAGGAAGCGCTTCTTCAACAACATGGTCACAATGTCACCGCTGGGCTTGGTACCGTTCTGTTTCGCGCTTTTTATGACGATCTCGTCGAGCAGGGAGAACATCTGCTGCTCGGAATCAGTCGGTGTGACGTCGAGAGCGTTGACCTTGCGCTGTCTGAAGCCCTTACCGGTCAGGTCTGTCTTGAGCCGACGAACCGTTACGTCCTTCAACGCAGCGGAGTCCAGGTTCGCGCCGCGTGCGAATCGGCGTGGCTCGATCATCGCCATCAGTGCAGTGAATGACTCAGGATGACCGTTGTGCGGTGTCGCGCTCAGGAACAGTCGGTGCTCGCACTTCTCTGCGATCTGGCGGACCGCGACTGTGCGCTGCGTGTCCACCGCGTAGCCGCGGCCGCCGGCGATGACCGATGGGCTGGAAGGTGCGACGTGATGGGCCTCGTCGACCACGAGGACATCGAATGCGTACCGCTTACCGGTCTTGGGGTTGGTGGCCTGAGCGTATACGTCACGAAGCAGGCGTTGGGCGCGGATCTGGGGCAGCCACGCCATGCTGACGATCACGCGCGGAAAGAGCTGGAAGGGGTTGGCGTGCAGGCCGTGGGTGCGACGAACCTGCGCCATCAACTCGGAATTGACGACCGTGAACTCCAACCCGAACTTCTCGCGCATTTCGTCCTGCCACTTCAGCGCGAGGCTTGGTGGGCATACGATCACCGCAGTGCGCGCGCGGTGCCGCAAGAACAACTCTTGAATTACCAGGCCCGCCTCGATCGTCTTGCCGAGACCGACGTCGTCCGCAAGGAGGAGGTTTGCTCGGGGCGCCCCGAGGGCGCGACGGAGCGGTTCGAGTTGATATGCCTCGACGTTCACACCGGACCAAAACGGTGCTTGGTAGCGGTTCGGGTCGGCGCTCGTGACCGCACCCCAGCGCATCGCGTCGATGAAGCCAGCGAGCGTCGCCGGTTCGTCGAAGACATCAGCATAGACGATATCTGGCAACCCCTGCGCCGGCGTGACCGTGTGGCCGACTTCCAGCTCCCACACCACTGAGAGCTGCTCACCGAGGCGTTCCTCGTCCAGCGACTGGAGGACAACCACGTGGGAAAGCTGCGCTGTCGCCTCGTCAGCCGGGCTGCGTGGCAGGCCCTGGGCGCGAACATCGGCGACGGCCCACATCGAGCCCCGCACCTCGACAACCTGCCCAGGCTCAGGCAGGGGCGGCATCGCCGATGTACTGCGCGTCGAACGCTCGGCAGCGAGTGTGGTGATATCGATCCCAGGCACAAGTCAAAACGTATCAGCAGCGCGCGGAGGAAGCCGCCTCATACATCGCGAATGCCTCTCAAACACACAACACTCGCTGAACGGCACGTTCCGGTTGTATCTGGCTCCCGTCAGGCGTCTTCGGCGTCGACTTCGCTGGCACGCGTTGCGGTGATCATCATGCGCCACTGGCTGTGGGTGAAGGCCAGGATAGGCGAGTTGGGTCCCAGCTTGGAGTCGCGGACCCCTACCCATCCGGGCACCATGATGTTCACTTCGACGCATTCGCCCTGTCCGCCGCTGGCACTGGCCTTGTACCAGCCGTCCGCGTCGTGCAGGGCGGCCTGGGCTTCGGAGTGGTTCACCGAGTGATCTCCTTCGTCACCTGCTCGATCAGGGCGATGCTCTGTTCCGGCTTGAGCGCCTTATGCGCCTGCAAGCGGGTCAGATCGTCGCGATAGATCGAGATCTCGGCGGGTTCCTCGATGAAGGTGCCGCGGATGCGGGATTCGATCCAGACCGTGCCGGGGTCGTCCTCGAATTCGGCCGGGTAGTCCATGATCGTGAAGGTTCCTTCGATGCCGGGGTGGCTGCCGGCAGAGGCGGGCAGGACCTGCAGCGTGATATTCGGCATCTCAGCAAGCTTGACGAGCTGCTCCAGCTGCCGGCGCGCGATGGCCGGGTTGCCAACGACGCGGCGCAGTGCGGCCTCGTCGATGACGCGCCACACGCGGAGGGGGTCCATGTCGGTGCGGTGGGTGAGCACCTCGTGGCGGGCCATGCGCAGCTCGACCCGGCGGTTCACCTCGGCGTCAGGAAGCGTGGGGTTGACGTCGCGGATAACGGCTTCCGCGTATTCGGGCAGCTGGAACAGTCCGTGCACCACCATCGCGTCGTAGCCGCTGAGCTGCCGCGCGATGGATTCCAGACCCAGGTACACGTTGAACCACTCCGGCGTGACGTCGGAGAACCCGATCCACCAGTCGCGCCCCTTCTTTGCCCTGGTGAGCAGCGTCCGGAAGAACGTGAGCCTCTCGACATGGCCGTACCAGGTGAGCAGGACTTCCAGGTCAGCGGCACTGGGCAGATTGCGGCCGACCTCGACGTGTCCGGGCCATGCGCCGGTCTTGCCAAGCCGCTCGGCGACGTCGGCGCGTTCGTACCCGGCTCGTTGACGCAGCCGCTTGAGTTCGGTGCCGATCCAGCGCTTGAGCGCGCTACGGCTCGACTCGACCATCGGCGTCACCTCCCGGCAGAGCCCGTCGGCTCGTGCATCACCCGAAAAGACCACACCGAAGGCTAGCGCGCTACGTTGTAGTGCACTACATTCATGCGTGGCTGCTAAGTAGTTCTAGTCCGACTACCACGGTAGCCCCTGGCGGCACGGCAAGTGGAGACGGCTCGACAGTCCTGCGAACCGTGTCGTCAGGCCTACCTAGCCCTGCCGGGCACCATCAAGGAAGCGGTCATGTGGCGAACGAGACGCAAGCCTGGTCAATGGGCGACGGTGTGCCGAGACTCCGGAGGTAGACGGCGGCAAATCCTGGTCGTGTCGACCAGTGACGGCCGACTGGCACTTATCTTTCCGCCGGGAGAAGTCGCCGTCCTGAAGCCATTGCAAGCTGGTCGCCTGCGCGCAGTCCTCCGTGACGCCGTGTTCGCGTTGGCCGATCCCGAGACACGTCAGCCACACGCGCCCGTCGAGGCTTGCTGGGATGGAGAACCCCGATGACAGCTGCGACAACGGCTCCGATGCAGGCTGATTGGCCGCCATCAGTCGATGACCGCGACCTTGGCACGCGTTGCTATTGCGCGGACGACGTCGTGGCCGACCCGGCGGGCTTGTCGCCGGTATGCGATGAACCCGAGTTCGCCGAGATACTTAAAGAAATGGTCGCGCACGAGGCACCGCGACTCTTCGCTGTGGTGCAGGAATACGGCGTGCGCGTCGATGCCCGGATCGCCGCCTGGGGCATCGCGTTCGCCGATCATGCGGAAGTCGTGTCAGTCGAACGCGCCCGGCGGATGAGCATTGCAGCAGCTGACAGCGCCCTCAGCCTCTTCAGCTTCGGTACCCGCATCCACGCCCGACTCGTTTGGGTCAACGCCGACGAGGTTACGGCCGAGGCATCCGATGAACGAGCATAACGGCGCCTGTGCTTGGCTGCGACGAAATCAACTATAGACAACGATCCGGAACCGGATTGCGATCATGGGTGACTTAGATTCAATACTGGCTTCACTCGCATCAGCGGAGTGGGAGCATTGGGCTTTCGGAAACGAAGACAACCCCGTTGGTCTGGCATATGTGCGCCGCTCGGACACCTATGCTGATGTCGTGTTGCTGCACAGCGACAAGGTATCCATCACCTACCGTGCACCACTAATTGAGGGCGACGAGTACAGTCCGTTGTCGCCGGACGCGGTTATGTGGTTTTTCTGCGGCAACGCGCGGCAGCCTATTGAAGAACTTCTCAAACTTCCGCCACAGGAAGGTCCCAACGCACCCCCCAAGCGGTGCTACACGGGAGTCATAGATGCTCGTGTGCCTCAGAAATGGATTCAGGCTGGCGTTCGACTGATCCGCCCCGCCAAGAAAGCGCCGGTCAACGAATGACAGGTTTCTCCCAGTCACTGATTGCACGTCCGGCATAACTGGGAGGTACGCTCCGGCGTTCCGCCGTCGCTCCTCGCTGCGACAGCCCAGGCGGAATAGCCGGGGCCATTCCGGCAGGCGTGTAACCGCGCGCCTGCCGGAACTGGCTCTGTTGGTTGACACCTTGGTCAGAACGCATTGTTCACGTCCGACGGCGGGGCGTTGAGATCGCAGTAGGAGTACAGCTCGGTGCGTTTGTCGTCCGCGTTCTGCGGGACGTTCTGCAACGGCACGATCCACGTGCTTCGTTCGCCTGGTGAGCATGATGGACTTGATGGGGACTGTTGTGGGCTGCCAGCCGGATTGCCCTTGCCGTCGGGCGGGAGGAGGTCACCGCCCACGATCTTGCCGTTCGCGTCGCGGAACACCACTGCGGTGCGGCGACTGGACAGCGCTCGACAATTGGCCGACCGTTCCGTGTACCGGACAGCGTCAGATGGCGGAGACGAGCTGACCCGGCTGGTGGACTCGTAGGTGTCCGTCGTCGGGGTGAATCCGCCGAGGGCACCGTTGGACAGCCATGTAGTCGTTTGCAGGTCGACATCGGCCGAGACCACTTTGTTCGTCGCGCTGACGCGAATGAGTGGCCGGCCAACACCTACACGTTGGCCCGGCAGCATCACGGGGATCTCCATGGTCATCGATGGGCCCTGGATGGGGCCCGGCGGCAGGCCGTTGACGGAGACGACCACCTTGAGGGTCAACCTGGTCCGGTAGGCGACATGGTCGCTGGTGTTGTGCAGTACAGCTCCCATGCTCGCCAACGCTGACGATGAGACCCCTTTTTCCGCGACTTCGATCCCGCCGCCGCCCGGGGCGGTTTTCGCCGACGTCGGCTGCTCCTGAACCGAGTTCGGGATATCGCACGGTTTCGACGCCGACTCGTCATCTCTGGTCGACAGCACGACCGCCGTGACTCCGGCGGCAGCGACCACCAGCACTACGATTGTCAGCAGAAGCGGTTTACGTTTCGTCATTCGTAGTACCGCTTCTTCAGCTCATCCACCTTGACTTGGAAATCCTGGATCAACTTAGTGGCCGCTTCAGAGGCGTTCGCAGCGAACTGATCTTCGGATATCTCGCGAACGGTGCCGGGTTTGATGTGAACCGAGAAGCTCTCCATGCCTGTCGCAGTGATCACAATCCGCGCATCGTTCGACTCGCCGATGGCCTCCACTTCGGCGCGATCAGAGAAAAAATTCGAATCGCGCAAGTCATCGAGGTCGATGTTCAGATTCGTCTCGTCGATCGCCGCCCGGTACTGCCGCTGCCATCCAGCCCACAGGAGTCGCGCTATGCCGGCCAGCGCCCTCTCCAGGGCCGATTCATCGATGAAATCGTAGACGCTTTCCCCGAACGACAACGTGATACCGGTACGGTCGCGAAGCTCCGCTTCGATCTCCGTCCCCGGCGCCCGCACGTGCACCCGAATGCCGTCCAGCCTCTCAGCCAAATCCGCCATGGTCTTCCTCCTGCCCTAGTCTGACCTGCCCATGCCGCTGTCACCGGTAAGGTCACGGTCGTTCATCCCGGCCAGGTTCGGGCGGGCGGCAACAATCTTGTCCTTATTTGCGTTCACCGCATCGGTCAGTGCTCGTACCTTCTGGGCGATTTGCTGAGTCTCGACCTCCTGAATGTGCCTGGTGAGCTCGTCGACCGCCTGCTTCATCGAGTTGATGATCGTATCGACCGAATCCCCGGATGCCGTTAGACTGGCCACGCCCGCACCACCGACGGATGCGGCCGCACCGATCGCCGCCATCGCCACGACGCCCCCAGTCGCGACCGCAACAACCACTCCGCCGATCGCGACGACCGCAGAGACCACCGAGAATCCGAAACTCCACTGGTTCTTGCCGCAACCACCAGCGTTGTCGAGCGCGTTCTTCGTGTTTTCCGCGATCTTGTCGATGTCATCGCGTGCTCTGACCCACATCTCCCTATGCGCCTGGAGGACGCCCTTGAGCGTGGACAGCGCCGTGAACTGGTTTCCGGAGATCGTTTTGAACGCGTCAATGAAGTTGGCCTTGAACGCCATCGCGGCATCGCCGGTCCAGCCCTGGAGATAACCCCCATCGGTCGTCATCTTGTCCAGGTGCGGGTTCGCCAAGGTCACGTCTTTGCTGAGGTCGGTGTTGTCGACCGACCCCGTATTCAGCCGTGCCATAGCCGCGTTCAAATCAGCGATCAGCGGATCGTATCTTGCTGGATCGGGTAACCTGGAGAACGGCTCGAACATTGACCCGATGAACGCGTAGGACTTCCTAATCGGTTCGCGATCAGGATTTCCCGCCCCCGCTGTCGCACCTTTCCCGGACAGCTCCTTCCATTTCAGGTCTACAGCCTTGTCCGTGATGTCCTTGGCATGTTGCATGAGCTGGTCGAAGGTCACAGTTTTCCACCCAGTTCTGGGTCATTCTGTGCGCGGCGATACAGCTCGTCTCGCGCCGCTTGGTCGGTCTCCGCGTAGTGCCGCGCCGCCTTGTCCAATGCCGTAGCCGTGTCGTCCAGATTAGCCTTGGTTTCCTTGAGGAATCCCGTGACAGTGTCGTGCAAGTCGAGATATGCCTGATATACCGGCCCAAGTGCGTCGCCGCCAAATTGCGCAGGGCGCTGCATCGCTTGGGCTAGCTCGCCACGGAGGCGCTCGCAGGTACCAATCGCGTCGCCGTAATCGGCCGCTACCGTTGGGAAATCTACCTTCGCGACCTTCTCTAGTTCGTACAGGTCAACGCCGAACTCTTTACCTTGATGAACCACGTTCCCACCCTCGTTACTGAATAAGTTACCGTTGTTCGCTCGTTACCGCCCGTTTCTGCGAAGCTGTTCGAGCAGGTCATAGGTCTTTCCGATCATCGTGTCGAAACGTCCGGGCGCGACGTTGACATAGCGTTCATAGCCCGCCTGCTCGGTGAAAGAGAACAGATACCGGCCCCACTCGGTGTCGTAGAACGTGCAGCAGTTGTCACCCGTCGTGCGATAGCCACCGAGCCCGTCACGCACGCCCGCGCAGATCTGGCCGCCACCTTGGCGCGGCAATCCGGCCACCTCCAGCACCCGGCGCACGTCGCGGCGGGCGGGCGCACCGTTCATGGCCTTCCGCAGATCGGACTCAGGCACCGACAAGCTGGGGCCGGCGGCGGGCGGCGCCTCCGGCAGCTCGGCGATCAAATCCTCGGCCAGAGCCTCCGGCCGGGCCGGGCGGAGCACGACCTGCCCCGAGTTGGGCACGTGACACGCCAGCACCGCGTCCCGGCCGCTCGCCGCGACATGCAGGTGGTACGAGCCGACCGAAGATGACTCCACGGTGGCGGAGAACTCCAGCGCGGCCCGCCCCAGCACGCTCATGGTGCGCAGAAACGCCTCTGTCGGTCTCCCTGCCCGCCACACCTCGAGATCGGCCAGTTGCTCCCGGATCTCATCGTGATGGGTCCGGGCCTCGCCGGGGTTGCGCCACATCGGGTCCGGGGCAAGCCCAGCGGGTAACGCAACGCCGGCCTCCTCCGCGCCGACAAGCAGGCAGTCCACGGGCAGGACAAGTTCATGGTCGATCACCAGCACCGCGTCCCCTTACAGGCCGATGACGGGCGGCGTCGTCTTCGGCAGCTCACCGACCAGCGCGTCGTCCGGATCGGCTTCTACCAGGTAGTCCGCGGTCTTGTGCTCGGAGTCCTCCGCTCCTTCGCCCTTCCCGCCACGTCCCATTGCGCCGGCACCGCCCATACCCGGTGTGCCCGGGCGGCCGCTGCCGCCCATCGGACTGCCTGTCAGACGGCTACCCGCGCCGGAGCCACCCGGCGTCCCCGCGCCGGAACCTTTGCCAGCGCCGAACCCGCCCGCACCGGAACTGCCACCCGATCCGGCGCCCGAACCGCCCGGTCCGAAGCCTCCACCGGAGCCGAACCCGCCACCAGGCAGGAAACCGCTGTCAGGTCCGCCGCCCGGTCCGCCGGGGCCAAAACCTGGCCCACCGGGGCCAAACCCGCCGGGGCCGCCGTAATCACCGCCCGACGGTCTGGACGGCACGTAGCCCGCAGTCGTCGTGCCACCAGGCAACGACGCGCCGGAATCGTGCCCTGGCACACCCGTTCCCGCATGTCCCGGTCCGCCGGTCGGGGGGACCGGGGTGCCAGTCCCTGGGCCGCCGGCCTGACCAGGACCGCCGGACTCGGAACCATCGCCCGGATGGCCAGCGACCCGGCTACCGCCGGTTAGGCCGTGCGTCCCTGTTCCGGGACGGAACTCGGAGGGTTGTCCGCCGTCGCCGGGAGAGATGGGCTTGATGTCACCCCCAGCGGCTGGAAGCGCCAACTCTCCATACTGTGACGGTGTGGCCCACCGTCCGGAATTGTCCGTGGATTGGGCGTGATAGGTGTTGTAGTCGTTGACGACCTGCGTGGCCTTCTGATTCCACGCGCCGATCTCGTCCGCCCGGTTGGACAAGAAAGAGAACGGGGTGTCACTGACCCAGTCGTCCGCCGGCTTGTCACCCAGGTTCCCGACTGCCGCGACCTTGCCTTGAAGGTCCTTGAACGAACTACCCTGGCCCGTATACAGCGTATGCGCCTGCGTCAAGTGATCGCCGCTCACCTGCGACGCCTGCACCAGCGGACCGGCACCCGCATACGCCTGGCCCGCCGCATCACCCTGCCAGTGCTCGGCCATCGCGCCCTGAAGCTGCAGCATGTCGTCGGCGATCTCGTGATGCAGTTTGGAAAGTTGCGCCGACTTGTCACTGGCGGTGTACATGCCGTTCGGACCCTTGCCGCTGTTGACCAGCTGCACGATCTGCGGTGCGCTGTAGGCCATCACGCACCGCCCTTGAGCGTCGACACCACAGCCTCCGCTGCCTTCGCTGAGATGGCGCATGGGTCGCTGTAATACGGCGACGAATTCTGGAATTCGACGTTGACCGTAAAAACCTCGTCATTCTTGACGCCGACAGCGATCTGACACCCACCGTCGTTGCGGAAGTCGGCAGCGCCAAAGAACGCCGCAGGATATCCACCAACATCCGGAGCCACCTTGAAGTAGCCCGACTTGTTGTCCTGGTTCTTGTACACCGTCGCCAAACCGCCATTTGCTGGCACGAACCCGATGGCGACACTGTTGTGGTCGGAGTCGGTCCAGGTGCATATGGGGGCGACGTTGCCGTCGCTCTTGCGGTTGGAAGTGAGATTGGCGACTTGAGCAGCCTGAGCCTGGCTCAGCGCCGAACAGGGGTCTTGCTCAACCTTGGCCGTGTCCAATGGGCTCGGCACCGGCGGCGCGGTCAACGACGTGCCTGTCGGAGTTGAGGGACCCGAAGTTGCCATCGGGGTCTGCTGGCTGACCGGTGTTGTACACGCCGACATCACACTCAGGGCGGCGACCGCGGCGACAGCCGTGATAAGGCGCCTCATGCTCGCCGCCCGTGCTTACGCAGCGCGTCGGTGGCCGCTTGTTCCTGCTTCTCGTACTCGTCGATAGCAGTCTTGAGCCTGTCGGCGTACCCCTGGGCGTATTTTTGCTGCTCTCTAACGCTTTTGAGATAAGCGGTGGCGTGCGCATCTGCTGCTTGCTTCTGCAGGGTGCTGGCCTCGTCCTCGGCAGGTTTGTCTACCGCAATCAACTGCTGACCGAGGTTGACGGCGTCCTTCAACTTATCGGCGATGGACTGCCATCGGGGGAGGAACTTGCGCATGGCGTCGACGTCCATGACGTACCCGCCACTAGCGGCAGCCGCATTTGTAGCGGCGTCCTCCTGCTGGCGCTGCTGGTACACCTTGACGCCGGTAGAGTTCATGCCCTGGTCGTACTGCTTGTCCTGGGCCTGGCGCCTCGCCTGCTCCTCCGGCGAGAGATAACCGGCCCTACCGGCAACGGGCGCCGTTTGCGGCTGCCCCGCTGGTTGCGTCATGCATCAACCCCTCACTATGTGACGCGAGCGCCCCCAAACGGGTGGCACGCGTCGGCCCTGACGAGGATTGCCCGCCCAAAGGCAAACCTCGTCTAACACTGTAGCCGGTCAGTCACCGTGAGGTGCTGGAGTTGCTGGAACTTCTGCGTCCCGTCCTGGCAGCCACGCCAGCCGGAGGGCATGGTGGTCCCCTCGGTGCGATCGAGCACACCAAGTGCAGAAGCGGGAGAGGCGGGAGGTCGCGTGGTCGGATCTTCGTCAAGGCATCGGATCTGGATCCGTGATCGACTGGATGCCGAGTTCATCCCGCGCTCTCCGTCTCACCCAGCTTTGAGTTTCATGCAGCTTCATGAAATTCTCTTCGTCGAATTTGGCAAACTTCGTATAGGAGCCGTGAACCTCCAGATGGTCGAAGAATCCGTATTCGACTTCAATACGAGCGTCTCCGTCGGCGACGACAAGTACGCTGGCGTAGGCTCTGATGGCATCTTCTTTCGTGTTATCCAAGTTCTCGACAAGGTCCGGAGGAAGTGATTTGCCATCCCGCAGCAGGTCCTCCGCCTTGTCGAGAAGCCAGCCCTAGCTCATCAGTGCGGCGAGATAGCGACTGGAGGTTTCCCTTTTCTCACCCCTCTGGATTGTTGCTTCTCCGTGGGCGCGTTGCGCAACTTCGCGGTCGCGTTCTCGTTGAGACCGGAGGTCCTCTCTTGTCTGTTCTCCATCCCATTGCCGGTCGTCGCGTCGGAGGCGAGCCATGCGCCGCCCCAAGGGCCGAGCAGTGCGATGACGGCAAGCGCAATGGTTACCCAGAGTGGTACGGAACTTCCAGCAGGCATAGCCCGCACGGTAGCGGATCCTCATAGCCGGGGGAGCCATACGGACACGTCGGCGAGCGCATCGAGGGTAGCATTGTCGACATGCCCCGTTGCGGTTTCGGTTTCGGCGACGACCATCGTTTTTCCATCGATTCGGGACTGAAAGTGATGGCCGGAGAATCTCAGATGTACCAGGCCGAGCAGGGCACCGCCGAGTGGCGTAATATCTCCATTACCTTGCACCTTCTCGACTTTCTCACACCCTTCGGCATCGCCTTTCAAGGGGAAACCCACTCGGGCGATCGAGATGACGGCGGCGTTGCCGCGCCCGTCACCGACCGCATATAACTCGCGGTGCAATGATGTGCACCGGTGTTTCGCAAGGTATTCGCGGATCTTTCCGGTCGAACTGATCAGGCATTCCAGCTCATGTTTCGCCGCCTGTTTCAGCTTCTTGAGTTTGAATCGGCTGAATGTCTCGTCGGTTTTTCCTCGTTTCGCGGATTTCTTCCCCTCCGCCTTCCGGGCCTCCAGGTTCCGCCCCGGCAGTGAGTCGACGACGTCATCGGCCAGATTGCCCGGCAAGGCATCCGCAACGGCTCCGCTTCCGGCGGCTCCCGCACCCCCGAGACTCAGCGCTCCTCCGCCGGCGCCGACCGCTGCCATGATTGCGACCGCCGCCACCAGGGCTTTCGCTCCGCCGCCACCTTTCGGTGGTGTCAGCGGATACTTCGTCCCGTCTGGCCTCGTGCGGAACTCGACCACTGCCGTCCCCTCCCCGTACCGACCGGCCTCCCTGCCGAGTCGGTAACCCTACGCACACGATCAGGTACAGGTTGCTCGATCTGCGTGATATTCACTCGTTCAGAGGCGCACACCAGTTGCGGACCGGGGTCGCAACTACCGAGAACTGACACGTGAACGCCTGAGTTCGCCAATGCCTTCCATGTCAATGGGACAAGGTGGTCAAAAATGTGATGAGTATAACTATTGACAATGGAGGCTTGATCTCTTTGCACTGGTCGTGCAACCTGAAGGTCCTAGCTTGTGATCGCCCTCACTGGCCCGCGTAGGTGGGTGCGTGACGGTGGTGGCGGGTTGGGCGCTACATCGGTGACCGGCCGTGGTGATCCTCTGCCTGGGGACGCATGGAGTCGAGGTGTCGCCGGTAGCGCGCAGTGCCAGGTTCACCGGACTCATGCGGTACGCCCACAGTGGTCAGGCCGCCGCCGATCGAGGGACCGAGCCCCCGGATGCCGGGGTGCCGCCTCGCGAGCCCCAGTTCAGGGGTTGTGAGCCGCTGCTCTGCTGATGCCTTCCCGGAGATGCCCGTGTTCGTGGCGCGCCCGCGTGATCACGCACGGAATTCTCCGATCAATTTTCGATAAAGAGCCTGGAAAGTGCCCCCGTTTTCGGAGTCCAGGGGTGCACCGGATGCCTTGCTGACTGCTTGCGGCGGCGGGTTCGAGAGTCGGGAGGAATGGGTCATGGCTGACTACGGCTACTACTGCGGGGATTCCCGCTATCGGGACGCGGACGTGCGCCGGGATGCGGCGATGCCGTCCGGGTTCACGCCGGAAGCGGCGCTGCCGCCGGCGTTCCGGCGGGCCGAGCGGCTGCGCAGCCGGGAAGTCGGCTACCAGCTCGCCGAGGCGCTGCCGACGCACGGCGCGCCAATGTCGGTGGCTGCGGCGTTGATGGAAGTCCCGCATCACGTGCCTGCACGGCGTCGGCAGGCGTGGCGGGAACGGGAAGCACGGCTCTGTGGCGACGCGCGGGTGTGCTCGATGCCGGTGACCGGGTGTCGAGCCCACGGGGACACCTTGGCGTGGCGCAAAGGCGCATGGCGCTGCACGGTGCCGACATGCCGGAGCGTGCGGGCGGTGAAAGACCAGCGGCGACACTGTCCGGAACCTGCCGTGGCGCTGATCGACTACCCGTCCGGACATCACCGGCGGTTGTGTGCCGGGCATCTGGTGTCCGAACGCACCGTGTGGGCCGCCGCGCCAGTCGGCGCCACCATGCGCGTCACGCCCACGCTGCACGCGGTGGCGGGCCCAGCGGGCGCGGGTCGGTGACGACAATGCTCGCGACTACTCCGTTCGGGGGAATTGTGAGACCTCGGTGTCTAATAACAGCGTCATATTTGGCCTTTAGTGGGTGACGGGGAGGAATCGGCGCTCGGCCAGGCTCGTGGCCCGGCCATCGTGGCTGCTCCGCGCGGAGGCCGGCCGGGCGGAGAAATGGCGTCATATCCGGCTCTTGCGATGGAGAGGAGGAATCGACTCATGGCTGACTCAGATGGCCCGGACCGTCTCACTGGACCGGGGTGGCGGCGTTGGCTGCAACGCGGAGCGGCCGGGTTGGTCGCGGCGGTGGCGGCGTACGCGTCCTACGACCATCAGCGGGCGTTCGCGCTCGAGCATGGCGCGCACGGGATCGCGGCGGCGGTGTGGCCGCTGAGCGTGGACGGGCTGTTGATCCTGGCCAGTGTGGCGCTGCTGGACCCGGCGCTCTCGCTCGCGCGAGAGTGGGTGCGGCTGGTGGTACGGGCGGCGTTCACGGCGGGGATCTGCGTGTCGCTGGCCGCGAACGTCGCTGCTGCTGGCGGGTGGAACTGGGCCGGCGTCCTCGTCGCCGGGTGGCCGCCGGTCGCGCTGCTGCTGTCGGCGGAGATCCTTATCCACTCCACGAGCCGGGACGACGCCACCGAGACGTCCGCGTCCCGCACCGCGAGTCCGGGACAGTCCCGGCCGTTCCCGGTCACGAGTATCGGCGGCGGGATCGTCTCGCCGGAACCCGGGACCGAACCGGCTGTACCCCACACCAGCCGCGAGGGTTTACCCGCGACTGAGGCACGACTCTCGGGGCCTGGGGTTCGGCGGGGTGCGGCGCAGCGGGTGATGTGGGAGCACTACCGGGCCGCTCTCGCGGCCGGACGAACTCCGACCGGGGCGGAACTGGATCGGATAGCGGGCACTCACGATTATGGGCGTGCGGTGCTGGCACGCTGGCGCCGAATCGGCCGCATCCCCACCACCGAACCCGACGAGACTGTCTCTCGTGTGGACACCGAAGCCACGATGGTCCCGGCGGCCCGTGCGGGGACGCCCGGGAGCGTCCCGAACCTCTCCGGCGACCCGGTACGGCCGTTCGAGACACGTGCGGGTGCCGCCGATCGTCCCGGGCCTGCTGTCCCGAACTCGCGCACAGGGCCCGCCGGGGAATCTGGCAGGGCTGCCGCATGACGCCCGGGACGCGACGTGACCAGATCGGTCGTCCCGGCGACGGAACGACGGGACCGTCTCGGACGTCGCGGGAGAGCCGAGACAACCGGGAGCGCGGGACGCCGGATGCACCCGGTCCTATGTGAATAGCGATCGCTTCGTGCTGACCGTGCTACGAGAACACATTCGGTCAGGACCTTGATTCATGCTGCCCAAAAGCCAGTCAGGGAAGGGGATCCGTCATGCCCACAGTCGCGCCGGTCTCGTCGTCCGGTTGCGCCATCGCTCAAACCTGCACACTCGATTGAGGAGATTTCCCATGCTGTACAACGACTTTAACACACTGGTGGTGTCGACCGCGACACCACCAGCGCCGACACCGCCATCGGGTTCCACGTGCGGAACCGCGCACGGGGTTATCGGAACGTTCCTCTGTGATTCGTCCACTGCGAACGGATGGCTTTCGGCGCTGTCGTTCATGGTGTGGCGGTGGATGCAAGCCTGGTGGCCGCTGCTGGTGATCGCTGCTGTGGTGGCGTTGACCGCAGGCGCGGTGCTGGCGGTTGCGGTGCGGCGGGCTCGGCGAGATGCGGTGACCTCGGCGCGGTGGGTGGAGATCGTGCCGCCCGCGTCGATGCCCCGCGATGGTGCGGCGGCCCTGTGGCACGCGTTGGCGGGGTTGTTGCATCGGACCCGGCGGGGCGGGATCGCGCCGCGTCAGCTCGCGGTGGAGTTCGTCGCCGACGCCGAGAAGGTGCGGGCTGGGATGTGGGTGCCGCCTGCTCTGGAGGTCGAACCAGTCTCCGACGCCATCGCCCACGTGTGGCCTGGTGCGCGGGTCCAGGTGACCGAACCTCCCGTGTGGACAGTCGGTCCCAACCGTCCGCGCAGCCGGGTGAAGGCGGGGGAGATCTTCCCGGCGGGTGGGCCGTGGGTGCCGCTGACCGACGCCGGACCGCGCACGCGGCCGGTGGATGCCGGGGACGCGGATCCGTTGCGCGTCACGCTGGCCAGGCTGGCGCGGCTCGGTCCGGGTGAACGGGCGTGCGTGCAATTGATCATCACTCCGGAGCGAGCCACCACGGCAAGGCGCGGTCGGGCGTCGGCGTGGTGGGCGCGTGGACTGCTGCTGATGCTCACGTGGCCGCTGAAGGCATTGCTGGCTGTCGTGGATCTGTTCCTGCCCGGTCCCTCCGGGGCAAGCGGACCGCAGGTCCGCCCGCACGGTGACCGGCCTGAGGAAGACCCGGCGACCGAAGCACGGCGGAAAGCGGTCGCGGTCAAGCAGGGCCACGGGCCACACCTGCGGGTCACGCTGCGCGTCGCCTACAGCGGACCCGGCGGGCGCAAGGCTCACCGCCGCGCGGTGGGTGTGCTGGCGGGCGGGTTCGATCTGGTCGCACCCCTGGCCAGTCTGCGCACGCACGCCACTCGGCACGCCGGCGCCCGGCTCGACGGGCGACGCCCCGCCCGCGCCCGGCACAACTTCGCCGCCACCGTCGCGGAGCTGGCCGCGCTGTGGCACCTGCCGGACGAACCCACGCAATACGGCATGACCGACACCGTGACCCGCATCCGCCCGCCGGGCCGGGACTTGCCGAGCCGCTGGGTCCGCCACAACCCCAACCCCGGGTCTCCGGACTGGGGCGACGACGAGGAGAAGGACAACCGTGATGACCTCGCAGCCTGACCACAACCCGCTCCTGCGCCCTCGACGGGAGCGCGCGCGAGCTGATCAGCGGCCGGGGCCGCGTCGTCTGCGACTCACCCCCGGCGAGCATCCCGCCCGGGTGGAGCCCAAGTGGCTGGGCGTGTCCAACTGGGACAACACCGGCAGGGAAATCGGCGTGGACGTCGCCGACGCCCGTCATCACGTCCACGTGCAAGGCGTGACCGGCTCGGGCAAATCCACCTGGCTGGCCAACCACGTCCTGGGCGAAGCCGAAGCGGGACGCGGCGTAGCCCTGCTGGACTGCCAAGGCGACCTCGCCCGCCACGTGCTCGACCGGCTCCCGGCCCGCTGCGGGGACCGGCTGATCATCCTGGACCCGGCCGAATCCGAGGCGCCCCCGGCCTGGAACGTGCTCGCTCCCGCGCCGGGGGCGCGGACGGCGGCGGCCGGGCGGGAATGGGCGGCTGAGAACGTCGTCGGTGTCTTCCGGCGGCTGTATGCCGCCTGGTGGGGGCCACGCATGGACGACGTGATGCGCGCGGCCTGCCTGACCCTGGCCCGGCGGCCGGGCTCCACCCTGGCCGACGTGATCCCGATCCTCACGCGACCGGAGTTCCGCCGCATCCTGCTCGCCGAACACGGCGAACCCGACGGGCTGGACGGATTCTGGGACGGCTTCGACCAACTCGGCGTGGGGCAGCGCGCCCAGTTGTGCGGGCCGATCCTCTCTCGGCTGCGCGGGGTGCTCTCGCGACGGTTCGCCCGAGACCTGCTCGGCGCCGCGCGATCCACGATCAACCTCACCGACGTGCTGGACGGCGGAATCATCGTCGCCCGGCTGGCGAAAGGAGAAATCGGCGAGAACACCGCCCAACTCGTCGGATCGCTACTGCTGTCCGGGTTGTGGTCGCACGCCATTCAGCGCTCGGCATTGCCGCCGGACGCGCGGCGGGACGCAACGATTGTCGTCGATGAATGCCACAATTTCCTACACCTGCCGATCGGCGTGGACGACACCTTGGCCGAAGCACGCGGCTACCGCATTTCGCTGGTGCTGGCGCACCAGCATTTGGCACAGCTGCCCGCGGAGGTGCGGGACGCGGTGAATGCGAACGCCCGCAACAAAATCCTGTTCACCGTGTCACCGGACGACGCTTCCAAACTTGTCCGGCATGTGGCACCCTATTTCACTGAGCAAGATCTGTGTCGCCGGGGCGCGTTCGAGGTCGTCGCGCGGATCGTCCACCACGGACACGACGCGCCACCCTTCACTCTCGCCACCGAACCGCTGCCCCCGGCGATACCGGGCCGGGCCGAGAAGTTGCGGGCCGCTGCACGGGCACGCACCGGGTTGAGCGTCGCGCGCCGCGCCAACACCACCAAGCGGCGGCGCCTGGCCGCCGCGCCCGGCTCCGACAAGGTACGCCCCGCTCCGGCTCTCGACCATCGCTTGGTCGAGTCGTCGGATGTGGACAAGGCCGGGTGATTCACGGCCCCGTTCACTACCCCACTCATTACCCCGTTCACTACCCCACTTAAGAGCGGGGTAGTGAACGGGACACCCCAAGCCCTGCTAAACCGCAGGTCGCACCGCGCATGGAGGACCGATGTCGCAACCCCGACTGGCTTATATAGCCACCCATTCCGGTGGTCATGCCCTGCGGGGCAGCGTCGCTGACGCGATCGCCGCCGGCCGGACACTGACCACCCGGGACCGGGAACTGATCGCGCTGCTGGCCGACCACAAGGCGCTCACCACCGACCAGATCGCCCGCCTCTTCTACGGCCACGACAACACCGCCCGCAAACGACTGGTCCGACTCACCGACCGCGGGATACTCGCCCGCTTCCGGACCTGCGTGCGGCCCGGCTCGCAGTCCTGGCGCTACACCCTCGGCACGCTCGGCGCGATGATCCACGCCGCCGCGCACGGCGATACCCTGCCGACCGCCGCGAAAACACGTGAAAAAGTGCTCAAGCTCGCCCAGAACCCCCGACTGAATCACCTTCTCGGCGTCAACGAATTCTTTGTCACGCTCACAGAACATGCCCGCAAGAATAATAGATGCAACTTGGCAGAATGGTGGAACGAGCAATCCATTACCGAAGCGTGTGCCCGGATCGTACGCCCCGACGGATACGGGAAATGGGTCGACGGCGACCGAGCAACTGGCTTATTTATCGAATACGACACGGGAACAGAAAAACTGGAAACCGTTCTGAGTAAACTCGATGGATATCGAGAATTGGCTTCGGCGGACGTTGCTCACCCGATTCTGTTCGTACTGCCGGGCGTGAAACGGCAGAACAACTTCCACCGGCTGGCCTCTGCCAACCCGGCCACGCTCGGCGGGCTCACCGTCGCCAGCGCCGCCGCCGAAGACCTCGCCACGACCGGCCCCGCAGACGCGGTGTGGCTACTGGCCGGCACCCGCACCCGATACCGCCTGATCGACCTTCCTCGACCCACCGCGCACCGCCGCGCCGCCTGAACCGCCCAGCCACCGATCGAAAGGAGCCGCCAGACGCCCCATGCCCGCGCCCTTGCCCGCCGAAGCCAGACGAGAGGAGCCGCCGCGATGTCACCCCGGCCACAACCGCGCCCACACCGTTCGCACCCTGCGCCGCGTGCCCGCCGCCACCTCACTGCCCTGCCCGATCCCACCGCCCCCCAGCAGCCGCCGCAGACGACTGACGGAGTGTTCTCGCCCGGACGGCTACGCGCTTACCGGGACCTGTACGGCTACACCCGGGTAGCCCTGGCCGCCCGGGTCGGGATATCCGCCGACACCCTCACCGCGTACGAACAAGGAGCCGACACACCCGACACCGCCACCCTGACCACTCTGGCCGCCGCCCTCAACGTCGACGCCCACGCGTTCACCGGGCCGTCCGGCGCGGACGACTCCTGGGAGTACTGGGGGCTGCTCTGCGCCGCCATGCCACCCATGACCGAGGACCAGATCGCCACCGTCGCGACCGTGCTCCGCCGGATCGACAAACACCACCACCCCGCCGACGACCCGGCCGCCGAACCGCCCCGCGCCGCATAGCCGGGGCTGACCACAAGTGTGAGGGGCGTTCTCCGGCTCTGCGCCGGGGAACACCCCTCACGGTCTGTCTGCGGTTGTCGAGGCTCCCGGGACGGGTCACCCGGCCTGCACCTCGATGTCCGGCCGCCCGTCGTCGGCTTCGATGTGCTTGACGCGGTCCTTGTCGAACATGCGCTTGCCGTTCTGTTCGTACCGCTTGATCACCAGCCGGTCCCGGCCGAGCGCGCTGATCAGCATCGCGCGCTTCTCCGCGTAGCCGCCCGCTGTCCACTGCGCGTCCAGCGTTTCCACACTCTGCGCCTCGGTCGGCCCTTCCGGGTTCCCGCCGGACAACGATTTGCGTTCCGCCGTGAGCTTGGCCAAGTCGGCGGCGAGGGGTTCGTTCGCGGCGTCGAAGGCGTCCAAGGTGATCTGACGCGACCCCAACCGCTCCGACAAC
Organism: Amycolatopsis sp. NBC_01488; assembly: GCF_036227105.1. Lineage (NCBI taxonomy): Bacteria > Bacillati > Actinomycetota > Actinomycetes > Pseudonocardiales > Pseudonocardiaceae > Amycolatopsis > Amycolatopsis sp. NBC_01488. Next base: position 9,364,144 of record NZ_CP109434.1, on the reverse strand, counting down.
GCGCGCTGCAAGGACTCACACCGCGCGATCTCCTCGTTCACCTCCGCGAGCCGTTCGGCCACCTGCGAGCGGGCCGCCGAGATAGCCGCCGCGTGCCGCGAGTCGGACAACCGCTTGAGCGTGAAGATCCGCAACTCCCGGTCCACGCTGCGCACGTCGGCATACACCCGCCCGCACCCACGCCGATCCTTGTTACAGAAGTACGTCGCCCGCGTCGTCCCATCCGGATAGGTCTGCGGGGCCTGCGCGTGCGCGGACAGCTTGGTGTTGCACACCCCGCAGCGCAGAATCCCGGTCCCGATGTAGCGCTCACCGGCCACCCGGCCGCGCTTGCGCCCGGCGAACAACGCCCGCAACCGCTCATACGTCCGCTGATCCAAGACCGGCTCACCCGCCAACCGGCCGACCGGCTTACCTTCGTGCTCGATCACCCCGCCCAATGTCGAACGCTTCAACGTCTCCCGCACGGTCACCTGCACCCACTCCCGCCCGGCTGCCGTGCGCAACCCGGCCTCGTTCCACCGCCGGGCAATCTCCCTGATCGACACCCCGGTCAGGATGTCCGCGGCGGCGTCCCGGATCGCCTGCCGCTCGTGCGCGACCAGGTCAGCCGGGACCAACGGCTGATCAGCCTTGGTCTGGCCGTGACCCGGCTTCCACGTCTGGTCCTTGCCGGGGAACCCGAACGTACGCGGCCCGCCAGTCGGACGGCCCTGCTCCCGGAACGTGGCGAAGCGGCGTTTGATCCGCCTCGACGTGTCATCCGACGAGCGCGCCGCGTGCGCGACCTCGATCCGCATGATGAACCGGTCGTCCGGGTCCGCCAAGTCCCGCTCACCGTGTGCGGAGTAGACCTTGAACCCACGTTCGCCCAGTTCGATCAGCTTTTCCAGGTCACGCGGCTGCCGGAACAGGCGGTCGGTGTGCCAGACCACGATCCCGTCCGACTCGCCCGACTCCACCCGCTCCAACAGCCGTTGCCACCCCGGACGCCGGACCGAGCGCTTCCACGCGGACAGGCCGTCCGACAGCTCTTCACCCAGACACGCGCCGACCCGGTCGATCACCTTGCGGTTGTCGGCCCACTGCGTGTCGATCTTCTCCAGCTCGCCCGTCTCCGGCACCCGTGACAGTCGCCCATACGAGTCCAACACCGGCGGCCGAGTATCCTGACCTGCGTCTTTGCGCTCGTTGTTGACCATGACATCTACGGTACGACCGCAAATGTCGACTCGCCAAGGCGACATTCACGGACCTTGGCTAGCGGCTCGCGCCCACCAGCTCGCGCTCGTCGTCATCGGGAGCGGCGTCGAGGTGCTTCGTGAGCTTCTCGCCCTCGACGTCGACGTCCGGCAGGATGCGGTCGAGCCACTTCGGCAGCCACCAGGCGCCGCGGCCGAGCAGGGACATCACCGCCGGCACCAGCGTCATCCGGACCACGAACGCGTCCACCAGCACGCCGAACGCCAGCGCGAAGCCGATCGACTGGATCAGCGTCGACTCCGCCAGGACGAACCCGGCGAACACGCTGATCATGATCAGCGCCGCCGCGACGACCACCCGCGCGCCGTGGCGGAAGCCGGTGACCATCGCCTCCTGCGGCTCCGCGCCGTGGACGTGCTCCTCGCGCATCCGCGTCACCAGGAACACCTGGTAGTCCATCGCGAGTCCGAAGAGGACACCGATGAGCAGGATCGGCAGCATGCTCATGATCGGCCCGGTCGATTCGACGCCGAGCAGGTCGGTCAGCCAGCCCCACTGGAACACCGCGACCACCGCGCCGAAGGTCGCCGCGACCGAGCCGAGGAAGCCGATCGTCGCCTTCAGCGGCACCACGACCGAGCGGAACACCAGCATCAGCAGCACGAACGCCAGCCCGACGATCAGCGCGAGGTAGGGCAGCATCGCGTCGGACAGCTTCCCGGAGACGTCGATGTTCGCCGCCGTCTGCCCGGTGACGGCCAGCTTCGCGCCGGTCGCGTTCTCCAGGCCACCGGACTCGGCGCGGATCGCGGCGACCAGGTCCTCGGTCTGGGTGCTGCTCGGCCCGCTCTTCGGGATCACCGTGAGCAACCCCGTGTCACCGTTCTGGTTGACCCGCGCCGGGGTGACGGCGGCGACGTCGGGCAGCTTCTGGATGTCGGCCGCGGCCTGGCCCAGCGCGGCCTGGCGGTTGGTGCTCGCGCCGACGTCGACGACGACCAGCAGCGGCCCGTTGGACCCCTCGCCGAAGCTGCGGCTCGCGATGTCGTACGCCTTCTTCTGCGTCGACTCCGGTGCCGCGGTGCTGTCGTTGGGCAGGCCGAGCTGCATGCCCAGCGCGGGCAGCGCGACGACGGCCATCCCGGCCAGCGCGACGAGCAGCACCGGGATCCGGTGGCGGGCGACGAACCGCGCCCAGCGCTCGCCGTGCGTCGTTTCGACCGGCTTGCGGCGCAGCCGGATCCGGCCGCCGGCCACCCGGTGCCCGGCGAAGCCGAGGACCGCGGGCAGCAGCGTCAGCGCGATGAGCACGGCGACCGCGACGGTCACGGCCGCGGCGACGCCCATCTGGCCGAGGAACGGGATGCCGACGACGGTCAGCCCGGCCAGCGCGATGATGACGGTCAGCCCGGCGAACACGACGGCCGAGCCGGCGGTGCCTACCGCGCGTCCGGCGGCCTCCTCGGGATCGCGGCCGAGGCTCAGCTCGTGCCGGTAGCGCGACACGATGAACAGCGCGTAGTCGATGCCGACGGCCAGCCCGATCATCAGCGCCAGGATCGGCGTGTTCGAGTTCAGCTCCAGGAACCCGGAGGCGAGGAAGATGCCCGCCATCCCGGTGCCGACGCCGATCAGCGCCGTGAGCAGCGGGATCCCGGCGGCGACCAGCGAGCCGAACGTGATGATCAGCACGACGGCGGCGACCGCGACACCCAGGCCCTCGGTGGCGCCGGTCTCGGGGACGCCCTGCACCGCGTCGCCGCCGAACTCGACGGTGAACCCGGCGGCGCGGGCCGCGTCCGCGGGGGCCTGCAGCGCCTGGCGGTCCGCTTCGGTCAGCTCGTACGCCTTCGCTCCGTAGCTGACCTGGGCGAGTGCGACGCGCTTGTCGGGCGAGATCGACTGCGCCTGGAACGGATCGACGACGGCGGAGACCTTCGGGGCCGTCTTCAGCTGCGTGACCAGCGCCTCGACGGCGGCCTTGCCCTTGGCGTCGGTCACCGAGGTGCCCTCCGGGGCCTCGATGACGACGCGGGCCGTGGCGCCACCGGCGTTGGCCTGCGGGAACTTCGCGGTCAGCTGGTCGACCGCCCGCTGCGACTCGGTGCCGGGGATGGTCACCGAGTTCGACAGCTGGCCGGACAGTGTCAGGGCGCCCAGCCCGAGCGCCACGAGGACGGCCGCCCAGACGGCGGCGACCAGCGCCCGCCGTCGGAAGGACAGCCGGCCGAGCCGGTACAGGAAGGTCGCCACGAGTCAGCTCCGTTTCGCCCGAACGGGGTCGGTTCACTCCATCTGATTACTGACCAAGCTAGCCGATCGGCAAGGAGACCTCCAAGCCGATAGGCAAGTATGTGACTTGCCGAACAGCAAGGTTTGCCCCAGCCGATCGGCTAGCGGACGGTTTGCCGATCGACAGGGCGTGACGTACGCTCCGACGGCTCGCTGAGGAGGAAGAATGACCGCCGGCCCGGCCGAGGACACCCGGACCCGACTGCTGCAGACCGCGCTGCGGCTGTTCACCGAACACGGCGTCGAGGGCACGTCGCTGCAGATGATCGCCGACGCGCTGGGGATCACCAAGGCCGCGGTCTACTACCACTTCAAGACGAAGGCCGAGATCACCGAGGCGGTGGCCGAGCCCGGCGTGCGCGACCTGGACGAGCTGGTGCTGCGCGCGGCCGCGCAGAAGCGCCGCGGCGCGCAGGTGGACCTGCTGCTGGAGGGGTTCGTCGACCTGGTGATCCGGCACCGCGCGCTGGTGGCGCTGTTCTCGAGCGACCCGGGCATCGCCCGCGCGATCGAGAAGTCGGCGCACGGCGGCATGGAGGGCTTCGGCCAGGCGCTGCTCGGCATCCTGTCCGGCCCGGACCCGACCCCGACGGCCCGGGTCAACGCGATGGTGACCCTGACGGGCATCGCGATGGCCGGCGGCTCCCCGGACCTGGCCCGCCTGGGCGACGAAGAACTGCGCACGGAACTGCTGGACGTGGGCCGCCGCCTGCTGGGCCGCCCCCGCCGCCGGCTCCCCACCCCCCCTGCCGACCGCCTGATCACACGAGATGCCCCGCCAATCACGCGCGATGCCCCGTGAATCACGCGCGATGCCGCTCCAATCACACGAGATGCCGCTCCAATCACGGGAGTCCCGTGCTCAATCACGCGAGTCACGCGCTCAATCACGGGAGTCCCGCGCTCAATCACGCGAGATCCGTCTCTGATCACGCGAGACCTGTTTCTGATCACGCGAGTTCCGTCTTTGATCACGCGAGCCGGCTGTCTGGGTATGCGAGCCGACCGTCTGGGTACGCGAATTTTGCCTCAATCGACGCGGTAGAGGTATTCCGGCGGCACCGAAGCCGTCAGCCAGACGCCGTTCGCGCTCACCTGGAACGCGTGCCCCGCGGCCGTCATCCCCGCGGCGTCGACGCGCAGGATCACCGGCTTGCCGCGGCGAGCGCCGACCGTCCGGGCCGTGTCAATCGTCGCGGAGAGGTGGACCGCGTGGCGGTTCATCGGGCGCAGGCCCTCGCGCAGGATCGCGTCGAGGAACTTCGCGACCGTGCCGTGGTAGAGAACGTCCGGCGGGGCCGCGTCCGCGAGGCCGAGATCGACCGCGACGCTGTGCCCCTGGCTCGCGCGGATGCGGGTGCCGGTCTCGTCGAAGGCGAAGCGACGCTTGGCGTTCGTCTCGACGACTTCGTCGAGCTGCTCGCGGGTGATCGACAGCGCGCGCAGCAGCGCGTCGATCGGGACCCAGCCGCCGGGCGCGAGGGTGAGACCGAGGGCGGCGGGGTCGTGGCGCAGGTGCAGCGACAGCCGCTTGGAGATGCGGGTGTTTTCCTTCTCGTTCATTTCCTCTTCAGGATCCCGCCCTGGGCAACCGATTTAGATGCCGCCCTCGACGGCCGGACGCAGTTTGCTCGCTCCCGGCCCGAAGCGCGCCAGCGCGTCGTCGTTGTTGTAGAGCGCGCAGCTGCGCAGTGAGAGGCACCCGCAGCCGACGCAGCCGGTGAGCCGGTCGCGAAGCCGTTGCAGGGCGTCGATCCGCGCGTCGAGCTCGTGCTGCCAGTCGCGGGACAGCCGGGCCCAGTCGGCCTTCGTCGGGGCGTGGTCGGCGGGCAGGGACGCCAGCGCCGTGCTGATGTCCTCCAGGGAGAGCCCGACCCGCTGCGCGGCGCGGATGAACGCGATCCGCCGCAGCACCGAACGCGGGTAGCGGCGCTGGTTGCCCGCCGAACGCTCCGAGCTGATCAGCCCCTTCTCCTCGTAGAACCGCAGTGCCGTGTGCGGCACCCCGCTGCGATCCGCCACCTGTCCGATGCTGAGATGTTCAGCGAGCCTCGTCACCAGCTCAGGCTATCCTTGACTTCGAGTTTAGTCGAGGTTGCATCGTCGGCGCATGACCACTGCGACCGAACCGGGTTACGCCGAGCTGCCGCGACTGATCTCGCTGATGACCGGCGACGACAAGCACCACGCCGCCGCGGAGTCCACTGTGGACGTCCTGTGGGTGCTCTACGACCGCGTGCTCGACGTCACGCCGTCGAACTTCCGCTCGCCGGACCGTGATCGTTTCCTGCTGTCCAAGGGACACGGTCCGATGGCGTACTACGCCGTGCTCACCGTGAAGGGCTTCCTCGACGAAGCCGAGCTGCCGACGTGGTCCAACGCGCTGTCGCGCCTCGGCCACCACCCCGACCGGCGGCGGGTCCCCGGCGTCGAGATCTCGAGCGGCTCCCTCGGCCACGGCCTGCCGATCGCGCTCGGCACGGCGCTGGGCCTGCGCGCCCGCGGCCGGACGTCGAGGGTCGTGACGCTGATCGGCGACGCGGAGCTGGACGAAGGCTCGAACCACGAGGCGATCGTCGTCGCGGCGCGGTCCGGGTTGGACAACCTGACGACGGTGGTGCTCGACAACCGGTCGTCGACACGCGGCTGGCCGGGCGGCATCGCGCGCCGGTTCGACGTCGAGGGCTGGGAGACGCGCACGGTGTCCGGCCGCGACCACGACGCGCTGTACGAGGCCTTGACCGCCGCCCATCCCGGCCGGCCGCTGGCCGTGGTCGCCGTCGTCGAACCGAAGGGCTGAACTTCCATGCGGGAAACGTTCTTGAAGACGACCGAGGAGATCCTGGACGCCGACCCGGACGTGGCGGTCGTGCTGGCCGACATCTCGGCGGCGCAGCTGGCCGGCGCCGCCCGGCGGCACCCGGACCGGGTGATCAACGTGGGGATCCGCGAGCAGCTGCTGGTCAGCACGGGCGCGGGCCTGGCGCTGGCCGGCCTGCGCCCGATCGTGCACACGTTCCCGTCGTTCCTGGTGGAGCGCGCGTTCGAGCAGATCAAGCTGGACTTCTCGCACCAGGACGTGGGCGGGGTACTGGTGTCGTACGGAGCGTCGTACGACATGCCGACTGCGGGGCGCACCCACCAGTCGCCGGGCGACGTCGCGCTGATCGATTCGCTGCCGGGGTGGACGGTCCACGTACCGGGCCACGCGGCCGAAGCCCGCCGCCTGCTGCTGGAGTCCATCCCCGGTGACGGCCGGGTGTACCTGCGGCTTTCGGCTCAGGCGAACGCATCGCCGCACTTGGGGGTGGGCTTCACGCGGCTGCGGTCCGGCTCGTCGGGCGTGGTGGTGGCGGCGGGCCCGGTCCTGGACCGGGTGCTGCGCGCGACGGCCGGGCTGGACCTGACGGTGCTGTACGCGTCGACGATCCGCCCGTTCGACGCGGCCGGCCTGCGGTCGGCGGTGCTCGCGGCCGCCCCCGAGGTCGTGCTCGTGGAGCCCTACCTCGCCGGGACGTCGGCGCACTGGGTCGCCGAGGCGCTTTCGGACGTGCCGCACCGGCTGAAGTCCCTGGGCGTGCGGCGGGACGCGGAAGTCCGCACCTACGGCACGAGCGCCGACCACGACCTGGCACACGGGCTGGACGCGGGCTCGGTGAAGCTGGCGATCCGGGACTTCCTCGGGCAGTAGCCTCACCCCCATGGGGTCCAGCATCCGGCCGATCGTGCTCGGCATCATCCGCCGCGGCACCGCTTTGCTCGTCTTCGAGGGGCGCGACGGCGACGACGTCTTCTACCGGCCGCTCGGCGGCGGCATCGAGTTCGGGGAACACGCCGAGGAAGCGCTCAAGCGCGAGTTCCGCGAGGAACTCGACGCCGAGATCGAGGTCGGCGAGCGGCTCGGCGTGCTCGAGAACGTCTTCACCTGGCGTGGCCAGGCCGGCCACGAAATCGCCTTCCTCCACCGCGCCGAGTTCGTCGATCCCGGCTTCTACGCCAACGACGAGATGAAGATCCTCGACGACCCCGCCACCGCCCGGTGGGTCGACGTCCACGACTTCCGGGACGGCGGCAAGATCCTCTATCCCCGCGGGCTCACCGGGCTGCTGTTACCGGAGTAGTGAGCGCGAAGTCGGCTCCAAGGACTCGGCGCCCGGAGAAGCCTCCCGGCTGAAGGACACCGAGAACGGGCCGTCGGTGCGCACCGGCAGCTGCGGGAAGTTGTTCGGCGAAGGATCCGTCTCGAACACCGCGAACGCCGAGGGCGACGCCACCGAAGAGACCGTCAGGAAGATTCCGGAGCCCGGTGGCGGAGAAGGCAGACCGCCCACGACCGGACGCAGCACCAGCACGTTGTCCGAGTCCGCCATCGTCGCGTTCGCCGCGTCCCGGAAGCGGCGCCAGGCCGGCCCGGAGTAGAACGCCGAAAGCGCCGCCTTCCGTGCGGAGAAGGACCGGAAACCCCGCAGCCACACGAACTCGTCCGGTGACGCCGACGTCCGGAACAGCCCGAAGAGGTGCGCCCCGGCCGCTTCCTGAGGCTCGACGAACTCGCGCTCGAACAGCGTGATCAGCTCGTCACGCCGTCCCGGGTGCAGGGTGTAGCGCCGCAGCTCCAGCACCGTCTCGAAAGAAGAGAAGTCCAAAGAAGAGAAGTCCACGACGGCGAAGCTACCGGCGACCACCGACAAAACCGGATCAGCGGAACGCCGCCAGCCCCGTCACCGCCTGGCCCAGCGACAGCGCGTGCATCTCCTCCGTGCCTTCGTACGTCAGCACCGTCTCGAGGTTCGCCATGTGCCGCATCACCGGGTACTCCAGCGAAATCCCGTTCGCGCCCAGCATCGAGCGCGCCGACCGGGCCGCGTCCAAAGCCGACCGCACGTTCGCCATCTTCCCGAAGCTCACGTGGTTGTGGTGCAGCGTCCCGGCGTCCTTCAGCCGCCCGATCTGCAGCGCCACCAGCCCCGCGCGGTTGACCTCGACGAGCAGGTCGGCCAGCTTGCGCTGGGTCAGCTGGAACCCGGCCAGCGGCTTGCCGAACTGCGACCGCGACAGCGTGTACTCCAGCGCCGCCTCGTAACAGGCCCGAGCCGCGCCGACGACGCCGAACAAGATTCCGTAGCGGGCTTCGTTCAGGCACGACAACGGCCCGCGCAAGCCCCGGACCTCGGGGAACGCCGCCGAATCAGGCAGCCGGACGCCGTCCAGGACCAGCTCCGCCGTCAGGGACGCCCGCAGGGACAGCTTGTGCTTGACCTCGTTGGCCGTGAAGCCCGGCGTCGACGTCGGCACGACGAAGCCCCGGATCCCGTCGTCGGTCTGGGCCCAGACGACCGCGACGTCGGCGACCGTTCCGTTGGTGATCCACATCTTCGTCCCCGACAGGACCCAGTCGGACCCGTCCCGCACCGCGCGCGTCCGCATGGAGCCCGGGTCGCTGCCCGCGTCCGGCTCGGTCAGGCCGAAGCAGCCCAGCGCGTCGCCCGTGGCCATCCGCGGCAGCCACTCCTGCCGCTGCTCTTCGCTGCCCCACCGGTGGATCGCGTACATCGCCAGCGAACCCTGCACCGACACGAAGCTCCGCAGCCCCGAGTCGACGGCTTCGAGTTCCCGGCACGCGATGCCGTACGCGACCGCGCTGGTGCCGGCGCAGCCGTAGCCCTCCAGGTGCATCCCCAGCAGCCCCAGCGAACCGAAGCCCTTGGCCAGCTCGGCGGCCGGCAGCGCGCCCGTTTCGTACCAGTCCGCTACCCGGTCCAGCAGGTGGTCCTTCGCGTACGCGCGGACGGCGTCGCGGATGGCGCGCTCCTCCTCGGCGAGCCCGGCGTCGAGGTCGAGGAAGTCGTGCGGATCAGGGGAACGACTCATGAGGACTCCCGGGGGACGCGTCGATGCGGCCCCCGCAGGAAACCACAGTCAGGCGTCTGTCTTCCGCGTGGCGTTCGTCACGCGGACAGCAGACGCGCTGGGCGTGCACCGCGGCCGGACCTGCTGGCGGGGGATCAGCAGCTCGTTGAACTGCGGAAACGGGACGCTCTCGATGTCTTCGCGCCAGGCGTGCAGCATCTGGGACAGCAGATCGTCCTCGGCCATCTTCGCCTCCCTGGCGTCCGGTCGCGCGGAGATCGGCCACACGATCGGGTGACTTGATACCCAGCCGCCGGGACGGTCAAACGTCCTTCACCAAGATTCTTCCGGCCGGTGACCCCGCCATGGCAGAATCGCGTCGCCGCCGCCAAGGCCTCTACTCCCGAGGAGCGCACATGCGCGCGGCCAGTCTGCTCGCTCTCACCACCGCCACCCTGCTCACCGCCACCGGCGTCGCCACGGCGCACGAGTCCTCCTGGCGGCAAACCGGCCACACGACCGCCGAGAACCGGGTGAGCGGCGAGGGCCTCACCACGCTGCGCCTGCCGGGCCACGCGCCCGAGATCGTCTACCGCAACGGCGCCACCATCCCGCAGCCGCTCAAGGACGAGGGCTGGGGCCACGTCGGCGACCCGGACTCGCTGCGCGGCTACGTCTTCGACGTCTACCAGGACACCGTCACCCCGACGCCGACCAAGAAGATGTACCTGGTCACGAAGCCGGACGGGACGACGACGGAGTTCGTCCACCCGCTGCAGGCCGACGAGCCCGCCGCGAACGCCAACGCCCAGGTCGCGGCCACCCCCGACGGCCAGTGGCTGGTCTCCGGCCCGCTCGGCGAGATCGACCGCCTCTACGTCTCCCCGACGCCGTTCCTCAACCCGCGCGGCCCGAAGACCGCCGGCGACCTCCCCGTCGCCGCCCGCATCCACCTCGACCACCACATCCGCAGCGCCCAGGGCTGCGACTTCGTCAGCCCGACGCGCCTGATCTGCGCGACGAGCGACCCGTACAACGACCTGTACCCGACCAACCTGCAGCTCCTGCAGATCGACCTGCCGCGGCCCGTGACCGGCCACGACGTCACGGCCAAGGTGCGCGAGATCAGCCAGGTCCCGCTGGTCAGCACCTGCACGGGCACGTTCACGCCGGAGGGCGTCGACTACGACGCGGGCGTGCTGCGCGTCGAGGTCGTGCCGCCGGCGCCGTGCAACACCGTGACGGACGTCTATTCGTTCGAGCGCCGCTGAGCCCTCCGGCTACGCTGGGTGGCGTGTCTCGTGTGGTGATCCTCGACTACGGTTCCGGCAACCTCCGCTCCGCCGAACGCGCGGTGGCGCGCGCCGGGGCCGAAGTCGAGGTCACCGCCGACCCGCACGCCGCGATCGAGGCCGACGGCCTGGTCGTGCCCGGTGTCGGCGCGTACTCCGCCTGCATGGCGGGCCTGCTGGACGTCAAGGGCCACCGGATCATCGGCAAGCGCCTCGCCGGCGGCCGTCCCGTGCTCGGCATCTGCGTCGGCATGCAGATCCTCTTCTCCCGCGGCGTCGAGCACGGCGAGGAGACCGAGGGCACGGGGGAGTGGCCGGGCGTCGTCGACCGGCTGACCGCCGACGTCCTGCCGCACATGGGCTGGAACACCGTGCGCGCGCCGGCGGACTCGCAGCTGTTCGCCGGGCTCGACCCGGACGAGCGGTTCTACTTCGTCCACTCGTACGCCGCCCGCAAGTGGGAGCTCGACGGCCTGGCCGGCCAGGAACCGAAGGTCACCTGGGCGAACCACGGCGAGGACTTCGTCGCCGCGGTCGAGAACGGGCCGCTCTGGGCCACCCAGTTCCACCCGGAGAAGTCCGGTGACGCGGGCGCGCGGCTCCTGAAGAACTGGCTCGCGACCCTCTGACCGGGTGACGCGCGTCTCCGCCCTAGAGTTACGGCGTGACTTTCACGCTGCTTCCCGCCGTTGATGTGGCCGATGGCCAGGCCGTGCGACTCGTCCAGGGCGAGGCCGGCACCGAGACCTCCTATGGCAGCCCGCTGGAGGCGGCGTTCGCCTGGCAGCGTGACGGCGCCGAGTGGATCCACCTGGTCGACCTCGACGCCGCCTTCGGCAAGGGCAGCAACCGCGCGCTGCTCGCCGAGGTCGTCGGCAAGCTCGACGTGCAGGTCGAGCTGTCCGGCGGCATCCGCGACGACGCGTCGCTGACGGCCGCGCTGGCCACCGGCGCCCGCCGCGTCAACCTCGGCACCGCCGCGCTCGAGGACCCGGAGTGGACCGCGCGCGTGATCGGCGAGTACGGCGACCGCGTCGCGATCGGCCTCGACGTGCGGATCACCGACGCCGGCCACCGGCTCTCGGCGCGCGGCTGGACGTCCGACGGCGGCGACCTCTGGGAGGTCCTGGAGCGCCTGGACCGCGACGGCGCGTCCCGCTACGTCGTGACGGACGTGAGCAAGGACGGCACCCTGCGCGGCCCGAACCTCGACCTGCTGCGCGACGTCGTCGCCCGCACCGACGCGCCGGTGATCGCCTCCGGCGGAGTGTCCAGTGTGGACGACCTCGTCGCGCTGGCCGGCCTGGCCGCCGACGGCGTCGAGGGCTCGATCGTCGGCAAGGCGCTCTACGCCGGGGCGTTCACGCTGCCCGAGGCGCTCGCCGCGGTCTCGAAGGTCTGAGCCGGGCCGTTACCTCCGGCGTAATCGACGCCGCGCGCCCGGCGCGGCAGGATTCCTTCCAGGACAACGGAAGGACCGCCATGACCGCCTACGGACTCGCCCACCTGCGCCCGCCCGCCGTGCTCTCCGAGGACGTCTTCCGGTACCTGGAACGCATCCAGGCGACGCTCGACCCCTACGGCGGCAGGTTCCTCGTGCACGGCTCGCCGGTGCACGTGATGGAGGGGGAGTGGCCGGGCGCGCTCGTGGTCATCGAGTTCCCGAGCCTCGCCGCGGCGCACGAGTGGTACGACTCGCCCGCCTACCGCGAGATCCTGCGGCTGCGCGCCGACCACATCCCCGGTGACCTGGTCATCGTGGACGGCTGCGGCCCGGACCACGACTCGGCGGCCATGGCCGCCGCGATGCGAGCGGCCGGTTGACGCCGTTAAGGGGCTGACAGCGGCCGCCGGGCGCCGTAGGTTGCCGCGGGTGGAGGAGATCGTCACTCGGCTCGAAATGACCGCCGCCGAGCAGCTCAACCCCGCGCCGGCCGTCGACGGCGTCACGCTCGAGGCCACGGCGGCCGGGCCGGTCGTCCGCGACCTGCACGTCCGGATCGGGACGCCGCACCGGTGGCCGAGCGCGTCCCGCTCCGACGAAGATTGGGAACGCTGGTTCGCCGAACCCGGGCGGCGGTACCGGCTCGTCGAGTACCGCGGCGAGGTCGCGGGCGCCGCCGACTTCGCGCCGCAGCCCGGCGGCGACGTCGAGATCACGACGTTCGGCCTGCTGCCGGAGTTCGTCGGCAAGGGGCTCGGCGGCTACGCGCTCACCCTCGTCGTCGCCGACGCGTGGACGCTGCCGGGCACCCGGCGCGTCTGGCTGCACATCTCGACGCTCGACCACCCGAACGCGCTGCCGAACTACCTGCGTCGCGGGTTCCGCGGCCTCAGCCGTCCAGCTTGACCGCGATCCCGACCGTCCGGTCGGCCGGGCCGCGCAGCTTCGAGAAGAACATCGTGACGCGCCCGACGATGCCGTACTTGCGGGCGATCGCCGTGCGGACGCGTTCGGTCTCCGCCAGGTCCAGCAGCCGGGCCTGGCCGGTGACGACGGCGCCGTGCGTCTGCTTCCCGCGCAGGTCGCACGCCTGGACCTCGACGCGGCCACTGGCGCGGATGCGCTTGACCTTCCCGGCCTTGCGCTCCGACCAGAACACGAGCTCGCCGGCGTCGCCCGCCACCCAGATCGGGGTCGGCACGGCCCGGCCGTCGCGCCGGAACGTGGTCAGGACGACATAGCGCTCGGCGGCGAGCCGGTCCGTTTCGGATGCCATGGCACCACGGTAGTCACGGCGTCCGGCGCCGCAGCGTCGCCGCGCCGAGCATCAGCGCGAGCAGCGCGCAGCACGCGACGACCACGAGGTTCCGCAGGATCACCGCGTCGATGGTGCTGGACGCGGTGACGCGGGTCAGCGCCTCGACCGCGTACGACAGCGGCATGACGTCCGAGAGCCACCGCAGCAGCCAGCCCATGTCCGCGCGCGGCACGAACAGGCCGCACAGCAGGATCTGCGGCAGCACGAACACCGGCATGAACTGGATCGCCTGGAACTCGGTGCGCGCGAACGCGCTGACGAACAGCCCCAGCGCCATGCCCAGCAACGCGTCGAGGACGGCGATCACCAGCAGCATCACCACCGACCCGGCGAGGTCGAGGCCGAGCCACCACAGCGAGACGCCCGCCGCGAGCGCGACCTGGACGACGGCGATCGCGCCGAACGCCAGCGCGTACCCGAAGAGCAGGTCGAGCCGGCCGATGGGCAGCGTCATCAGGCGTTCGAGGGTGGCCGTGGTCCGCTCCCGCAGCGTCGTGATCGACGCGATGAGGAACATGATCAGGAACGGGAACACGCCCAGCAGCGCGGGCGCGACGTGACTGAAGACCAGCGTCGAGTTGAAGACGTAGCGAAGCAGGACCATCAGCAGCGTCGGCACCACGATCAGCATCACGACGGTGCGCGGGTCGTGCCGCAGTTGGGTGAGGATGCGCCGCGTGGTGGCGAGCGTCAGCGTCGGGTTCACGAGGCGGCCCTCACCAGGTGGAGGAAGGCCTGTTCGAGGTCGGCGGCGCCGGTGCGCTCGCGCAGGGCGAGGGGCGCGTCGTCGGCCAGGAGGGTGCCTTCGCGCATGAGCAGGAGGCGGTCGCAGCGCGCGGCTTCGTCCATGACGTGGCTGGACACCAGCAGCGTGGCGCCGTTGTCGGCGAGCCGGCGGAAGAGGGCCCAAAGCTCGTCCCGCAGCACCGGATCGAGCCCGACGGTCGGTTCGTCGAGCACCAGCAGCTCCGGCTTGCCGAGCAGGGCGACGGCGAGGTTCGCGCGGTTGTGCTGCCCGCCCGACAGCGATCCGACGAGCTTCCCGGCGTGGTCGGCCAAGCCGACTTCGGCGATGACCCGGTCCACATCGGACGCGGGCGCGCGCAGCACTGCGGCGAAGTACCGCAGGGCTTCCCGGACGGTGAGGTCGGCGTAGATCGCCGGGTTCTGCGTGGCGTACCCGATCCGGCGCCGCAGCGGCGGGCTCCCGGCCGGCAGGCCCAGTACGGTCACGCTGCCGCCTTCGACGATCTGCACGCCGACGACCGCCCGCATCAGCGTGGTCTTGCCGCAGCCGCTCGGGCCGAGCACCCCGGTGACGGCACCGCGCGGCACCGAGAAGCTCACGTCCCGCACCACGATCCGGCCCCCGCGCCGGACCCGGAGGCCGGCGACCTCGAGCGCAGAATTAGTCATGCGATTAATTCTGCGCCCGAGGAGTTCCCGGCGTCAAGGGATGGCGGACGGCGATGCCGGGGTAGCGGGTGACCAGCCCGAAGTCGTCGTACTCGAGGGCGCAGGCGAAGCCGAACACCGGCGCCGTGTATCCGTAGCGGCCCGGAGACCGGTGCTCGTAGGTCTGCTCCAGCCGGTCGACGCCCAGGTCGGCCGCGCGGACGTACGCGGCCGGAGCGTCGGCGCGGCCGCCGGGCGGCAGCGCGAGCCGGTGCACCGGGAAGGTGTTCGTCATGGCGGACGACTCGAGGTCGAGGTCGAGGCAGCCGTCCAGCTCCGGGGCGGGGTGGCCGTCGAGCCGCCAGTGCCCGCGCCCGTCCGCCTCGACGGCGAGCTCGCGTGGTCCGGACGGCCCGGTGCCGGTGATCCGCGCCGAGCGCAGTGTCCACTGTGGATCGACGGTGAGCGAGTACCGCACGGCCCAGGCCACGTCGTCCTCGACCGCCGTGGTGGTCCCTTCGACGAGCCAGCCGCCGTCCCGGGGGCGGAACCAGGCGACTTCGAAACCGGTGCGGGCGTCTTCGTGCCGCCACGCGGCGGTTTCCGGAAAGGTCATGCCCCACGGTAGTCGGCGTGATAAATGCCTAGTCCGATCGCCGCGCGAACCCACACGACCGGCGGAAGCGTTTCGACAGCCGCGTCTGAAACGCTTTGCGGACTGGGGTTTCCCGCGCGCCGAAGGGAATGTCGATGGCCGTCACACAGCAGGTTCCGGTTCATCCGCAAGCGGGGTTCTTCGGCGCGGGGCCCTATCCCGCGCGCCGCGCGGTGATCGCCGTCGTCGCGGTGCTCGCCGGGTTCGCGCTGACCGCGCTCTGGTCCGCGCCGTTCGTCGACTCCGTCATCGGCGACACCGTCGCGAACGGGCTGCTCGGCTACGACGCGAAGGCCACCCCGATCAGCGGGGTCCTCGCGGGGACGCTCTTCGCGTTCGTCTCCGGCCTCGCCGGTTCCTTCACCGCCTGCAACATCGCCGCCTTCGGCGCGGTCGCCCCGCTCGTCGGTGGCCAGGCCGGCGAGAAACGGCGCTTCGCGACCACGCTCAAGCCACTCGGCTGGATCGCCGCCGGCCTGCTGACCGTGTCGATCGCCTACGGCGTCGTCGTGGCTCTCGTCGGCACCCGCATGCCCCAGTTCTCCACCGCGACCGGCTCGGGCCTGACGCCGCGCAGCATCCAGTCCATGATCGCCTTCGGCGTCGTCGGCCTGGTCTTCCTGGCCATGGGCCTGATCGCGCTCGGCATGGTCCCGAACCCGTTCCGGGCGTTCGTCGCGCGCCACCCCGCGGCGCCGCTCGTCCTGATGGGCGCGCTCATCGGCGGGTTCCTGATCGGCCGGCCCTACCCGCTGTTCCGGATCATGTTCCGCAGCGCCGCGGAGCAGCACGACGTCGGCTACGGCGCGGCCGCGTTCGCGCTCCAGTCGGTGGGCAACATCGTCGTCATGGCCCTGCTGTTCCTGCTCTTGACGCACGCCACCGGCGGGCGCGTGCAGCGCTGGCTCGCCGCGAAGCCCGCCCGGATCGCGACGGTGACCGGCGCGGCGCTGCTGGTCGGTGGCACGTTCACGCTGCTCTACTGGGACGTCCGCGTGCTCGGCCGGCTCGGGGTGATCTGGTTCCCGGCCGTCAACTGGTAGCGCGGCCGAGCCACCGGTAGTCGGGCGAGGGGTCGAGCTGGACGCCGTCCGCGACGGCGACCAGCTCGCCTTCCGGCCGCGCGCCCGTCACCGTCAGCCAGCGTCCCGACGGCAGCCGGACTGCGACCATCGCCTCCTCGCCGTTCTTCGCCGCCACGAAGAACCCCGGTCCGCCGCGCACGGTGACGGGCGCGGCGCCGTTGACGCCGGGGGAGCCCGCGCTCGCCGTGACCCGCACGATCGCCGACGGCCGCACGGGGTCGGCCGCGGTCAGCTCGGTGCTCGCGTCGCCGGGACCGGTGCCCTTGACCGCGGCCGACCGTTCGGCCAGCCCCGCCGGGAGCGCACCGAAGCGCAGCTCACCGCGGACGCCGACCGGTTCCGTGGTGACGTCGTCGGCGATCCGCTGGGCGACCGCGCGGGCGTCGGGCACCCCGCCGACCCGCACGGTGAGCACGTGGTCGTCGTCGGCCAGCCAGGTGAGCAGCGCGCCGCCGGCGTCGCCGGTGACCATGGCGACCCGGCCGTGCACCAGGACCTGGTCCTTGAGCGACGCGATCCGCAGCGCGGTCCGCGACCACTCCGGGTCGGCGGTCGAGTAGGCCGAGAGCGTGATCTCGGCCGGTCCGGCGAACCACCGCCGAACCTGCGGCGCGCTGCCCGGCCCGCCTTCGCGGTACTGCTCGGTGAAGCCGTCCGGCAGCCACCCGGGCCCGTAGGAGAGCACCGGCCGGCCCGCCGCCGGGACCAGGTCGGACGTGGTGGTGAACGCCTGCGTGCCGAGGATCACCCCGGCCACCACGACGACCACGGCGGCGGCCACCAGCGCGAGCCGGACGGGCGCCCGCCGCGGACGCCGCGCGAGCGCTTCGCGGACCGCCTGACCGTCGGGGGCGCGGGCGGCGAGGCGGTCGAGGCTCTCCCGGATCAGCGTCTCGGTCTCGTGCTCGCTGCGGGTCATGCGGGGTCTCCGGTGGTGAGGACTTCGTGCCGCGGCGCGGTCCGCAGCGTGGCGAGGGCGCGGGAGATCTGGCTGCGCACGGTGGAGGTGCCGCAGCGCAGGACGGCGGCGATCTCGGCGTCGGAGTAGTTCTCGTAGTAGCGCAGCACGACCGCCGCGCGTTGCTTGCGGGGCAGCGTTTCGAGGAGCCCGAGCATCGCGTCCCGCTCGTCGTAGGCGGCCGACGGGTCGGCTTCCGGCGGGCCGAGCGCGTCGAGGACGTCGTGGCTGCTCGGCACCATCCGCCGCACCGCCCGCCGGCGCCACGACAGGTACTCGTTGGTGATCATCCGCCGCACGTACGTCGGCGGCGAGTCGATGCCGTCCCACCGCTGCTGGGCGCGCAGCAGTACGTCCTGGACGACGTCCTGCGCCAGGTGCGGGTCGTTCGTCAGGACGGTGGCGTAGCGGAGCAGGCCGTCCAGCCGCTCCGCGACGAACTCTTCAAAGCGCACACGCGTCCCTTCCGTCTCCCTCTGGACGCGCGAGGGGGCCGGGCTGATGCACGCGGACCGGAAGTTTTTGCCGGGGGAGGACGTCCTCGGGCCGGAGGAGGTCGCCGTCGGCGGAGGGACGCCGGGCTGAGCAGCCCCCGATGTCCGGCTTACGGCAGGGGACCGACGGTTTCGCGGCCGTCGAGGTAGTACTGCGCCACCGGGGCCAGCAGCGCGACGATCTCCTCGTCGGACGCCTCGGCCAGCGGGGGCAGCTTGATCACGTACCGCAGCAGCGCGACCCCGATCATCTGCGCCGCGATCCCGGTCACCCGGATCTTCGGCACGGCCAGCGCGCGCGCCACCTCGGCGAGGACCGTGCGCTCGATGAACTGGCGCATCATCAGCGCGACCTGCTCGTTCGTCGCCGCCGCGCGCAGCATCGCGAGGAACGGCGTGCGCCCCTCGGGTGCGGCCCAGATCGTCAGGAAGGCCCGCACCAGCCGCTCGCCGACGGAATCGCGCGGGCCCGCCAGGATCGCCGGGACCAGGGAAGCCGGGTTGACCGGGAGGTTCATCGCCGCCGCGAAGAGGGCCTGCTTGCTGCCGAAGAAGTGGTGCAGCAGGGCCGCGTTCACGCCCGCGTCGGCGGCGATCCCGCGGACCGTCGCGCCGTCGTAGCCCAGCTCGGCGAACCGGTGCCGGGCCGCGTCGAGGATCTTCTCGCGCGTCTCGGTCTGCCCCGGCCGCCGTCCCGCCCGTGCCATTGCCCGAGCTTAGATCGCTCTTGACTACGCTGGTGGGCATGTCTGTCGCGGTGCGGGTGATCCCCTGTCTCGACGTCGACGCGGGCCGGGTCGTCAAGGGCGTCAACTTCGCCGGCCTCCGCGACGCCGGCGACCCCGTCGAGCTGGCCCGGCGCTACGACGCCGAGGGAGCCGACGAGCTGACGTTCCTCGACGTCACGGCGTCCTCCGGCGACCGCGAGACCACCTACGACGTCGTCCGCCGCACCGCCGAGCAGGTGTTCATCCCGCTCACCGTCGGCGGCGGCGTCCGCAGCAACGACGACGTCAACCGGCTGCTGCGCACCGGCGCGGACAAGGTGAGCATCAACACCGCCGCGATCGCCCGGCCGGAGTTCCTCCACGAGGCGTCGCGGCGGTTCGGCTCGCAGTGCATCGTGCTGTCGGTCGACGCGCGCCGCGTGCCCGAGGGCGGCGAGCCGACCGCGTCCGGCTTCGAGGTCACCACCCACGGCGGCCGCCGCGGCACCGGCATCGACGCCGTCGAGTGGGCCGCGCGCGGCGAGGAGCTCGGCGTCGGCGAGATCCTGCTGAACTCCATGGACGCCGACGGCACCAAGAACGGCTTCGACCTCGAGCTGATCGAGCTCGTCCGCAAGGCCGTGCGGGTCCCGGTGATCGCCAGCGGGGGAGCGGGCGCGGTCGAGCACTTCCTGCCCGCGGTGCGCACCGGCGCGGATGCGGTCCTCGCGGCCAGCGTGTTCCACTTCGGACAGCTCAAGATCGGCGACGTCAAGGACGCGCTGCGCGAAGGCGGGGTCGAGGTCCGGTGAAGTCCTGGCAAGCACCCGTCGAGGTCAAGGTCACCGCCGCCCTGATGGTCGGGCTGCCGGTCGCGTGGGCGCTGCTCGACCTGATCCCGGTCATCGGCGCCGGGTCGAGCCTGGCGATCTACCGGATGCCCGCGCTGGCGCTCATCCTCGGCGGCGTGGTGACGACCGGGCTCGTGCTGAAGCTGGGCAGCGCGCGGATCGGCGGGCTCGTCGTCAGCGTGGTGTTCGCGCTGCTGCACGCGTTCCTGCTGCTCGGCGCCGCGCTGTGGTGGAACAAGCTGTTCTCCGGCCTGTCCTTCGCCGGGTACGGCTACGCGTTCGTCCTGTTCAACTCGATGCCGCTGAAGCGGCACATCCTGGGAGTACGGGCATGACCCTGGACGCGGCCGTCTCGGCGCGCCTCAAGCGCAACGCCGACGGCCTGATCGCCGCGGTCGTCGTCGAGCACGCCACCTCGGACGTGCTGATGATGGCCTGGATGAACGACGACGCGCTCGCCGCCACCCTCGCCACCCGCCGCGGCACGTACTGGTCGCGCAGCCGGGCGAAGCTGTGGGTCAAGGGCGAGACGTCCGGCCACTACCAGCACGTCCGCGAGGTGCGGATCGACTGCGACGGCGATACGGTCCTGCTGCGCGTCGACCAGACCGGCCCGGCCTGTCACACCGGCACGCACACCTGTTTCGACACCGAGGAGCGCCTCCTCCTGGCCGATGAGAAAGAGCTCGCGTGACCATCGTCGCCGACGTCCTGGTCGGGCTGGTCGCCCTGATCCACGTCTACATCGTCGTCCTGGAGATGGTCCTCTGGACCACGCCCCGCGCTCGCGCGGCCTTCGGCACCACCGAGGAGTTCGCGAAGGAGAGCGCGCCGCTGGCCGCGAACCAGGGGCTGTACAACGGTTTCCTGGCGCTCGCGCTGGTGTGGGGCCTCATCGCGAGCGACCCGACGGGCTTCCAGCTCAAGCTGTACGGCATCGTCTGCGTGATCATCGCGGGCCTCTACGGCGCCGCGACGGCGAACAAGCGCATCCTGTTCGTGCAGGTGCTGCCGGGCACCCTGGCGCTCATCGCGCTCCTGCTTGCCCGTTAGAGCCTGTTTCAATGTCGTAGCCACTCGTTGATCGCCGCGATGTGCACGGTCGCCTCGTAGCGAACCGCGAGTTTGTCGAACCGTGTGGCGACGCCTCGGTTGCGTTTGAGCCGGTTGATGCCGCACTCGACCGCGTGCCGTTGCTTGTAGATCTCTGGGTCGAATGCTGGTGGCCGCCCACCGGCCCGGCCGCGGTTGCGGCGATGCCGGACTTGATCAGAGGGCTGGGGAATCGTGCACGCGATCCCGCGCCGCCGCAGATAGGCCCGGTTGGCGCGGGAACTGTAGGCCTTGTCCGCCAGGACACGATCCGGCCGGGTCCGGGCTCGCCCACCACCAACCCGGGCGACCCGGACCCTGGCCAGCACCGCCTCGAACTGCGGTGAATCACCACGTTGACCGGCGGTCACCAGCAACGACAGTGGTTTCTGGCCTTGCTCGGTGGCCAGATGCAGCTTGGTCGTCCAGCCTCCCCGCGACCGGCCCAGCGCGTGGTCGGCCGGTTCGGGCTCGCCGATACCGCCTGGCGGTTCTTTCTGCAGGTCGCCCTCGATGCGGGCGCCTGCGGCATGCTGGTGTGCCCGGTTGATCGTGGAATCCACGCTCACCTCCCAGGTGATCAACCCGGCGGCGTCGGCCCGAGTCTGCAACGCCGCCAAGATCAACGCCCACACACCAGCGCGCTGCCAGCGCCGGAACAAGCCATAGACGGTTTGCCAGCAGCCATACACAGGTGGGACGTCACGCCACGGCGAACCGACACGAACCCGCCAGCGGATACCGTCCAAAAGCTGGCGTTTACTCCACAGTGGCGGGCGGCCGGGCTTCTTGCCGACAGGCAGCAGCGGTTCCAGGATCGCCCACTGCGCGTCGGTCAGATCGGCTCGCCCCGTCGCCGCTAGGCTGGGCACGAGGTCTCCGGTGTACTTGATCAGCTTGGTCGTTGATCGGTCTACCGGAGACCTCGTCTATCTCACCCAAGACACGCCACACCCCACAACGCCGACCACAAGCTCCGCTGGTCAGCACATCAAAACAGGCTCTAGACCGCTCGGTCCATGCCGCGCACGCCCGGCGAGGCCGTCCGGTTGCCCTCGCGCCCTGTGCCGTTTCTCGCAGCGTCGGCGCGGATCGGCGGTTCTACGCTCGGCTGATGGAGCACGAAAGACGGCGGACCGGCTGGCTGGTCCTGACGGTCGTCGCGATGCTGGTCTTCCTCTTCTTCGGCGTCGGCACGACCTACTCGCTGCTCGCCCCGGCCTACGTCTTCGAAGACGGTGAACTCCCCGGCGAAGCCGCCATCCTGAGCGGATCCCTGGCGCTCGCCGCGTTCGGCACCTCGCGGCTGCGGGCCGCCGACCGGAGGCTGCGGGCCCACGTCCCGGACTACGGGGCCTGGCTGCCCGCGCGGGACGCCACCAACGGCGAAGGCCGGATCGACCTCGACGCCGAGACCGCGCGCCTGCGCCGGCTCGCCCGTCGCGCGGCCGGGCTGGTCCTGGTCTGGACCGCGGTGTTCGCGGGCGGAGTCGCGGGCACGAACGCGGCGGACCAGACCGCCGCGGACCTGCTCGCCTCCGGTGTCCGCGTGGCCGGCGTGGTGGTCTCCGTCGACAACCCGGCCAAGGGGACGCCTTCGTTCCGGGTGCGCTACGAGTCGCCGGGCACGGCCTGGACCGCGGAGATCGTGCGCGACACCACGCACGCCTACCGCGTCGGCGACGTGGTGACCGTCATTTACGACCCGGCCGATCCGGAGCACGTCCGCACCCCCGAGGAGCCGAACGAGAACCAGGTCCTCGTCGGCTTCGGCGTGCTCCTCCTGCTGGCCGGCTTCATCGGGATGCCGTTCGCGCTGAACGGCGCGGCGGGCTGGCGCGGCCGGGCCCGCGCGGTCACCCGCACCGGGTGGCGGGTCGCGGCGGTCACCGTCGTGCCCGACCCCTACCGCGGACGCGGCCGGCGCCTGCCGGAGGTCCGGGTGCGCTACCGCGACGGCTCCGGGATCGTGCTGCGCTGCGCGCTGTCGACGCACGGCCCCGGCGTCCTGGCCGGCCAGGAGCACCGCCGCGCGTGGATCGGCGGCTGGGGGCGGCGGATGGTCGTGCTGTTCCCGTACGGCCCGCGCAAGCCCGGCCCGTACGCCATGCCCGTGCGCGCGATCGGGTCGCGGGATCAGTCGATGTCGCCGGTGAGGTAGCGCTGCAGGTTCGGTGCCACCGCCCGCACGATGACCTCGACGTCCTCGCTGGCGAACGGCTCGAACTTCGCCACGTACCGGACCATGCCCATGCCGACCATCTGGGACGCGCAGAGCGTCATGCGCAGCGAGACCCGGTCCGAGCCGATCGACGAGATCGCCGCCGTGAAGAACTTCTGGAAGAAGTCGCGCAGCACGTGCCCGGCCTGCTCGTGGCCGGTGATGCTGCGGACGAGCGCCACGAAGACCTCGCCGCCCGCGCCGTCCCAGCGGGTGATGAAGGTGCGGACGATCCGCTCGCCGAACTGGTCGTCCGGGCCGTCGCGCAGGACGGCCAGCAGTTCCATGGGGTCGAAGGGCAGCTGGAGCACCGCCTTGGCGAACAGCCCCTCCTTGCCGCCGAACCAGTGGTTGACCATGGCCGCGTCGACTCCCGCGCGGGTGGCGATCGCGCGCACGGTGGCCCCGTCGTAGCCGTTCTCGGCGAACACGGCCCGCGCGGCTTCGATCAGCGCGGTGCGCGTGTCCTGGCCGGCGGGGCGCCGCCCGCGGCGTCGCGAAGTAGGCTCGGTGGTGCTCACGCCTCCATCATGACGCACGCACCTCCTGAATTCAACACTCATTGAATTCAGGGTCTGGCAAAACCCCTCCGGGCGGTGCAGCACAATGAGGGTCATGGTCAGCGCAACCGCCGGTCCCGGCTCGGTCAGCCCCTCCCGCGAAGACTTCCGCGCCCTCGCCGAAAGCCGCCGCGTCATCCCGGTCGTGCGCCGGGTCCTCGCCGACGGCGAGACGCCGATCGGGGTCTACCGCAAGCTCGCGGCCGACCGGCCGGGCACGTTCCTGTTCGAGTCCGCGGAGAACGGCGCCTCCTGGACGCGCTGGTCGTTCATCGGCGTCCGCAGCCCGGCCGCGCTCACCGTCCGCGACGGCGAAGCGGTCTGGACCGGCACGCCGCCGGTCGGCCTGCCGGCCGACGGCAACCCGCTGGACGTCCTGCGCGAGACCATCGAAGCACTGCACACCGAGCCGCTGCCCGGGCTGCCGCCGCTGACCGGCGGCATGGTCGGCTACATCGGCTACGACTCCGTGCGCTGGCTGGAAAAGCTGCCGGAGCTGGCCGAGCGCGACCTCGACATCCCGGAGCTCACCATGCTCCTGGCCACCGACCTCGCGGCGTTCGACCACCACGAGGGCACGGTGACGCTCATCGCGAACGCCGTCAACTGGGACGACTCGCCCGAGCGCGTGGACGCGGCCTACGACGACGCCGTCGCCCGGCTGTCCGTGATGACCGAGGAACTGCAGGTCCACGCGCCGCCGACGGTGGCCGCGTTCGAGCGTCCCGCGCCCGAATTCGTCCGGAAGCGGTCCAAGGAGGACTTCCACGCGGCGGTCGAGAAGGCCGTCGAGGCGATCAAGGCCGGCGAAGCGTTCCAGATCGTGCCGTCGCAACGGTTCGAGATCCCGACGGCTGCCGACGCGCTCGACATCTACCGCGTGCTCCGGACGTCCAACCCGAGCCCGTACATGTACCTGCTGCGGCTGGAGGGCTTCGACATCGTCGGCTCCAGCCCCGAATCGCTCGTCACCGTGCGGGACGGCCGCGCGACCACGCACCCGATCGCGGGCACGCGCTGGCGCGGCGCCGACCCGGAGGAGGACGCGCAGCTGGCCAAGGACCTGCTGGCCGACGAGAAGGAGCGCGCCGAGCACCTGATGCTCGTCGACCTCGGGCGCAACGACCTCGGCAAGGTCTGCAAGCCGGGCACCGTGCGCGTCGTCGACTTCTTCCAGATCGAGCGCTACAGCCACGTCATGCACATCGTGTCGACCGTCACCGGCGAGCTGGCCGAGGGCAAGACGGCGTTCGACGCGGTCACCGCGTGCTTCCCGGCCGGGACACTCTCGGGCGCGCCGAAGGTCCGCGCGATGCAGCTGATCGAGGAGCTGGAGCCGGTCCGCCGCGCGCTGTACGGCGGCGTCGTCGGCTACCTCGACTTCGCCGGCGACGCGGACACCGCGATCGCGATCCGCACGGCGCTGGTCAAGGACGGCATCGCGCACGTCCAGGCCGGGGGCGGGGTGGTCGCCGACTCGGTGCCGGACTACGAGGACACCGAGTCGCTCAACAAGGCCAGGACCGTGCTTTCGGCCGTGGCCGCCGCGCAGACGATGGTGGCGGCGGGCTCCCTCGACCCGGCCGCGGACTCCGCCCATGTCTGACACGCCGTCTCGCCGTCCACTGTGGATGATCGTGGGCGCGCTCCTGCTCGGCGCGCTCGCGCTGTGGGGTGCGTCACGGCTGACGTGGTTCGCCGAGTTCCGCGACGGCGGCGTGCGCGGCACGGTGCTCTACCGCGAGACCGGCGAGCAGCGCGCGACGGCGCTCGTGCCGCTGGCCCTGCTCGCGCTGGCGGGCGTGGCCGGGGTGATCGCGACCGGCGGCTGGGCGCGCCGCGTCCTGGGCGTCGTGCTCGCGCTGGCGGGCGTCGCCGCGGTCTGGTCCGGCGTGGCGGGGGTCAAGTTCTCCGGGTACGCCGACGGGCTGCCCGTGACGCAGATGCTGCTCGGGCGCGGCCTGGCCGTGCTGGGGGGAATTCTCGTCGGGGCGGGCGGGTTGGCAGCCGTCAAGGGCGCCGGGAAGGCCGCGCGGCTCGGGGCCCGGTACGCGGCCCCGGCCACGCGCAAGAAGGCGCGCGATCCGGACGCCGAGCTGTGGGAAGCGCTGTCGGAAGGAGAGGACCCGACGGACGTCCGGGGGAGGCATTCGGAGTAACGCGCGCACCCGGAACCGGGCGCTCCAGATGCGGGGGTTAGCATCGTTTCGGCGGGAAGGGGAAGGTTTTTGTGAGCGACCTTGCGAATGAATCCGTGAGCGCGTACCCGGGCGGGGGCGCCCGGTGACCGTGCTCGAAGACATCGTCGCCGGCGTGCGCGAGGACCTCGCGGCACGCGAGTCCGTGCTGCCGTTCGACGAGCTGAAGATCCGCGCGGCGGCCGCCCCGGCGCCCCGCGACGTGATGTCCGCCCTGCGCGAGTCCGGCATCGGCGTGATCGCCGAGGTGAAGCGCCGCAGCCCCTCCAAGGGCGACCTGGCCGACATCCCCGACCCCGCCGCGCTGGCGAAGGACTACGAAGACGGCGGCGCGCGCGTGATCAGCGTGCTCACCGAGCAGCGCCGCTTCGGCGGCTCGCTGGCCGACCTCGACGCGGTCCGCGCCGCGGTGGACACCCCCATCCTGCGCAAGGACTTCATCGTCAGCCCGTACCAGGTGCACGAGGCCCGCCTGCATGGCGCCGACATGGTGCTGCTGATCGTCGCCGCGCTGGAGCAGAACGCGCTCGCCGCGCTGCTCGACCGCGTCGAGTCGCTCGGGATGACCGCGCTGGTGGAGATCCACAACGCCGAAGAGGCCGACAAGGCCCTCGAAGCGGGCGCCAAGGTCATCGGCGTCAACGCGCGCAACCTGCACACCCTCGAGGTGGACCGCGACGTCTTCTCGCGGCTGGCCCCCGGCCTGCCGATGGACGTCTACAAGGTCGCCGAGTCCGGGGTCCGCGGGCCGGGCGACCTGATGTCCTACGCCGGCCACGGCGCCGACGCGGTGCTGGTCGGCGAGGGGCTCGTCGCCTCCGGTGACCCGAAGGGCGCCCTGGTCAAGCTGGTCACCGCCGGTTCCCACCCCGCCTGCCCGAGGCCGTCGCGGTGACCGAGGAACACGGTGTTGTCGAAGAGCCTCACGGCGTCGGCACGCACGACCCGGACGAGCGCGGTTACTACGGCCCGTACGGCGGGCGGTTCATGCCGGAGGCGCTGATCGGCGTCGTCGACGAGGTCGCCGCCGAGTACGACAAGGCCCGCCACGACCCGGACTTCCTGAACGAGTTCCACCGCCTGCTCAAGGACTACGCGGGCCGCCCGTCGCTGCTCACCGAGGCCAAGCGCTTCGGCGAGCACGCCGGCGGCGCGCGCGTGTTCCTCAAGCGCGAAGACCTGAACCACACCGGCTCGCACAAGATCAACAACGTGCTGGGCCAGGCGCTGCTCACCAAGCGGATGGGCAAGAAGCGCGTGATCGCCGAGACCGGCGCGGGCCAGCACGGCGTCGCGACGGCCACCGCGTGCGCGCTGCTCGACCTCGACTGCGTCGTCTACATGGGCGAGGTCGACACCGAGCGCCAGGCGCTGAACGTCGCCCGCATGCGGCTGCTCGGCGCCGAGGTGATCCCGGTCAAGACCGGGTCGCGGACGCTGAAGGACGCGATCAACGAGGCGCTGCGCGACTGGGTCACCAACGCCGACACCACGCACTACCTGTTCGGCACGGCGGCCGGCCCGGCGCCGTTCCCGGCGATGGTCCGCAACTTCCACCACGTCATCGGCACCGAGGCCCGCGAGCAGATCCTCGAGCAGGCCGGCCGCCTGCCCGACGTCGTCGCGGCGTGCGTCGGCGGCGGGTCGAACGCGATCGGCATCTTCTCCGGCTTCTACGACGACCCGTCCGTGCGGCTGGTCGGCCTGGAGCCGGGCGGCGAGGGCATCGAGGGCAACCGCCACGGCGCGACGCTCACGAAGGGCACGCCGGGCAATCTGCACGGCGCGATGACGTACCTGCTGCAGGACGAAGACGGCCAGACGGTCGAGTCGCACTCGATCTCGGCCGGGCTGGACTACCCGGGCGTCGGCCCGGAGCACGCGTGGCTCAAGGACACCGGCCGCGCCGAGTACCGGCCGGTCACCGACGCCGAGGCGATGGACGCGTTCAAGCTGCTCTCGCGCACCGAAGGCATCATCCCGGCGATCGAGTCGGCGCACGCGCTGGCCGGCGCGCTGGTGCTGGGCCGCGAACTGGGACCCGACGGCCTGATCGTCGTGAACCTCTCCGGCCGCGGCGACAAGGACATGGACACGGCGGCGAAGTGGTTCGGGTTGGTGGACAAGTGAGCGGGCTCGACGATCTCTTCGCCACGACGCGCGCGGAGGGTCGCGGCGCCCTGATCGGCTACCTCCCGGCCGGGTTCCCGACGGTTTCCGGGTCCCAGGACCTGATCGCGGCGTGCGTCGACGGCGGCGCGGACCTCATCGAGGTCGGCGTCCCGTATTCCGACCCGGTGATGGACGGCCCGACCATCCAAGCCGCGTCGGTGACCGCGCTGGACAACGGCTTCCGCCTCAAGCACCTGTTCGAGGTGGTCGAGTCGGTGTCGGCGCGCGGCGGCCGCGCGGTCGTGATGACGTACTGGAACCCGGTGAACCGCTACGGCGTCGACCGGTTCGCGCGCGACCTCGCTTCGGCGGGCGGGCTCGGCCTGATCACGCCGGACCTGATCCCGGACGAAGCCGCGTCGTGGATGTCGGCTTCGAAGGAGCACGGCCTGGACCGGACCTTCCTGGTGGCGCCTTCGTCGTCGGAGGAGCGTCTCGCGCTCACCGCGGCGGCGTCCTCGGGATTCATCTACGCGACCGCGGTGATGGGCGTGACGGGCGCGCGCGACCAGGTGGGCGCGGGCGCGGAGACGCTGGTCCGCCGCACGCGGGCGCACACGGACCTGCCGATCGGTGTCGGGCTGGGCGTGCGGTCGGGTGCGCAGGCGGCCCAGGTGGCGTCGTTCGCGGACGCGGTGATCGTCGGATCGGCCCTGGTCACGGCGGCGGCCGAAGGCCCCTCGGGGGTCCGCAGGCTGTCCGAGGAACTGGCGGAAGGCGTCCGCCGGGCGGTCGCCACCGCTTGACCTGGAGTGCACTCCGGGTGCCACTCTGGGTCCGTGACGTCCTACACCCCGGCCCAGGTGACCGAAAAGACCGGTTTCACGATCGACACGCTGCGCTACTACGAGCGCATCGGCCTGCTCCACGAAGTGGGCCGCACGGCCGGCGGGCGGCGTTTCTACACCGAGCAGGACGTGGAGTTCCTGCAGCTGCTGCGGTGCTTGAGGTACACGGGCATGCCGGTCGCGGAGATGCTGCGGTTCGTGGAGCTGCTGCGCTCCGGCGAGGCGACGCGCGAAGAGCGGGTCGACGTCCTGCGTGAGCACGAGGCCCGGGTGGCGGCGCAGATCGCGCGGTTGCAGGAGCACCAGGACCACATCCGGTTCAAGATCGAGCTGTACAGCGGCGCGGGCGAGCTGGCCTCGGCTGGCTGAACGCGTGTCGCACCTATGTGACGCCCTCACCTGATCCAGAACTGTCGGTGGCGGTCCGCATACTCCTCGTGTGATGATCCACAACGAGTTCTCTTGCCGCCACGACCGGACGGCTGGACGGCCGATGACGTTCTCGCCCTGCCCGAAGAACAAACCTTGCTGCAGCGAGTCGAACTCGTCGACGGGATGCTGCTCGTCAGCCCATGGCCGGGACTGGAACACCAGCGGCTTCTGGGGAAGCTCCAATCCGCCTGCGCGCCCGCATTGCCGGATGGCACCGAGTTGCTGCCCGGGGTAAACGTCCGCCTCGCAGCGCGGAGACTGCTGACTCCCGACCTGATCATTCTCGACTGCCCCGGAGTCGACACCGTGGCCTACGGAGCGAGCGACGTCCGGCTTGCCGCGGAGATCGTGTCACCGTCCACGAAGATGCAGGATCGGATCCTCAAGCGCGCCGTCTACGCCGAGGCTTTGATCTCGTTCTACCTCTTGGTCGAGCCGGGGGAACAGAACACCGCCACCCTCTTCGAACTCCGCGGCGAGGACTACGAGCCCATCGCCAAGAGCGAGAACGGCGAGCTCCACCTCACCCGCCCGTTCGAGGCCACCCTGCGCCTCTGAAGGCGTTTGTACGAAAGCTGTACGCCGCCACGGGAGGGTCCGTCCATGGACCTCGTACACCTCCCGCGGCGCACCTTCCTCCGCGGCGCCGCCGGTCTGGCCGTCGCCGGAGCAGCTGGGCTCGTCCTCCCGCGAGCCGCCCAAGCCGCCACCGAACCCCGGATCTACAGCTGCGCCGAGTGGGGTGCCCGGCCGCCCGCCGACGCGCTCACCACCCTCGACCACCCCGCGAACCGCGTCCTCATCCACCACATCGCCTGCCCCAACAGCACCGACTACTCCCTCGCGCACGCCTTCCAGGTCGCCCGCGACGACCAGCACGACCACATCGACAACAACGGCTGGTCCGACACCGGCCAGCACTTCACGGTCAGCCGTGGCGGGTACCGAATGGAAGGACGGCACGGCAGTCTCGATGCCCTGCGCGGCGGCACCACGATGATCCAGGGCGCGCACTGCCCCGGCCAGAACACCAACGCCATCGGCATCGAGAACGAAGGCACCTACACCAGCGTCGAGCCGCCCGAAGCGCAGTGGGCGTCCCTCGTAACGTTCTGCGCCTACATCTGCCGCCAGTACGGCATTCCCGTCGCCGAGATCAAGGGGCACCGCGACTACTACAACACCGAATGCCCCGGCGACCGCCTCTACGCGAAGCTTCCGCAGCTGCGCGAGGAGGTCGCCGGGGCGCTGGCGGGGTGACCGTCAGCCGTTCTTGAGCGTGTCGAGCGTCCGCACGGCGTCCGTTGCCGCCGCCTGGTCGGCCGGGTCCGGTTCGGCGGCCGCGTCCGGGTGGGCCGACGCCGCCGGGTGCGTGCAGCCCAGCTGCTGCAGCGAACCCTGGAGCCGGTCGGTCAGGAACTTCAGCAGGCCGACGCCGCCGTCCGGGGACGGCGCCGCCCGCAGCAGCCGTCGGTCGGCGGTGAGCCGGTCCAGCCCGGACGTCCGCAGGTTGCGGCAGTACGACCGGGTGCTCGCGGACCGCCGGTCCAGCGCGGGCTGGTCGACGCCCGCGCGGTACAGGTTCGCCTTGGCCTGGCTGGGTTTCCCGTCGACGAGCGTCATCGGGTCACCCTGGGGCACCAGCGCGACCGGCGCCCGCTGCCCGGCCGCGGCCTGCAGCTCGTTGAGGGCGAGCGACGTCGTGGGCCGGCCGCCGTCGGTGAGGTCCGGTGCCGTGAACGGCGTGCAGCCCAGCGCCGGGTCCACGAACGCGTCGAGCAGCCGGTTGTCGCTGCCGTTGGCGAGCGTCGCGGGTTTCCCGAGCGCGCGGGCGTTGGCCGCGGTGGCCTGGGCCGTCCGGCCGTCGGGCGTCGCGAGGTAGGTCGTGGTGACGTTGTCGCTCTGGTCCTGGTCCACCAGCGAGAAGTCGCGCACCGACGGGCACGGCCGGCCGTCCGTCGCCCGGCCGAGCGGCGGGATCCGCAGCTTGCCCGCTCGCACGGCCTTGTTGGCCGCGTCGAAGAACGCCTGCGCGCCGCAGAAAGCGACCTGGCCGAATAGCGAGCGGCCCAGGCCGTTGACGCACTGGCCCGCGCGCAGTGCGGCCGGGCTGCCGCCGAGGGTCAGCGTGTCGCCGTTGAAGCCGAACCACAGCCCGACGACGGCGCCGCGGGGCAGGGCCGGGACGACCGGGGGCGCGGCGGGTCTCCGGCCCGCGTCGACGACGAGCGGGTGGTACACCGACAGCTTGCCGGTGGCGGGATCGAGGATCGCCGCCTCGGCGAACGCGCCCTGCGCGTCCACCGGTTCGTGGCACGCGCCCAGGCGCGGATCGGTCGCGCTGAGCTGGTACGGCGTGGCGAGGCCACGGGCGGACAACGGGTCGTCGGGCACCTTGAGGGTGCAGCCGGGGTTCGGGGTCGCGGGCGGCGGCGCCGGGGTGCGCGGTGCGGCCACCGCGATCCCGACCGCGCCCAGCGACACCGCTGCCACCACGACGGCCACCTTGAGCTTCCAAGGCTTCTGCCGGTGGCGGGGACGAGCGTCTGGCATGGACTGTGCCTTCTTTCGGCCTCCTCACCTCACCCGGAGCGGGACGCTAGCACAGATAACGGCCCGATCACAGAATGATTTCCGGGCACGAACACGACATTCGACGCGAACGGTTTCCGGTGAAAAGATCTCAATGGAGGTAGCGCAGCACGGCGCACAGCTCGTCGGCAGGCAGGCCGCCGAGCTGCGCGATTTCGCCCCGGCGCACGTCCATCAAGGTCGTCGCGAGCTCCGCGCCGAACGCCGAAGTCAGCGCGTCGTCGGCCTCGAACGCCGTCACCGCCTCCGCCAGCGAGGTCGGCAGCCGGACGGCCGAAGGGAGCGTGCCCGGGTCGACGTCCACCGGCTCCGGCAACGCCGCCTCCGCCGAAAGCCCGGCCAGGCCCGCGAACAGCAGCGCCGCCACCACCAAGTACGGATTGGCGGTCAGGTCGAAGCACTTGACCTCGAAGTTCGCCGCCCGGTCGCGCTGCCCGGCCGGACCCTGCACCAGCCGCAGCGGCGCCTCGCGGTTCTCCAGGCCCCACACCGAAAACACCCCGGCCCAGTGGTGCGGCTCGAGCCGCAGGTAGCTGACCACCGACGGTGCGCCGATCGCCAGCAGCGCCGGCAGCCGCGTGAAGATCCCGGCGCCGAACGCCTCCGCGGTCGGGGTCAGGCCGAACCGGCCGTCGCCGCCGGCGCACAGGTTCCGGTCGCCGTCCCAGAGGCTGAGGTGGACGTGGCCGCCGTTGCCCACGCCGTCCGGCGAGAACTTCGGGGTGAACGACGCCCGCAGCCCGTGCTGCTCGCTCACCGTCCGGATCGTCTCGCGCGTCAGCACCGCGACGTCCGCCGCGCGCACCGGGTCACCCGGGGCCACCGACAGCTCGAACTGCCCGGCCGCGTACTCGGGGTGGATCTGCTCCACCGCCACGCCCTGTGCGGACAAGGCGGACACCAGCGCGCGCAGGTAGCCCGCCTGCGCGGACAGCCGCGCGAAGCCGTAGGCCGGGCCCGCCGTGGCCGAGCGCGGGTCGTCCGGCGCGTCCGCCGCCGTGATCACCCACTCGATCTCGAAGGCCGTCCGCACGTTGTAGCCCAGCGACGTGAGCCGGTCCGTCGCCGACGCGGCCAGCGCCCGCGCGTCCTGCGGGTGCGGCTCGCCGTCCTGGTCGTAGCGGTTCGCCGGGGCCCACGCCCAGCCCGGCTGCGCGGCCAGTGGCACCAGCGCGTCGAGGTCCGGGTGCAGCCGCAGGTCGCCCACCGGACCACGCGAGTACTGCCCGTCGGTGATCTCGTCGGTGGCCAGGAAGAAGTCGAACGAGTTCGACGCGCCGACGCCCCACGCCGCCGCCGACCACAGCCGGTCGACCGGGACGGCCTTGACCCGCGCGATGCCGCTGTTGTCCACGAAGGTCAGCGCGACGAGCTCGACCCCGGCCGCGCGCAGGCCGTCGGCCCGGATCGCGCCCTGCTGCGCGAGTTCTGCTCGATCGAGCTGGCTCATCCTGCCCCCGTCGATGTTCACTGTGTACTTCGAGAAAGAGGTGGAGATCGTGTCAGACACCGTCGAAACCCGTCCAGGCCTGCGCCGCTCCCTGTCCGTCTGGCAGGCCGTCGGCCTGTCCGTCGCGCTGATGGCCCCCAGCATGGCCGCCAACATCAACCCCCAGCAGACCGCGGCCTCCGCCGGCCGCGCCGTCCCGCTCGCCTTCCTGCTCTCGGCGGTCGGCGTCCTGCTGGTCGCCTACGGCTTCGTCAAGCTGTGCCAGTACTACCAGCACGCCGGGTCGGTGTACGCGTTCGTCGGCGCGACGCTCGGCCCGCGCGCCGGCGTGGTCTCGGGCATCGGACTCCTCGGCACGTACACGTTCTACGCCGTCGTCACGAGCTCGGCCGCGGGCACGCTCGGCACCGCTTTCCTGACGCAGGTGGGCATCTGGCCGAACCCGCCGTCCTGGGGGCCGTTCGTGCTGACCGCGGTCGCGCTCGTCGGTGCCTGGCTGCTGGCCGTGCTGCCCGCCCGCCGCGGGACCAGCACGCTCCTCGCCGTCGAAGGCGCCACCATCGCGGTGATCCTGCTGGTCACGGTCGTGATCCTGGTCCGGCTGCTCGCCGGGAGCGCCCCGGGCGGCGCGCGGTTCACCCTCGACGTCTTCACCTTCACCCCCGACTCCGGACTGTCCGGGGTGTTCCTCGGCGCGGTCTTCGGCTTCCTGTCCTTCGCCGGGTTCGAAGCCGCCGCGACGCTCGGCGAGGAGACCCACGACCCGAAGCGCAACATCCCGCGCGCGATCCTCGGCACGGCGATCTTCGGCGGGGTCTACTTCGTCGTCGTCACGGCCGTCGAGATGATGGCGTTCGGCACCGACGCGAAGGCGTTCCACGATTCGCCGTCCCTGCTCGGCGACCTCGGCAGCCGGTACGCGGGCGGGTGGGTCGGCGACGTGATCAGCGTCGGCGCGGCGATCAGCGCGTTCGGCTGCTGCCTGGCCTGCGTCGTCGGCGGCTCGCGGCTGCTCTACGCCCTCGGCCGCGACGCGTTCGGCGGCCGCGGCATCGGCCGGACGTCCGGCCGCGGCACGCCGGTCGCCGCGGTGAGCGTGGTGACCGGTGCGGCGGTGCTCGTCATCTTGGTCTGCGCGCTGTTCTTCGGCGCGACGGCCTCGGACACCTTCGCCTGGTCGGGCTCGATCGGGACGTTGATCCTGCTGGTGATCTACCTGCTCACGACCGTCGGCGCGATCCTGCTGCTGTTCGTGAAGCGCCGGATGCGCGTGCCGGCGTGGCACCTGGTCTTCCCGATCGGCGCGCTCGCGGTGCTCGGGTACACCGTCTACGTCAACGTGGTGCCGTACCCGACCGAGGGCCCGGCGCGGTGGTTCCCCGTGGTGGCCGGGGCCGTGCTGGTGCTCGCGGTGATCTTGGTGCTGTCCGCGCCGGCGTTCGCTCGTAGGGTGGGGGAGAGGTTGACCAGCGTGGACGGAGGCCCATGACCGAACTGCTCCCGTTCGTCGCGGACCTGCCGCTGGTGGACCACCACTGCCACGGCGTCGTCACCGAAGACGTGGCCCGCGCGGACTTCGAGGCGATGCTGACCGAGGCGGACACGACGTCGCCGCTGGGCACGAGCCTGTTCGACTCGCTGATCGGGCTCGCGGTGCGCGCCCGCTGCGCCCCCGTGCTCGACCTGCCGATGCACGCGGAACCCGACGCCTACCTCGAGCGCCGCGCCGAACTGGGCGCGGCCGAGGTGGCGCGGCGGTTCCTGCGCGCCACCGGCACCACGGACTTCCTGCTGGACGGCGGGTTCCAGCCGGACGCGCTGACCACGACCGGCGAGTTCGCGCAGCTCGCGGGCGCCCGCGCCCACGACGTCGTCCGGCTGGAACAGGTCGCCGAGCAGGTGATCCGCGGGACCACCGCGGCCGGGTTCGCCGCGGCGTTCACCGACGAGCTGGGCAACCGCGCCGCGACCGCGGTCGGGGTCAAGTCGATCGCGGCCTACCGCGTCGGCCTCGAACTGGCGGGGGAGCGGCCCTCACCGGCCGAGGTCGAAGCCGCCGCCGGGCGGTGGCTCGCCGCAGGCGGCACCCGGCTGGCCGACGAGGTGCTGCACCGGTTCCTCGTCTTCACCGGGCTCGACCTCGGCCTGCCGGTGCAGTTCCACGTCGGGTACGGCGACTCCGACGTCGACCTGGACCGCTGCGACCCGCTGCGGCTCACCGCGCTGCTGCGGGCCACGCGCGACCGCGGCGTGCCGATCCTGCTGCTGCACAACTACCCGTTCCACCGCAACGCCGCCTACCTCGCGCAGGTCTTCGAGCACGTCTTCGTCGACGTCGGCCTCGCCACGCACAACGCGGGCTTCCGCGCCCCGGCGATCCTGGCCGAGCTCCTGGAGATCGCGCCCTTCGGGAAGGTCCTCTTCTCCACCGACGCCTTCGGCCTCGCCGAGCTGTACCACCTGGGCACGGCCCTGTTCCGCCAGGGACTTTCGGACTTCCTGCGCACCGGGCTCGACGCCGGTGCGATGTCCGAAGTGGACGCCGTCCGGCTGTGTGCTTTGGTGGGACACGAGAACGCGAAGAGGATCTACCGCTGGGAGCACGTGTGAACGACCTTTGGGACCGGTGGACGCGGGCGATCGACGAGGAGCTGCCCGCGGCGATCGACCTCCGGCACGCGGTGCACGCCGACCCGCGCGGCTCCGGCGACGAGGAGGACACCGCCCGGCTGGTGGCCGAGGCACTCGGCGCCGGCGACGGCACCCGCGTCGCCAAGACCGGCCGCGCGATCCCGCTGCCCGGCGGCGAAGGCCCGGTCGTGGCGCTGCGGGCGGAGCTCGACGCGCTGCCGGTGCTGGAGGGCACCGGCGTGCCGTGGGCGTCGGGCAACGAGCTGATGCACGCGTGCGGCCACGACGTCCACCTCGCCGCGCTGGTCGCGGTCGGCCGCGCGGCGGTCCGCGTCGGCGTGCCGCGGCCGATCCTCGCGCTGCTGCAGCCGCGCGAGGAGACGTCGCCGCCCGGCGCGCTCGATGTCCTCGAGTCCGGCGTCCTGGCCGAGGCCGGCGTCGACGCGGTGATCGGCGCCCACGTCCAGCCGCGGATCGAGCACGGCGTCGTCGCCGCGGTGCCGGGCCCGGTGAACGCCTCGACCGACGAGTTCGAGGTGACGCTGCAGGGCCAGGGCGGCCACGCCGGCTACCCGCACCTGCTGCGCGACCCGATCCTGGCGCTGTCGCAGCTGGTCGTGAGCCTGCAGCAGCTCGCGTCGCGGCGGATCGACCCGGTGTTCGGCGCGGTCTGCTCGGTCGGCCGGATCCAGGCCGGCACCGCGGCCAACGTCGTCCCCAACAGCGCCACCGCGTTCGGCTCGCTGCGCCTGATGCGGGAGAAGGACCGCGACCGCGCGCTGGAAGCCCTCGCGGACATCGTCCACGGCACCGCGCGGGCGCACGGGTGCACCGCCGAGCTGGAGATCAGCCCGTGCGAACCGGTGCTGAACAACGACCCGGCGCTGGCGGTGGGCGCGCAGCGGTGGCTGCGGCACGCGGGCTTCGCCGTCGACGCCGAGTTCCGCTCGTTCGGCGCGGACGACTTCGCCCACTACTGCGGCGGCGCGACGCGGGGCCTGATGCTGTTCGTCGGCCTCGGCGACACCGCGGGCGTACCCAGCCTCCACGACGACCGGTTCCTGCCGCGCGACCAGGCCGTGGTCCAGGTGGCGCACGCGCTGGTGGCGGGCTACCTGGCCGCTGTGGATGCGGAGCCGCGCTAGCGCTACGGTGGCCCGGTGATTCCCGCCTACCTCGCGACGATCCCGAGCCCCGACCAGGGGGTCTGGCACCTGGGACCGATCCCGATCCGTGCGTACGCCCTGTGCATCATCGCCGGCATCATCGTGGCGATCTGGTGGGGGGAGCGGCGCTGGGCCGCCCGCGGCGGCACCAAGGGCACGGTCATCGACCTGGCCGTGTTCGCCGTCCCGTTCGGCCTGGTCGGCGGCCGGTTGTACCACGTGATCACCGACCCCGAGCTGTACTTCACCGAGGGCAAGAACCCCTGGAACGCGTTCGCGATCTGGGACGGCGGCCTCGGCATCTGGGGCGCCATCGCCCTCGGCGCGGTGGGCGCGCTGATCGCGTGCCGCCGCAAGGGCATCCCGCTGCCGGCGATGGCGGACGCGCTCGCCCCGGGCATCGTCGTGGCGCAGGCCATCGGCCGCATCGGCAACTACTTCAACCAGGAGCTCTACGGCGCGCACACGGACCTGCCGTGGGGCCTGGAGGTCTACCAGCGCTTCAACCCGGACGACCCGGGCAACACGCTCAACGGGGTGGCGACCGGGCACATCCCGCTGCCGGAGAGCCCGGTCCACCCGACGTTCCTGTACGAGCTGATCTGGAACCTGCTGGTCGCGCTGCTGGTGGTCTGGGCGGACCGGCGCTTCAAGCTTGGGCACGGGCGCGCGTTCGCGCTGTACGTCGCCGGGTACACGGTGGGCCGCGGCTGGATCGAGACGATGCGGATGGACAACGCGAACCACATCCTCGGCCTGCGGGTGAACGTCTGGACGTCGATCCTGCTGTTCGCCGCGGCGGTGGTGTACTTCGTGCTCGCGGGGAAGCGCGGGCCGCGGGAGCTGCCGGAGACGCTGCGGAGCAAGGACGCGCCGGGGCCCGATGAGGCGCCGGTCGAGGAATCTTCGGCTTCGGCGGAGGAGCCCGAGCACGCGAAGGTGGCGGCGGAGGCTTCGGCCGAGAAGCCCGCTGAAGAAGCTCCGGCCGAAGAGCCGAAGAAGACCGACCAGGACTGAGCAGCCCCCGTTTTCCACGCTACCCGGGACTACCGACAGTCCCGGGTAGCGAAAGGTCAGGAAAGATCGGGCAGGCCCAGTTCCAGGTTGGGGGCCTGCAGGCCGCCGTCGACCTCGAGGATCTTGCCGGTGATGTACCCGCCGGCCCGCGACGCCAGGAAGACCACCGTCGCCGCGATGTCCTCGGCCTCGCCGATCTTGCCCAGCGGGGTCGCCGACTCCATCTTCGCCTTCAGCTCCGGGTTGCCGACGACGATCTCCAGCGCCGACGTCGCCACCGAGCCCACCGAGATCGCGTTCACGCGCACCTTCGGCGCCAGGTCCGCCGCCGCCAGGCGCGTGTAGTGGGCGAGGGCCGCCTTCGCGGTCCCGTACGCCGCGAAGCCGCGGCCGGAGAGCCGGCCCATCACCGACGAGATGTTGACGACCGAGCCGCCCGTCCGCACCAGCGAAGGTGCCGCCGCCACCGTCAGCGCATGGGCCGTCGCGACGTTGAAGCGGAACGCTTCCTCGAGGAACTCCGCGGTCGTCTCCAGCAGGGGCCGCGGGTACGTGCCGCCGACGTTGTTGACCACCAGGTCGAGCCGGCCGAACTCCGACACGGCCACCGAAGCGAGCGCTGCCGCGGCGTCGGGCGAGGAGAGGTCGACCGGCACGGGGACGGCGCGGCGGCCCGCGGCCGAGACCCGCCCGGCGACCTCGTCGAGCTGGGCGGAAGTACGGGAGGCGATGACCACGTCGGCGCCCGCTTCGGCGAGGGCCACGGCGGTGGCCGCGCCGATCCCGCGTCCGGCGCCGGTGATCACCGCGACCTGGTCGGTGAGCTTGAACCGATCGAGGATCATGCGGCGAAATGTAACACGTTCTAGTGATCGGCGACACAGATTAGGCGGGCCGCGTCGAGCGCGTCACGTTAGACTTGACGGGAGTTTCCGAGACGTATACTTAGCAGTGCGAACTACCGGGAACCCATCAGGAACTACGTCGTTCCGCGCAGCCAGATCGTTACCGTCCGACGCCGTCCGGGGCGCTCTGAAGTGCTGCTGGCATGTTTCCCAGGTGTTAAAGTCGCGCTAACAAGCGGGCCATCGTCGTCCCGTGCGCTCCCCCGGCCGGTAGCCCGGCCCCGCACGAACAGACGACGAAGGAGGTCCCTTCATGATCTTCTCCGCCATGCCCGGCAAGCAGGGTCTTTACGATCCGGAGACCGAACAGGACTCCTGCGGGGTGGCCATGGTGGCCGACATCCGCGGGCGCCGTTCCCACGGAATCGTCACCGACGGCCTGGCCGCGTTGACCAACCTCGACCACCGCGGCGCCGCCGGCGCCGAACCCACCAGCGGCGACGGCGCCGGCATCCTGCTGCAGCTGCCCGACACGCTGCTGCGCGCCGAAGCCGGCTTTGCGCTTCCTGAACCCGATGAACACGGCCAAAATGCCTACGCCGCCGGCATTGCGTTCCTGCCCGAAGACGCCGAGCAGCGCCGCAAGGCCGTCGAGCTGGCGGAACGCATCGCCGTCGAAGAAGGACTGGAAGTCCTCGGCTGGCGTGAAGTGCCGGTCGACGCCGACCGCGCGGACATCGGCCCGACCGCCCGCTCGGTCATGCCGCACTTCGGCATGCTTTTCGTGGCCGCAGACGGAAAAGCCGGCATCGACCTGGACCGGCTGGCGTTCTGCCTGCGCAAGCGCGTCGAGCACGAAAGCGCGAACTCCGGCTGTGGCACGTACTTCCCGTCGCTGTCTTCGCGGACGATCGTCTACAAGGGCATGGTCACGCCGGAGCAGCTGCCCGCGTTCTTCGCCGACCTGCGCGACGAGCGGCTGGACAGCGCCATCGCGCTGGTGCACTCCCGCTTCTCCACCAACACGTTCCCGTCGTGGCCGCTGGCCCACCCGTTCCGGTTCGTGGCGCACAACGGCGAGATCAACACCATCCGCGGCAACCGCAACCGCATGCGCGCCCGCGAAGCACTGCTGGAATCCGACCTCATCGACGGCGACCTGTCCCGGCTGTTCCCGATCTGCTCGCCGGACGCGTCGGACTCCGCGTCCTTCGACGAGGTCCTCGAGCTGCTGCACCTCGGCGGCCGCTCGCTGCCGCACGCGGTGTTGATGATGATCCCGGAGGCGTGGGAGAACCACGCCACGATGAAGCCCGAGCGCCGCGCTTTCTACCAGTTCCACGCGAGTCTCATGGAGCCGTGGGACGGCCCCGCGTGCGTCACCTTCACCGACGGCACGCTGGTCGGCGCGGTCCTGGACCGCAACGGCCTGCGTCCCGCGCGCTGGTGGCGCACGGCCGACGACCGCGTCGTGCTCGCCAGCGAGGCCGGCGTCCTGGACGTCGCCCCCAAGGACGTCGTGGCCAAGGGCCGCCTCAAGCCCGGCCGGATGTTCCTCGTGGACACCGAAGCCGGCCGGATCGTGGACGACGAAGAGGTCAAGTCCGCGCTCGCCGGCAAGCTCCCGTACGAGGGCTGGCTGCACGCGGGCCTGCTGAAGCTCGCCGAGCTGCCCGACCGCGACCACGTCGTGCAGAGCCACGACTCGGTGCTGCGCCGCCAGCTTTCCTTCGGCTACACCGAAGAAGAGCTGAAGATCCTGCTCGCGCCGATGGCCGAGAAGGGCG
Source organism: Amycolatopsis sp. NBC_01488 (assembly GCF_036227105.1). Taxonomy (NCBI): domain Bacteria; kingdom Bacillati; phylum Actinomycetota; class Actinomycetes; order Pseudonocardiales; family Pseudonocardiaceae; genus Amycolatopsis; species Amycolatopsis sp. NBC_01488. The sequence continues at coordinate 9,323,649 of NZ_CP109434.1, read as the reverse complement.
CCGAGCCGATCGGCTCGATGGGTACCGACACGCCGCCTGCCGTCCTGTCGAAGCGATCTCGGCTGCTCTACGACTACTTCAAGCAGAACTTCGCCCAGGTGACCAACCCGCCGCTGGACGCGATCCGCGAAGAGCTCGTCACCTGCATGGCGCGGATCATGGGCCCGGAGCGCAACCTCCTGGCCCCCGGCCCGGCGTCGTGCCGCCACCTGAAGCTGCCGTACCCGGTCATCGACAACGACGAGCTGGCCAAGCTCATCCACATCAACGACGACGGCGACCTCCCCGGCTTCGCGTGCAGTGTCCTTTCCGGACTGTACGAAGTGGACGGCGGCGCCGAGGCGCTGGCGTCGGCGATCGAGCGCGTGCGGCGCGAGGCGTCCGAGGCGATCGCCGCCGGCGCGCGCACGCTCGTGCTGTCCGACCGCGACTCCGACCACCGGATGGCGCCGATCCCGTCGCTGCTGCTGGTTTCCGCGGTGCACCACCACCTCGTCCGCACCAAGGAACGCCTGCGCGTCGCGCTGGTCGTCGAATCCGGCGACGCCCGCGAGGTGCACCACATCGCGCTGCTGCTCGGCTACGGCGCCGCCGCGGTCAACCCGTACCTGGCCTTCGAGACCATCGAGGACATGATCGGGCAGGGCGCGGTCACCGGCATCGAGCCCGCCAGGGCGATCCGCAACTACGTGCAGGCGCTGGTCAAGGGCGTCCTGAAGATCATGTCCAAGATGGGCATCTCGACGGTCGGTGCGTACACCGCCGCCCAGGTCTTCGAATCCCTCGGCCTGGCCCAGGACCTGCTCGACGAGTACTTCACCGGGACGTCGTCGAAGCTCGGCGGCGTCGGCCTCGAGGTGCTCGCCGAAGAGGTCGCCGTCCGGCACCGCCGCGCGTACCCGGACAACCCGACCGAGCGCGTCCACCGTGGACTCGACACCGGCGGCGAGTACGCCTACCGCCGCGAGGGCGAGCTGCACCTGTTCACGCCGGAGACGGTGTTCCTGCTGCAGCACGCGTCCAAGACCGGCCGTGAAGAGGTGTACCGCAAGTACACCGACGAGGTGCACCGCCTCTACCGCGAGGGCGGCACGCTGCGCGGGCTGTTCTCCTTCCGGGACGGCGTCCGCGAGCCGATCCCGCTCGACGAGGTCGAGCCCGCCGAAGCGATCTTCAAGCGCTTCAACACGGGCGCGATGTCGTACGGCTCGATTTCGGCCGAGGCACACGAAACCCTGGCCATCGCGATGAACCGGCTCGGCGGCCGGTCCAACACGGGCGAGGGCGGCGAGGACCCGGAGCGGCTCTACGACCCCGAACGCCGCAGCGCGATCAAGCAGGTCGCGTCGGGCCGCTTCGGCGTCACCAGCGAGTACCTGGTCAACGCCGACGACATCCAGATCAAGATGGCGCAGGGCGCGAAGCCCGGCGAGGGTGGCCAGCTGCCGCCGAACAAGGTGTACCCGTGGATCGCGCGGACCCGGCACTCGACGCCGGGCGTGGGCCTGATTTCGCCGCCGCCGCACCACGACATCTACTCCATCGAGGACCTGGCGCAGCTGATCCACGACCTCAAGAACGCCAACGAGCACGCCCGCATCCACGTGAAGCTGGTGTCCTCACTCGGCGTCGGCACGGTCGCGGCCGGCGTGTCCAAGGCGCACGCCGACGTCGTGCTCATCTCGGGTCACGACGGCGGCACCGGCGCGTCCCCGATGAACTCGCTCAAGCACGCGGGCACGCCGTGGGAGATCGGCCTCGCCGAGACCCAGCAGACGTTGCTGCTCAACGGCTTGCGCGACCGGATCACCGTGCAGGTGGACGGCGCCATGAAGACCGGGCGCGACGTCGTCATCGCGGCGTTGCTCGGCGCCGAGGAGTACGGCTTCGCGACGGCGCCGCTCGTCGTCGCGGGCTGCATCATGATGCGCGTCTGCCACCTCGACACCTGCCCGGTCGGCGTCGCCACCCAGAGCCCCGAGTTGCGCAAACGCTACACCGGCCAGGTCGAGCACGTCGTGAACTTCTTCAAGTTCGTCGCCGAAGAGGTCCGGGAAACCCTGGCGGCACTGGGCTTCCGCACGCTCGACGAAGCCATCGGGCACGCCGAGCTGCTGAACACCGACGAGGCCGTCGACCACTGGAAGGCGTCCGGGTTGGACCTGGCGCCGATCTTCGAGATGCCGACGGAGACCCCGTACGGCGGCGCGAAGCGGCGCACCCGCGGCCAGGACCACGGCCTCGAGCACGCCCTGGACCGCACGCTCATCCAGCTCGCCGAGGCGGCCCTGGAAGACGCGCACCACGTGAACATCGAGCTGCCGGTGCGCAACGTGAACCGGACCGTCGGCACGCTGCTCGGCTCGGAGATCACCCGCCGCTACGGCGGGGACGGCCTGCCCGAGGACACGATCCACGTGCTGCTCACCGGCTCGGCGGGCCAGTCGCTCGGCGCGTTCCTGCCGCGCGGCATCACCCTCGACATGGTCGGCGACGCGAACGACTACGTCGGCAAGGGCCTCTCCGGCGGGCGGATCATCGTCCGCCCCGACCCGGAGGCGTCCTTCGCCGCCGAAGCGCAGACGATCGCGGGCAACACGATCGCCTACGGCGCCACCGGCGGCGAGATCTTCCTGCGCGGCCAGGTCGGCGAACGCTTCTGCGTCCGCAACTCCGGTGCCACGGTCGTCGCCGAGGGTGTCGGCGACCACGCCTTCGAGTACATGACCGGCGGCCGCGCGGTGGTGCTCGGCCCGACCGGGCGGAACCTGGCGGCCGGCATGTCCGGCGGCATGGCGTTCGTGCTCGACGTCGACCGCCGGAAGGTCAACCAGGACATGGTGGACCTGCTGCGGCCGACCGCCGAAGACCTGGCCTGGCTCAAGAAGACCGTGCAACAGCACCACGATCTCACCCGCTCCGCGGTGGCGGCCTCGCTGCTCGGCGACTGGCCGCGCCGCTCCGTGGCGTTCACCAAGGTGATGCCGCGTGACTACCAGCGGGTCCTGGACGCGGCGAAGGCGGCGCGCGCCGCCGGCCGCGACGTCGACGAGGCGATCATGGAGGCCGCTCGTGGCTGACCCGACGGGCTTTCTCAAGTACGACCGCGAAGAGCCGAAGAAGAAGTCTTACGAGGAACGGCTTTCTTCGTGGGGCGAGGTCTACGCGGACGTCGACCCGGCCGAGCGCAACGCAAAGGTGCGCAAGCAGGCGTCGCGCTGCATGGACTGCGGCATCCCGTTCTGCCACTCCGGTGGCTCCGGCTGCCCGCTCGGCAATCTCATTCCCGAGTGGAACGACCTGGTCCGCCGCGGCGACTGGGCCGCGGCGAGCGACCGGCTGCACGCCACCAACAACTTCCCCGAGTTCACCGGGAAGCTGTGCCCGGCGCCGTGCGAGGCGGGCTGCGTGCTGTCGATCTCGCCGGACTCGGGCGGGCCGGTGGCGATCAAGCGCGTCGAGCAGACGATCGCCGACCAGTCGTGGGAAGCGGGCTACGTCCAGCCGCAGGTGTCCGAGGAGTCCACCGGCCAGCGCGTCGCGGTCGTCGGCTCCGGTCCGGCGGGGCTCGCCGCCGCCCAGCAGCTGACCCGCGCCGGCCACGAGGTCACGGTCTTCGAGCGCGACGACCGCCTCGGCGGCCTGCTGCGCTACGGCATCCCCGAGTTCAAGATGGAGAAGAAGGTCCTCGACCGCCGCCTCGCGCAGCTGCGCAAGGAGGGCACGAAGTTCGTCACCGGCTGCGAGGTCGGCGTCGACCTGTCGGTGGACGACCTGCGCGCGCAGTACGACGCCGTCGTGCTCGCGGTCGGCGCGCTGCGCGGCCGCGACGACACGACGACACCGGGCCGCGAGCTGGCCGGCGTCCACCTGGCGATGGAGCACCTGGTGCCGGCCAACAAGTTCGTCGAGGGCGACGGCCCGCCGTCGATCGACGCGCGCGGCAAGCACGTGGTGATCATCGGCGGCGGCGACACCGGCGCCGACTCCTACGGCACGGCGACCCGCCAGGGCGCGCTTTCGGTGACGCAGCTGGACCAGTACCCGACACCACCGTCCGTCCGGGACGACGAGCGCTCGCCGTGGCCGACCTGGCCGTACATCCTCCGCACCTACCCGGCGCACGAGGAGGCGGGCGAACGGAAGTTCGCGGTCGCGGTCAAGCGGTTCGTCGGCGACGAGAACGGCCGCGTCAAGGCGGTCGAGCTGCAGCAGGTCCGCGTCCAGAAGGACCCGGCCACCGGCCGCCGCGAGGTCATCCCGGTCAACGACGAGGTCGAGACGCTGCCCGCCGACCTGGTCCTGCTGGCGATCGGCTTCGAGGGTGTCGAGGAGATGCCGCTGCTCGACGGCCTCGGCCTGTCCCTGACCCGCCGCGGCACGCTGTCGTGCGGCGCGGACTGGCAGACGGAGACCCCCGGCGTGTTCGTCTGCGGCGACGCCCACCGCGGCGCGTCGCTGGTGGTCTGGGCGATCGCGGAGGGCCGCTCGGTGGCCAACGCGGTCGACAGTTTCCTGACCGGCGCGTCGGACCTCCCGGCCCCGGTCCACCCGACGGCGCTGCCGCTCGCCGTCGTCTGATCCCGGCTGACGAAGGCCCCCTCGCCGCCGGTGAGGGGGCTTTCGCCGTACATCGGCGGCCCGCCGCATGACCGCCGCGGCCGACGGCTCCTGCGGAAACCGTCCGCACGGTGGGAGCCGCGCTTCTCCCGGCGTGCGGACCCGCGCCGGGCCGATCACGACGAGTCCCCAGCTCGGCGGGGAAAACTCGAGGTGTTTCCCACGACCCTTCCAGCGGTCTGCCAGCTCGGGGGCGAACCGGGCGAAGCGGAGCGGGGCGGGAACCTTATCCTGGTGTTCGTGAACTGGACTGTGGACGTCCCCGTCGACACGCTGCCCGAACTGCCGCCGCTCCCGCCCGAACTGCGAAAGCGCCTCGACACGGCGCTCGCCCTCCCGGCCGCGCAGCAGCCGGAGTGGCCCGATCCCGAGCTGACCAAGCGCGTCCGCGGTGTCCTGGAGAGCGTGCCGCCGATCACGGTCCCCGCCGAGATCGACCGGCTCAAGGGCCGCCTGGCCATGGTCGCCCGCGGCGAGGCCTTCCTCCTGCAGGGCGGTGACTGCGCGGAGACGTTCGAGTCCAACACCGAGCCGCACATCCGCGCCAACCTGCGCACGCTGCTGCAGATGGCGGTCGTGCTCACCTACGGCGCCAGCCTGCCGGTGGTCAAGGTCGGGCGCATCGCCGGCCAGTACGCGAAGCCCCGTTCGGCCGCCACGGACGCGCTGGGCCTGCCGGTGTACCGCGGCGACATCATCAACTCCCTCGTCGCGAAGCCCGAGCTGCGCGTGCCGGACCCCGGCCGGATGATCCGCGCCTACGCGAACGCGGGCGCGGCGATGAACCTGGTCCGCGCCCTCACCGGCGCCGGCATGGCCGACCTGCACCAGGTGCACGACTGGAACAAGGACTTCGTGTCGGCGTCGCCGGCGGCGCAGCGCTTCGAGGCGCTGGCCAACGAGATCGACCGCGGCCTGCGGTTCATGTCGGCGTGCGGGGTGACCGACACGTCGCTGCAGTCGACCGAGATCTTCGCCAGCCACGAGGCGCTGCTGCTCGACTACGAGCGCTCGATGCTGCGCCTGGACAACGCGGACGCGGCGAACCCGAAGCTGTACAACCTGTCGTCGCACTTCCTCTGGATCGGCGAGCGGACCCGCCAGCTGGACGGCGCGCACATCGCGTTCGCCGAGCTGCTGGCCAACCCGATCGGGCTCAAGATCGGCCCGACGACCACGCCCGAGCAGGCGCTGGAGTACGTCGAGCGGCTCGACCCGCGCTTCGAGCCGGGCCGCCTGACGCTCATCTCCCGGATGGGCAACGGCAAGGTCCGCGAGGTCCTGCCGGCGATCGTCGAGAAGGTCGAGGCGTCCGGCCACAAGGTCATCTGGCAGTGCGACCCGATGCACGGCAACACGCACGAGGCGTCCACCGGCTACAAGACCCGCCACTTCGACCGCATCGTCGACGAGGTCCAGGGCTTCTTCGAGGTCCACAACCAGCTGGGTACCTACCCGGGCGGTATCCACGTGGAGCTGACGGGCGAGGACGTCACGGAGTGCCTGGGCGGTGCCCAGGAGATCTCCGACATCGACCTGTCCGGCCGCTACGAGACGGCCTGCGACCCGCGCCTGAACACGCAGCAGTCCCTGGAGCTGGCATTCCTGGTCGCGGAGATGCTCCGCGGCTGAGCTCCGAACAACGCACCGAGGGCGGTTCCGGACATCCGGGACCGCCCTCGTCGTTCGTCAGGACGCGTCGAGCAGCCGGGCCGTCGACTTCAGGACCGCGTCCCGCAGCGAGCCGACGTCCGGCACCGCCTCGCCGTTGGCCTGCAGTCCGATGTGGACCGAGTCGCGGTAGGTCGCGACCGCGATGCCCACCGCGTGGCGCGGTGCCAGCGGGACGAACGGGTAGATCTCCGCCAAGCGGGCGCCGCCGAGGGACAGGCGGGCCGGGGGCACCGGGACCGTCGTGATCACCAGGTCGAACAGCATCGGCGCGGCCCGGCCCGCCGTGCGCGTGCCCAGGCGGTGCAGCAGCGGCGGGACGCGGTCGGCCAGCAGCGGCAGCGCGCCCGCGCCGCGGCTCGGGCCCGCCGCCTTGTTGCGGGTCATCGCCCGGCGGACCACCCGCAGCCGCTCGACCGGGTCGTCCTCCCCGACCGGCAGGTCGCACAGGTATCCCGACAGCTTGTTGCCGCCGAGCTGGCCGGCGGCCCGGCCGCGGACGCTCACCGGGATCAGCGCGCGCAGCGTGCGGCCGTCGGCGCGGTGGCCGCGGTTCACCAGCCACTCGCGCAACGCGCCGGAAAGCACCGCCAGCACGACGTCGTTGGTCGTGCCGCCGTGGGCCCGGCGGATCCGGCGCAGCTCCGCCAGGGGCAGCCGGACGAACCCGAGCCGTCGCTGCGCCGACGTCGGCGCCGACAGCGGCGAGAGCGGCGGCCGCGCGGCCCGGACGAGCGACGACGCGATCCCGGCCGTCTCGTTCGCCTGGCCCCAGGCGGTGCCCAGCGCGTCCTTGACCGTGTCCAAAGTGGACCTCGGGGCCGGGATCGGCCGCGACGGCGAGGGGATCCGCTCGGCCTGCTCGACGCCGTCGAGCAGGCCGGCCGCGACCGCGTACGCGCCGGCCCCGTCGGTGAGCGCGTGGTGCAGTTTCAGCAGCAGCGCGAAGTTCCCGTTCGGCAACCCCGTGACGAGGGTGACTTGCCACAGCGGCCGGGACGTGTCGAGCGGCTCGGCGATCCACTGCGACGCGTACGCCGCGAGCGGGTCCGGTTCGTACAGCGAGCTGAGCGTGACGTGGTGGATGTGGTCCGCCGCAACGAACTCCGGGTCCTCGGCCCAGCTGGCCGACCCCGGCGGGAACAGCTCCGCGCGGGCCCGCTGGCGCAGCTTCGGCAGCTGGGCGGCCCGCTCGGCCAGCAGCGCGGTCACCGCGGCGGGGTCCAGCTCTCCACGGGCGGTGAACGTGACCACCGCCCCCATGTGCATCGGGGAGGTTTCGCTTTCCAGGCACAGGAAAGCGACGTCGAGGGCGCTGAGCGGAGAGCCTGCCATGGGCGACCTTTCCGGGTTCGCGGGGTGTGCACGGCCACGTGCGTCGGAAGGGGAGGAGACCCACTGCACCAGCCCGACATGACGGCCGGGTGGTCGAAGTGTTTCCACGACGCTAACTACCCACCCCGTTCATCCATTCGAGATACCCCGGCCGCCGGTGCCCGGGGTCACAGATCAAGAAAGACGTTCAGCTTTCCGGCGCAGGCGGGGGTTCGTCCGCTGGGACCACCGCGGCCCCCCATTCGGGGGTGAGCGCCACCTGCTTGCCGACGCGGCGCACCGGCAGGCCGTTCACCTGCCGCTTGCCCAGCCCCGGCCAGATTTCCGCGGCGTCCTTCGCCGCGGCCCGGATCGCGCCGCCGTCGAGCGTCGTGCGCGTTTCGGGGATTTCCCGGTCCGTCCACTGGACGACCAGCTTGAGCGGGCCGGCCGGCGGGAGCGGCCACAGGAACACTTCGTGCTCGACGGCGAAGCGCGTGCCGCCGACGGGCTGCGCCCGCAGCACCGGCTCTTCCGGCTCGGACGCCGACGGCACCGAGATCGTCTCGGAGCTCGCCCGGCTGCCGTCGGCGTAGAGCACGCCGATCAGCAGCCCGTTGTAGTCGGGCTTGCGCCGGTGGTCGATCAGCCCCTCGGCGGGGTCGTCGACCAGGCTGTCCCGGGAGTACACCGTGACACGCAGCGTCAGCGCCTCGGGCCACACCTCGACGGTCCGCAGCGCCACCACCGTGCGGTCGGACCGGCCCAGTGGCTGCGCCCACGGCAGCACCGCCGGGACGATGTGCTCGCGCGGGGGGTCGGTCCAGTGCCGGCCGTTGAACGCGTAGAGCTCCTGCTCCGGGACCGGGAACAGGGGACGCTCGCGGGGACCGCCGGTGAAGAACGTCATCGGGCGGTCCGCGACGAGCTGTCCGGCACCATGCGCCCACGGTAGGACAACCGCCCGGGAATTGCCGCCCCCGAACGGGCGTACGGCCCTTGCCTCCCGTGATCCGGGACACCAGGGCCGTACGCAGCGTGACGTGCTAGTCGCTCAACTTGAGTTCACCGTTCGCCTGGGCCTGCTTCTCCAGTTCCGTGGACGGCGGCTTGCCCATGGCGTCCATCAGCTGCCGGGCCAGGCCGAGACCGGTCCCGCCCAGCGACAGCGCCTTGGCGAACATGTCCGACATGCCGTCGGCGCCGTTGAGCACGACCATGTGGTCGATGTTGCCGAACGCGCTCGCGCCGGCCTCGACGATCTCCGGCCAGCGCTCGGCCAGCTGCTGCGCGACGACGGCTTCCTGGTTCTCCGCCAGCGCCGCGGCGCGCGCCTTGATGGCATCGGCTTCGGCGAGACCCTTCGCGCGGGCCGCTTCGGCTTCCGCGAGACCGCGTGCCTTGGTCGCCTCGGCTTCGGCCATGCCCCGGGCCTTCGCGGCCTCCGCCTCGGCCAGCCCGGTCGCCCGGGTGGCGCCCGCGGCGACCTCGGCGCGGATCTTCGTCGCCTGTGCTTCCGCCTCGGCGGCGGTCTTGACGCGGGTCGCGTCCGCCGCGGCCCGCAGCTCGGTCTCCCGCGCCTCGGCCTGGGCCTTGGCGATCGAAGCGTCACGGGCGGCGTCGGCCGCCGTGCGGGTGTCGTACGCCTTCGCGTCGGCCGGCTTGCGGACCTGCGACTGCAGCCGCTGCTCGGCCAGCGCCGCTTCCAGTTCGGCCGCCCGCGTCTCCTGGACGACGACCTCCTGGCGCGCGGACGCCTCGGCCAGCGGCCCGGCCTGGCTCGCCTTGGCGCGCGCTTCGTCCACCTCGGCCTGGTAGCCGGCCTGGTGGATCTGGCTCTCGCGGACCGCGGCCGCCTTCTTCGCGGCGGCGATCTGCTCGGCCTCGGCGGCCTCCTGATCGCTTCGCGCCTCGGCGATGCGCGCCGACGCGGCGACTGCGGCGGCGTGCGGCTTGCCGAGGTTCAGGATGTAGCCGGTCTCGTCGTCGATCTCCTGGATCTGCAGCGAGTCGACGATCAGTCCCAGCTTGATCATCTCGTTCGCCGAGGACTGCCGGACCTCGCCGGTCAACGCCTCGCGGTTGTGGATCATGTCCTCGAGGGTCAGCCCGCCCACGATCGAGCGCAGGTGGCCGGAGAACAGCTCGTGGATCGTGTCGTTCATGCCCTTCTGCTGGTCCAGGAACCGGCGGGCGGCGTTGGCGATCGACGCGAAGTCGTCGCCGACCTTGTAGATCACGACGGCCCGCACGGTGACCGGCAGCCCCTGCTTCGTCACGCAGGAGACCTGCAGGTTGACGCCGCGGGTGTCCAGCGACAGCCGTCGCGCGGTCTGGAAGCCGGGCAGGACGTTCACGCCGCGGCCGGTGATGATCTTGAAGCCCAGGCTGTCCGCGGTGTCCGCGCGGTCGACCCGGACGCCGAGCCCGGAGATGATCAGGGCTTCGTTCGGTTCCGCGACCTTGTACAGCAGCCGCAGGATCCCGAAGATCACCAGCAGCGCGACGACGAGTCCCCCGGCGGAAAGCAGCAGGATTTGCACGAGACTCATGGCACCGACCCCCTCGCTTTTCTGTTGTGGGTGCGTTGGTGCCTCTTCGACGCCGTCAGCGGCTCAGTGGTTGCCACCGTTCGACATAAACCGTGCGCGGGGGTTCGAAGTCGACCACGAGCACCTGGGTGCCGGAGCCGAACGTCTCGTCCGGGTCGGCGGGGTAGGCGTAGAACGCCTCCGTGCCGCCCCGGACGTTCAGCAGGACCTCGCCGATGAGGCCGGGGCCGATCGTGCCGGTCACGCGGCCGCGGCTGCCGATCATCCCCCGAAGCCCTTCAGCTTGACCTTGCTGCCCTTCGCCACGAACGTGCCCGGCTGCGGGTCCTGCTGGAAGACGAAGTCGAACCCGCCGCCCCCGCCGCGGCCGCCGCCCTTGCCGTCGCGGTCGGCCTTCAGCCCGGCCTGCTCGAGGATCTTCTGCGCGTCGTCGAACGAGCGGAACCGCACGTCCGGCACCTGCACGGCGTTGTTGACGAAGACGCCGATCCGCTTTTCCTTCGCCTGCGCGTTGGCCGGCGGGTCGGTCCGGGTGACGGCCCCGCCCGGGACGTTCTGGGTGAACTCCTCGCCCGCCTGGAACGGCTCGAACCCGGCCTGCTGCAGCAGCTGGAACGCGTCGTCCTTGCTCCGCCCGGTGACGTCCGGGACCGGCGGCAGCGGGATCGGCCCCTTCGACACGATGATCGTGACCTGGCCGCCGATGTTCAGCTGGCTGCCCGCGGACGGCTCGGTGCGGATCACCGCGCCCTGCGGGACGTCGGAGTCGAAGTCGTCGGTGCCGCGCACCGGGGTCAGCTGGGCGGTCTTGATCGCCTGCTCGGCGTCGGGCAGCGCGGTGCCCGGCCGGACGTCCGGCACGATCGGGCGGCCCTTCGACAGCACGACCGACACCGTCGAGTTCGGCGCCAGCGGCGTGCCCTCGGCGGGCTCGGCACGCAGCACGGTGTTCGACGGCACCGAGTTGTCGTACTGCTGGCTGAACTGCGGGTTCAGCTTCACCGCGCGCAGCGCGTCGCCCGCCGCGGCCTGGTTCAGCCCGACGAGGTGCGGCACGGTCGCCGTCTTGGCGCCGCCGGTGTCGGTGAGCATGAAGACGAACGCCGTGATCAGGCCGCCGAACAGCAGCACCGCCGCGGCGATGACGGCGATCCGCTTCCGGTTGTCCTTCGGCTTCTCCGGCGCCCGCTCGCCCCGGCGCCGGGCCACCGGCGGGATCTGCTGGGTGATGCCCGGGGGCGGGGTACCGGGGTGGCTCAGCGCCCGCGTCGCGTTGGGGCGGTGCACCGGCATCGTCTGCTGGGTGTCGGGCACCAGCGGGATCCGCGGCAGCGTGCGCTCGGTGTCGGCGAGGTCGCCCTGGCCGTGCGAGACCGGGACCGGCACGGTCACCGGCAGCAGGCCCAGCTGCGCGCGCACCGCGGTCAGCTCGGTCAGGAACTCCCCGGCGTCGGCGGGCCGCAGCTCCGGGTCGCGCCGGGTCGCGCGGATGATCAGCTCGTCCAGCGCGGGCGGCAGGTCCGGGCGCAGCTCGCTCGGCCGCGGGACGTCGTCGTTCACGTGCCGGTAGGCCACCGAGATCGCGGTGTCGCCGGTGTAGGGCACCTGCCCGGTCAGCATCTCGTAGAGCAGGATGCCCGCCGAGTAGACGTCGCCGCGCGCGGACGCCGCGCCGGTCTCGACCTGCTCCGGCGACAGGTAGGCGACCGTGCCGAGGATGACGCTCGAGCTGGTCGTGCCCGCGCTCGCCACGGCCCGCACGAGGCCGAAGTCGGCGACCTTCACGACGCCGCCGGTGTGCGGCCCGGACCGGCCGATCAGCACGTTCTCCGGCTTGACGTCCCGGTGCACCAGCCCGGCGCGGTGCGCGGCGGCCAGCGCCGAGAGCACCGGCTCGGCGACGCTCAGCGCGAGCGCGACGTCCAGGGGGCCCTGGTCGTCCAGCAGGTCGCGCAGCGTGCCGCCGTCCACCAGCTCCATCACCAGGAAGGCGAGGCCGGACTCCGCGCCCTGGGGCAGGTCGAAGCCCTGGTCGTGCACTGCCACCACGTTCGGGTGATGCAGTTGCGCCGCCGACTGCGCCTCGCGCACGAACCGGTCCACGAACGACCGGTCGTCGGCGAAGCGCGGGTCCATGATCTTGATCGCGACCGGACGGTCCAGCCGGGTGTCCGTCCCCCGGTAGACGGAAGACATCCCCCCGTGGGCGAGCAGCCGGTCCACCCGGTAGCGGCGCTCGAGGAGCGTGCCGGCCAGGCTGGGTTGGGTGCGAGTCACGAGTATGGATCGTACGGAACCGCACACGGTTGGTGGAGGAGACCTCGCGGGTCACCCGTGCGCACTAGCGGGGGTGAGTGCGGAATGTGGCAGAGTGTCACCTGTGAGTGGGATTCCTGTCGCCGACGACGTCCTCGACACCGCCATCGCGGTCCTCCCGCTGGGCGAGGTGGCGAACGTCCTCGGGACCTCGGCCAACAAGGTCCGTCAGATGCTGCGCGACGGGCAGCTGATCGCCTTCAAGCGCGACGGCGACCTGTGCGTGCCCAGCGCCTTCTTCGTCAAGGACGGGGTCGTGAAGGGGCTGGCCGGGACGATCACGGTGCTCGCCGACTCCGGCTTCTCCCGGACGGAGATGCTGCGGTGGCTCTTCGAGACCGACGAGAGCCTGCCGGGCAGCACCCCGATCAACGCCCTGCGCACCAGCCACGGCACCGAGGTGAAGCGGCGCGCGCAGGCGATGGCGTTCTGACCGGCTCGAACCGCTGATCGCCGCGGCGAGCTGCACGGCCGCCGCGGTCAGCAGGCAGGCCGGGAGCGACCACGCCGCGAGCGGGCCCGCCAAGGCCGCGCCGGCCGCCAGGCCGGTGATCTTCACGCTCGCCGCCGTCGTGAACACCTGCGCCCGGACCCGCGCCGGCGCTTCGCGGTGGCGGATCGCGAACAACGCCGTGAGCTGCGGTCCTTCGCCGAACCCGGCGACTGCCGCGGCCACGACCAGCAGCGTGACGCCGTCGGCGACCGCGGCCAGCGCGGCGCTCACGGCCAGGACGAGCGTGCTCAGCCCGACGATCCGGTCCGGCGCCCACGGCAGCGGCTTCTTCGCGAAGACCGCGTTGGCGAGCAGCGACGCGACGGCGAGGACGGTCAGCAGCAGCGCGCCGTCCGCCGGGCCGCGCAGGTGGGCCGCGCCGAGCATGGGGTAACAGACGGTGACCATACCGATTCCCGCGCAGGAGATCGTCGACGCGATGGTGGCCCGCCTCAGCGGCGCGTTGCGGACGAGAACCGTGAAGCCGTCCTTGAGCCCCGTCCTGGTGGTGGGTTTCCGTCGGGGGAGGGTCCACGCCACCGGGACCGCGGTGGCGACCAGCGCGACGGCCGCCACGAGCCCGGCCGGGCCGCCGAGGAGTCCCGCGAGCCCGGGACCGGCCAGCGCGGCGGCGGTGAACGTCAGCGCGTCGAGCCGGCTGGCCTGCTGGGTCTTCGGCCCGGCGACCGCGGGCAGCTGAGCGGTCCAGCCGCCCGCGATGGCGGGGTTCAGCAGGCCGGTCACGACCGCTCCGGCGACCACGGCTTCGAGCGGCAGGTGGCCGAAGAGGGCGGTGATGATCGCGATCCCGCCCGCGTACCCGGCCAGGGCGGTCGCCAGCAGCCGTCCGGGTGCGGGGCTGCGGTCGAGAAAGGCCCCGAAGACGGGCCCGCCCACCGCCGCGGCGGCGGTCAGGCCGGCGAGCAGCGCGGAACCGGCGTGCGGGCCTTCGCGCAGGCCCAGCAGGAGGAGGGCGGGCCCGGACAGCTCGTCGCCGGTCCGCGCGAGCGTCGCCCCGACCAGGTAACGCCTTATCATGGGCAAGACGTTACAGTGGAGTATGACCCTTCCGCACCGGGATTCCGTGCAGCGCGCGGTCGACCTGCTGGATGTCTTGCTTTCCGACGCCGATCCTTCGGCGGTCGTTCGCGTCTTGCGCGCACACGGCGAGCCGGACGTCCACCTCTCGCCTTCGGACATCGCCGAGCTGCGGGCGGCGGCGGTTTCGCTGCGCGAAGTGTTCGCGGCGCCTGACGTCGCTTCGGCGGCTTCGGTGCTCAACGCGTTGTTCGCGGCGTACGCGGGCCCACCGCGCCTGACGGACCACGAAGAGGGCTACGGCTGGCACCTGCACCTCGACGCGGCCGACGACGGCCCGTGGGGAGCGTGGCTGGTGACGTCGTCGGCGCTGGGGCTGGCGGCGCTGCTGGCGGAGCGGCAGGACGTGCCGGGCGGGCTGTGCGCGTCACCGTCGTGCGGGAAGCCGTTCGCCCACACCGGCGGCGGCAGTCCGCGACGGTTTTGCTCGTCCCGGTGCGCGACGCGGGAACGAGTCGCCGCGCACCGGGCGCAAAAGTAGCGCGTCAGGCGTTGGTCTTCTCGCGCCAGGCGAGCCACTTCTCGAGCGCGCCCAGGTCGTAGTCCGGGCCGCCCACGCCGACCGTGAACGTGGTGACGCCCAGGCTCAGGAGCTTCGGGCCCAGCTCGTCCGGCTCGCCCTGGACGCCGCACGACCGCTCGATCTCCGCCGGGTCGCGGCCGACGTCCGCGCAGTGCTGGTCGAGGATCTTCACCTTGCGCTCGACGACCTCCGGGTCGCCGAAGCCGTGCCAGATGTCGCCGTGCTTGGCCACCAGCTTCAGCGTCTTCTTCTCACCGCCGCCGCCGATGAGAACCGGGATCTTGCGCGTCGGCGCCGGGTTCAGCTTGCCGAGGCGCGACTCGATGCGCGGCAGCGACTCGGCCAGGTCGTCGAGGCGGCCGCCGGCGGTGCCGAACTCGTAGCCGTACTCGTCGTAGTCCTTCTCGAACCAGCCGGAGCCGATGCCGAGGATGAGCCGGCCGCCGGAGATGTGGTCGACCGTGCGGGCCATGTCGGCCAGCAGCTCGGGGTTGCGGTAGCTGTTGCAGGTCACCAGCGCGCCGATCTCCACCCGCGACGTCGACTCCGCCCACGCGCCGAGCATGGTCCAGCACTCGAAGTGCTTGCCCTCGGGCTCGCCGTACAGCGGGTAGAAGTGGTCCCAGTTGAAGACGATGTCGGCACCGAGGTCCTCGGCGGCCGAGGCGGTGCGCCGGATGGTGTCGTAGTCGGCGTGCTGCGGCTGGAGCTGCAGGCCGATCCGGATGCGTCGTTCGGTCATGATCGCAGCCTACGACCGCCCCGGAACGTCTCGCGCGCCCACACCGTGGCCAAGGGGGGTAGCGCGACCACCAGCCTGCGCGAGTTCGGCACCACCGCGCGCCGGGTCAGGATGTCGTAGTCCAGCGCGACGATCTCGTCCAAGATCCCTTCGTACAGCGTCAACGCCGTCCGCACGCACGGCCGCGCTTCCGGCCGCAGCGACGCGACCCCGGCTTCGGCCCGCCGGTACACCGCCCGCGTCCGCGCGACGAAGTACGCCAGTGCCGCGCGGATCCGCGGCTCCGGCCGTCGCTCCTCGAGCAGCTCCCGGGTGACGCCGAAGGCGGCCAGCTCCCGCGTCGGCAGGTACAGCCGGCCGCGGTCGAGGTCTTCGCCGACGTCGCGCAGGAAATTCGTCAGCTGGAACGCCTCACCGAGCGCGATCGCCCCCGGCGTGGCGTCGGCGAGCGGCCCCACCGTGCCGAACACCGGCAGCATCTGCAGCCCGATCACCGCGGCCGAGCCGTACATGTACTCACCCAGCTCGGCGAACGTCCGGTACTCGACCGGCGCCAGGTCCATCCGCATCGACTTCAGGAACGCGTCGAACAGGCCCCGGTCGATGCCGTAGCGCCGCACGGTGTCGGCCAGCGCCACGAGCACCGGATCGTCCGGGGTCCCGCCGTCGAAGACGACGTCGACCATCGCCCCGACGCGGTCCAGCTCGGACGCCGGATCGCTGCCGGGCGCGGGGTTGTCGACCAGTTCGTCGGCCATCCGCGCGAACCCGTAGAGCGTGTGCGCCGCGGGCCGGGCCCGCGCCGGCAGCAGCCGGGTGGCCAGGAAGAACGTGCGCCCGTGGTGGGCGTTGATGCGGCGGCACTCCGTGTAGGCGGCCCGCAGGTCCGGCGCGAGGATGCCCGCGGCGTCGAGTTCGTTCACCGGCCGGTGATCCTTTCCGCTGCCAGTCGTCCGGAGATGAGCACGGGCGGGATGCCGACACCCGGCGTCGTGCCGCAGCCGGCGAGCACCACGTTGCCCGCCGCGCGCACCAGGTTCGCCGGCCGGAACGGGCCGGTCTGCGCGAACGTGTGCGCCAGCGAGAACGGCGTCCCGGCGGCGAGCCCGCGCGCCGCCCAGTCCGCCGGGGTGATCGTCTCGTCGACGGTGAACTCGTCGCCGAACCCGGTCAGCCCGCGTGCCTCGAGCGTGCGCAGGAGCTCGTCGCGGTACGGCCCGCGTACCCGTTCCCAGTCGATCGGCCCGCGACGCAGGTTCGGTGCGGGCGCGAGGACCGAGACGATCTCGCCGCCGCGCCCGGCCAGCCCCGGGTCCGTCGCCGTCGGGCGCGTGACCAGCAGCGACGGGTCGCTCATGAGCTTGCCTTCGCGGATGATCTCCGCGAACGTCCGCTCCCAGGCGCCGCCGAAGTAGATCGTGTGGTGCCCGAGGTCCCACGCCCGCGTCGTCCGGCCGTGCAGCACGACGGCGGACGGCGAGTACCGCAGCGGCACGACGCGCCGCGGCCGCGCGCCGACGAGCCGGTAGGCCGCGGTCAGCTCGGTGGCGAGGACGACGGCGTCGCAGGCGATCCGCTCGCCCGAGCGCGTCCGGACCGCCCGCACCCGCGAGGACACCCGCTCGAGCCACGCGGCTTCGGTGCCGAACCGCACGTCCGCGCCCGCCCGGGCCGCCGCGCCGGTCATCGCCCGGCCGATCTCGCCCATCCCGCCCTCGGGGTAGTAGACGCCGCCGACGGTGTCCATGTACGAGATGACGCCGTACGCGCCGATCGCGCTCACCGGGTCGAGACCGGCGTAGAGCGCCTGGAACGTGAACAGCCGCCGGACGCGCTCGTCGAGCAGGTAGCGGGCGACGCGCGGGCCCAGCCTGCCGAACCCGCCGAGCGCGGCGAGCTTCGCCAGCTCGGGGCGGGCCAGGTCGAGCGGCGAGTCGAAGTTCGCCCCGATGAACCGGTCCTTCTGCGCGGCGTACAGCTCGGACAGCCAGCGCCGCAGCGCCCGGTAGCCGACCGCCTCGCGGGCGCCGGCGAAGGCGCGGATCTCAGCCTCCATCGCCTCGCCGTCGGTGTGCAGGGCCAGCTCGGAGCCGTCGGCGAAGCGCGCCCGGTACGCCGGGTCGAGCCGGGTCAGGCGCAGGTTCTTGGCGAGTGGCTCGCCGACCGCGGCGAACGCCTCTTCCAGCAGCTCCGGCATGGTCAGCACGCTCGCGCCGGTGTCCACGGCGTTGCCGTCGAAGCTCTGCTGGCCCGTCCGGCCGCCCGGGGTGTCCGCCTGCTCCAGCAGCGTGACGCGCCGTCCCGCGCCGAGCAGGTGCAGGGTCGCCGAAAGGCCGGCCAGCCCGGCGCCGATCACGACGACGTGGTCGGCCGGCCCGTCGATCGTGCGCACGTCAGTACGTCCGCTGGGTGGCCTTGACGACCAGCCCGGTCAGCGCCGCCGGCGCGGGCTCGGCCAGGTGCGCGCGCTCGAGGGCAGCCATCGCCGCGGTGGTCAGCTCGTCGATCCGCCGCTCGACCGCGTCGACCGCGCCGACCTGCCGCAGCGCCATCCGGACGGTCTCGACGCCCTCGTCGGAGAGGTCCGCGTCGCCGATCGCGTCGGCGATCACGGTGGCCGCGGCGGTCTCGCCCTTTTCCGCGGCGAGTTGCAGGCCGAGCGCGGCGAGCAGCGTGCGCTTGCCCTCGCGCAGGTCGTCGCCGGCGGGCTTGCCGGTGACCGACGGGTCGCCGAACACGCCCAGCAGGTCGTCGCGCAGCTGGAACGCGACGCCGACTTCGCCGCCGAACTCGAGCAGCGTGGCGATCAGCTCGGGCGAGGCCCCGCCGAGCGCGGCGCCCAGGTGCAGCGGCCGCTGCACGGTGTAGGCGGCGGTCTTGAGCCGGTCGATCTTCAGTGCGGCCTCGACGGAGGCGTCACCGGTGGCCTGCGTGCGGACGTCGAGGTACTGCCCGGCGAGCACCTCGGTGCGCATCGCGCGCCACGCGGGGCGGGCGGCGGCGAGGGTCTCCGCGGGCAGCGGCGCGTCGGCGAACATGTCGTCTGCCCAGGCCAGCGCCAGGTCGCCGACCAGCACCGCGGTGGCCAGGCCGAACGTCGCGGGGGAGCCGAGCCAGCCGCGGTCGGCGTGCAGCTTCGCGCCGGCGATGTGCACCGTCGGGAAGCCGCGGCGGGAGTCGGAGGAGTCGATCAGGTCGTCGTGGATCAGCGCGCACGCCTGGATCAGCTCGAGGCTGGAGACCGCCTGCAGCACGCCCTCGGCGGCCGGGCCCGCCGGGTCGCCGCCCGCGCCGCGCCAGCCCCACCACGCGAACGTCGGGCGCAAGCGCTTGCCGCCGGTCAGCACGAACCCGCTCAGCGCGTCGATCCCGGCCGCGACGGTCGGCTCCGTCTCCACGATCTCGGCGCTCGCCCGGCCGAGGAACCCGGCCAGCGCGCGCTCGACGTGGGCGGGCAGATCGGCGTCGGAAACGGGCGCGTTCATGCCGCCATCCTCGCCGAACCGGCGGGGGCGCGGGCCGCCGGGGCACCCCGATGTGGCGAATCAGACTCCGGCCGTCGCCGCCCAGAACGGCCCGGTCAGGCCCGCTTCGGCGAAGTAGGCGACGGCGCTGTCCGGTTCGCGCCGCCGGTAGCCGCGCTCGAGCCGGCCCTCGTACCAGCCGCGGGCGAGCCGCCAGAGCGTGACCAGGTCCAGCACGTACCCCCGGTGCTGCCCGGTCGCCGCCAGCCAGGCGTCCACACAGGACTCGCAGCAGAACAGCCGCTGGTGCGCGCAGGTGTGCAGCACGTCGTCCCACATCCGCGCGGCGGGCACGAGGAAGTGCGCGACCTGCGCGCCGTCCGGCGGCGCGACGCGGTTCACGACCAGGGCGTGCGGCTGGCCGCAGCCGGGGCAGCGGGTGGCGACGAGCACCTCCGGCTCGTCGGCGACCAGGTGCGGGATGGCGAAGGAGTCCCACGCGCAGCCGCCCCACCAGAGCGTGTGCGAGCCCATCACCGAGAAGCCGAGCGACTTCGCCGCGAACGGGTGGGCCAGCACGACGTGCTCGCACTCGTCGAGCACCAGGTGGTGGGCCTCGGCCAGGCGGTGCAGCGCCTGCTTGGCCACGGCCAGCGACCCGCCCGCCGCGTCGGCCAGCTCCGGCCCGGACGGCGCGCGGCCGCGGTCGGCGAAGGCGTGGTAGACGGCGAGGCGCACGTCCTCGTCCCAGCTCGTGTCGTCGTCCCTCATGGCTCACTCCCGTGGTGCGCGTCCAGTCTAGTCCGGTAGCACGGCGCGAAAACCGCTCGAAAGTGACTTACGACCCTGTCTCGGGGTCCGGACGGGGGCTCCCGCATGCCGGGCGTCGGCCCTTAACATTCGGGTATGACGTCGGTGATCGAGCGGTTGCGCGGAGACGGGCCGAAGTTCTCCATCGAGTTCTTCCCACCCCGGGACCCGGCGGACGAGGCCGTCCTCTGGAAGGCGATCCGGGAGCTCGAGCCGTACGACCCGGCCTACATGTCGATCACCTACGGGGCCGGCGGCTCCAGCCGCGACGGCACGATCCGCAGCATCGCCCGCGTCGCCACCGAGACCACGCTGGTGCCGATGGCGCACCTGACCGCGGTCAACCACACCGTCGCCGAGCTGCGGAACGTGATCGGCTGGTACGCCTCGGTGGGCGTTCGCAACATCCTCGCGCTGCGCGGCGACCCGCCGGGCGACGTCTACGGCGAGTGGATCCCGCACCCGGAGGGCCTGACCTACGCCGAAGAGCTGGTGCAGCTCGTCCGCGAGCTGGGCGACTTCTGCGTCGGCGTCTCCGCGTCGACCTACGGCCACCCGCGCTCGCCCGACCTGGAGACCGACACGAAGTACCTGGTCCGCAAGCTGCGCGCGGGCGCCGACTTCGCGATCGCCCAGCTGTTCCACGACGCCGAGGACTTCCTCCGGCTGCGCGACCGGGTGGCGGCGACCGGCTGCGACGTCCCGGTGCTGCCCGGCGTCATGCCCCTGACCACGCTGCGCACCCTGCAGACGACGATCAAGCTGTCCGGCGCACCGGCGCCTCGAAAGCTCCTCGACCGGCTCGAGCCGCTGGCCGACGACCCCAAGGCGTTCCGCGCGGCGGGCATCGACGTCATCACCGAGCTGTGCGAGAAGCTGATCGCCGAAGGGGTGCCGAACCTGCACTTCTACACGTTCAACCGGTCGAAGGCGACGCGCGAGGTCATCGCGCGGCTCGGGCTCGTCCCGGCCCGTGCTTAAGTACGTACCACCACCCCCAGGTGGCCCGGTAGCGTGCGGCGCATGGCTTCTACTGCTTCCGACGGCGTGCACGGGATCTGTGACCGCTACGTCGACGACTACGCGGCCGCGGACCCGGTCGCCGCGACCGGGTTCGGCGTCACCGGGCACGACCACCGGCTGACCGACTATTCGGCCGCCGGGTACGCCGAGCGCGCCGGACTGGCGGCGCGGGCGCACGCCGCCGTGACCGCCGCCGAGCCGCGCGACGCCGCCGAGCGCGCCGCGAAGGCCGTCTTCACCGAGCGGGTGGGGCTCGAGCTGGAGATCCACGAGGCCGGCCTCGACGTGGCGAGCCTCAACGTCATCTCCAGCCCGGTGCAGGAGCTGCGGATGGCGTTCGACCTGATGCCCTTGGAGACCGAGCACGACTGGTCGGTCGTCTCGGCCCGCATCGGCGAGGTCCCCCAGGCGCTCGCGAACATCCGCAGCGGCCTGCTCACGGCGGCCGACGCGGGGCGCGTCGCGGCGCTGCGTCAGGTCGCGAAGGTGGCGGAGCAGTGCGAGACGTGGGCGGGCCTGAAGGACGAGACAGGATTCTTCACCCAGCTCGCCGGCGGCTCGGCTTCGCAGGGTGACGCGCTGAAGGCGGACCTCGCGCAGGGCGTGCGGGCCGCCGAGGAGGCGTTCGCCGAGTTCGCCGGGTTCCTGCGGGCCGAGCTGGCGCCGAAGGCCCCGGTCAAGGACGCCGTCGGCGAAGACGTCTACCGCCTGTGGTCGCGGTTCTTCGTCGGCGCGGCGCTGGACCTGCGCGAGGCGTATGAGTGGGGCTGGGCCGAGTTCGCGCGGATCGAGTCCGAGATGCGCGCCGTCGCCAACCGGATCAAGGCCGGCGCTTCGCTGGCGGAGGCCGCGGCGGTGCTGGACGCCGACCCCCGCTACCGCGTCCGGGGCCGCGCCGAGTTCGAGGCGTGGATGCAGCACCTGTCCGACGAAGCGCTGAAGTCGTTGCGCGGCAAGCACTTCGACATCTCCGACCGCGTGATGGCCCTGGAGTGCAAGATCGCCCCGCCGGGCGGCGGCGTCGGTGCGTACTACACGGGCCCGAGCGAGGACTTCGGCCGCCCGGGCCGGATGTGGTGGTCCCTGCCGTCCGGCCGCGACGAGTTCGTCACGTGGCGCGAAACGAGCACGGTGTACCACGAGGGAGCACCGGGCCACCACCTCCAGATCGCGACGGCGGTCGACCAGTCCGAGGGGCTCAACAAGTACCAGCGCCTGATGGCGTTCACCTCGGGCCACGCGGAGGGCTGGGCGCTGTACGCGGAGCGCCTGATGGAGGAACTGGGCTACCTGTCCGACGACGGCGACCTGCTGGGCATGCTGTCGGAGCAGCTGTTCCGCGCCGCTCGGGTGGTCGTCGACCTCGGCATGCACCTCGAGCTGGAGATTCCCGCCGGAACGGGCTTCCACGAGGGTGCGCGCTGGACGCCGGAGCTGGGCCTGGAGTTCATGCTGACGAGGACGATCACCGACGAAGCCCACGTCCGCGACGAGATCGACCGCTACCTGGGCTGGCCGGGCCAGGCCCCGGCGTACAAGATCGGCGAGCGCCTGTGGCTGGCGGCCCGCGCGGAGGCGCAGGGCCGAGCCGGGGGAGCGTTCGACATCAAGCGGTTCCACACGGAGGCGCTGCGAATGGGCGGCATGGGGCTGGACACGCTGCGGGAGCAGTTGGCCCAGCTGGACTGACGGCAGGCGGTGCGGCCACCGGAAATCCGGTGGCCGCACCCCTTTCGCCGCCGCTAGATTCCCCTCGTGCGCCGAATCCTCTTCGTCACCCCACCGCCTCGCGCCTGAGCGGGGTGGTCCTCCGCCGCGTGGCCGTCATGGCCCGCGGCTGATTCGTCTTGCGCACCGCCCCGCGTCGTCGAACTCCCGATTCCTTCGACGCAGGAGCGTTCCTTTGCTGTACTCACCCACGCGTGCCCGATCGTCGGCCGCGCTCGTTCTCGCCGGTGTCCTGTGGGGAACCGGCGGGCTCGCCGGCTCCCTGCTGGGCCGGCTCGCCGATCTGCACCCGCTCGCCGTCGCCGCGTACCGCCTGCTCGTCGGCGGCGGCGTCGCGACCCTGTTCGTTCTCCTGAAAGGCGGCACTCTCCCGCGGACGGCTTCGGCGACCCGGCGGCTCCTCGCCGTCGGCGGGCTGTTCGCGCTGTTCCAGGCGAGCTACTTCGCCGCCGTCGCGCTCAGTTCCGTGAGCATCGCGACGATGACGACGATCGGCGCGTCACCCGTCCTGGTGACCCTCGCCCGCACCCGGCGACCCGGCCGGTGGACGCTCGTGTCCCTGGCCGGCAGCGTCGCCGGGCTGGTGCTGCTCCGCTGGTCGCCGGACGCCGTGACGACACTCGGCGGCCTCGCCTTCGCGCTCCTCGCCGCGGCGGGCTTCGCGACCCTGACGCTGCTCACTGCGAAGCCGGTCGACGGCCTCGGCCCGCTGGCCACGACGGCGTTCGGCTGCCTGACCGGCGGCCTCCTGCTCACCCCCGTGGCGAGCTGGACGGGCATGGCGCTGCCGCTGCACGCGGACGTCCTCGCGGTGGCCGGCTACCTCGGCGCGGTGCCGACCGCGCTCGCCTACGCCGCGTACCTGCGCGGCCTGGCGACGGCGCACCCGCTCCTGGGCGCGCTCTCGGCGGTGCTCGAACCGCTCACCGCGGCCGTGCTGTCGGCAGCGTTCTTCGGCGAGCGGCTGAGTGCGCCGGCCTGGTGCGGCGCGGCCGTGCTGGTCGCCGCGCTGGCAGTCGGCTACTGGCGCCCGGAGCCGGGGTGACTCAGCGCGGGTCGAGGGGCAGCGTCCGCCCGAGGATCGCGAACGGCCGCGGGTCGCCGGCGAAGTGGTAGTCGCGCAGGACGTCGACGAACCCGGTGCGGCGGTAGAGCTTCCACGCCCGGCTGGTGCCCTCGGGTGTCGACAGCAGGACGTTCGCGCTCGGCACGCCGTCCAGCAGGGCGCGCAGCAGGTCCTCGCCGATCTGGTGACCCTGGTTCTCCGGCTTGACGTGGATCTCGGTCAGCTCGAAGTAGTCCGCCAGCCAGCGCTCGGCCTCTTCGGGCCCGAACCGGCGGCTCAGGCCGTGGCGCACCTGCTCGTGCCACCACTGCCCGGCCCGGCCGCGGTAGCCGTAGGCGAGCCCGAGCAGGACGTCGTCGGCGTCGAGCGCGGCCATGCAGCGCCAGCCCTCACGCAGGGCGTGGGTGAGCCACATCGGCGCGCGCTGCTCGGCGGTGCCGGCCGGGTACCGCATCGCCCGGACGTAGATGTCCAGTGCCTCGGGCAGGCGCGCGCGGAACTCGTCCGAGGAGAGCTGGACGTAGCGGGAGCAGCCGGCGGGCATCGCGGTCACGGCTGTTCATCTTCCTCCGCGCCGTCGAGCGCGCCCGGGGTGCCCCCGGTCAACGCCACCAGCTCGGCGAAGGTGGTGGGGTAGACGGTCTTCGGGTGGCCGGCGGCGGCCCACACGACGTCGTGGGTGCGCAACGCGGTGTCGACCAGGGTCGGCAGCCGCCGCGGGTGCCCGGTCGGCGCGACCCCGCCGATCGGCTGCCCGGTGTGAGTCCGGACGAAGTCGGCGTCGGCCTTGCCGATTTCGCCGCCGGCCAGCCGCTCGAGGGTGGCCGGATCGGCGCGGTGGGCACCCGAGGTGAGGGCGAGGAGCGCGTTTTTGTCGTACCCCAGGCGGAAGATGAGGCTGTTGGCGATGGCCCCCACGGGCACGCCGAGCGCTTCGGCCGCCTGAGCGGCGGTCCGGACCTCGGCGGGCAGCACGCGGATGCCCTCGGCGGCGGCGTGCTGCCCGGCTTCGGCCAGCGCGGCCGTCACCTTGGCGACGGCGGGGTGGTCCAGCGAACTCATGAACCTATGAGATCACGCCATCGACCTGGTGTCCCGCACCACGTCCGGGGATTCCACCGGTGGGGTTGAGCGGACGCCGGGTCGGGGTTACTCTGGAACTTGTTCGAACAGACGTTCGACATCGGTGAGCGCGCACCGGTCAGGTGCCCGGCGGCGGGGCGGGGGAAGCGTCCGGCCGCCGGGTGCTCGATCGGGGCTCACCCCGCGCAGGAGGAGGGTCGTCATGTCCGTCAAGGTCGTGTCCCCCACGGAGTCCGGGCAGCCGCAGCTGCCCATGACGCTGCGCCCCCCGGTAACCCCGGCGGCGCCCGGCACCCACCACGGCCGACCCCGGCGACACCCGTCCCCGGCAGCGGACTCGGTGCAGCCGGAGCTGTCGACCTCGCTGCGCCCGCCCACTGCCGATGCCGATCGCAGTCAGTCTCAGCTTCCGATGTCCCTGCGGCCGGCCGCCGCCGGTGGGGGCGGCGCTCAGCCGGAGCTACCCGCCTCGCTACGCCCGCCGACCGCCGAGGTGGATCGCAGCCAGTCGCAGCTGCCCACATCCCTGCGCCCGCCCACCGCCGGTGAGAGCGGCGCGCAGCCGGAGCTGCCCGCCTCGTTGCGCCCACCCACTGCCGATGCCGATCGCAGCCAGTCTCAGCTTCCGATGTCCCTGCGGCCGCCAGCTCCGCCGGTCGCCGCCGGGCTGCTTGCCCAGGCGCGGCGCGGGCTTGCCGAGGCCGAGCGGGAGACCGCTCCCGCCGAGCGGTTCATCGGCGCCTACCTCGCCGCCCTTCGCGGTGCCGCCGCCGTGCTCGCCGCGCGGGGGCGGCCGCACCGGGGGCGCGCGCGGCCGGCCAGCACCTGGGTGCTGCTCGACTCCGTCGCGCCCGAACTGCGGGAGTGGTCTGCCTTCTTCGCGAGCAACTCGGCCGCGCGCGCCGCCGCGCAGGCCGGGATCACCGGCAAGGTCACCGCCGAGTCGGCCGCCGAGCTGGTGCGCGCCGCCACGCCGTTCCTCGAACTGGTCCGCCGCCTGGTGCACGGCCTCCCGATCACCGGGGAAGCCCATGTCGCGTGAGCACGGCCCGGTCGACCACGGGCGGTTGCTCACGGCGTTGGGAATCGAAGGCAGGGTGCTGGCCGAGGCCGTCCACGCGGGGCCGCTCGAGGCACCGGTGCCCGCCTGTCCGGGCTGGTCGCTCGGCGAGGTGGCCCGGCACGTCGGGAGCCTCTACCGGATGGTCGGGCGCCGGTTGGCCGAAGGCCGCAACCCCGAAGACTGGCAGCGCGACCCCGAGCCGGGCCAGGGCCTGGCGGCGTACCTGGAGGCCGGGCTGGCCGAGCTGCTCGACGAGCTGGCCGCGCACGACCCGGAGGAACCTGCCGACACGTGGTGGCCGGCGGACCCGACGTACGGGTTCTGGCGGAGGCGGATGCTGCACGAGACGCTGGTCCACCGCGTCGACGTCGAACAGGCGGCGGGTACTCCCGAGCGCGGCGTCGCCGAGGACCTGGCGATCGACGGCATCGACGAGGCGCTGACCCTGTGGTTCGGGCAGAAGCTGCCGATGCTGGGGCTGACCGGCACGAAAGCGGGCTCGGTCGGCGTGCGCGCCGGCGCGCACAGCTGGATCGCGCGGGCCGGCCCCGACGTGACGGAAGCCTGGCGCTGTTCGGCCGAGGAGGCCGAGGCGGCGGACGACGTCGTCACGGCCGCCGAACCCGGGCGGATCTACCTGTGGTTGTGGGGCCGGTCGTCCCTGACCTCGGTGACCGTGCGGGGCGTGCACGACCAGGCGGCCCAGCTCTGGGCGCTGCTGCGGCTCGCGACCCGATGAACCGGCCGGTGGGGAAGCCGAACCGGAACTCCTCGGAGGTGGCGGTTGGCCTGCGGCGCATGAACACGCGCCTGGTGAACGTGGTGGTCGACGCGGCGCGGCCGAGGGGCCTGGCGGACTTCTGGGCCGCGCTGCTCGGCTGGAGCGTCGCGGCCGAGAACCCGGACGAAGTCGACGTACGCGCCCCGGAAACCGACGGCTGGGACCTGGACCTGGTTTTCGTGCCGGTTCCCGAGGCCAAGGAGGTCAAGAACCGGATCCACCTGGACCTGGCGAGCGAAACGCTCTCGCACCAGGCGGAGCTCGTGTCGCGTGCCGTGGAGCTGGGCGGCAGCCGGGTCGATGTCGGGCAGGGCGCAGTGCCGTGGGTCGTGCTCGCGGACCCGGAGGGCAACGAGTTCTGCGTCCTCGAGCCCCGCGAGCGGTACGCGCGCACGGGCGCGGTCGCCTCGATCGTGGTCGACGCCCACGACCCGGAGCGCATGGCGGGCTTCTGGGCGCGGATCACGGGGCGGCCGATCGGCGCCCGCGACGACGAGGGCCTGGTGGGGCTGCGTGCGCCGGCGGGCCGCGGGCCGTGGCTGGAATTCCTCCGCAACGACGACGTGAAGAGCGTCAAGAACCGGGTGCATCTCGACATCGCGCCGCTCGCGGGCTTCGACCACGCGGAGGCGGTCGCGGAGGTCGAGGCCGCGGGCGCGGCGCCGGCGGATCTCGGCGGGCCGGCGCTGCCGTGGCGGGTGCTGATGGACCCGGAGGGCAACGAGTTCTGCGTGCTGACGCCACGCTGACCGTTTCGGCCGTGTTGCCGAGCGGTCTCGAACGCTGATCTGCGCGAAACACCCCCGCCCCGGAGCGGCAACAACCGCACGGGACCGTGGGGTCATGGAGACTTCCCGTGCGTTGCCCCAGCTCGGCCCGGCGGCCGCGGTCGACGGGCCGGGTGCGCCGACCGCGTGGCGGGTGCGGATCCGGATGCACGACCACCCCGGCACCCTGGCCCGCATCGCGATCCGGCTCGCCGACCTCGAGTGCAACATCCTCGGCCTGACCGTGCTGCCCGTACCCGGCGGCGTGCTCGACGAGATCGTCCTGCGCCCGGCGACCGGCCTGCCCCGGCGGCACCTGGCCGACGCCATCCGCGCCGAGGGCTGCGAGTGCACGGCGATCATCGACGCCGACGTCCACGAGCTGGTCGACCCGTCGTCGTCGACGCTGCTCGCGGCTCGCCGCGCGGTCGACGACCCGGCTCGCCTCGCCGAGGTGCTGAAGGACGTGCTGGCCGCGGACGTGGTCACGCGCGTGCCCGCGGCCGAGGCGAACCCGGGCCGCACCGAGAGCGGGCACCGGGCGGTGTTCGCGCTGGGCAGTGGTGACGCGCTCGTGGCGCGCCGCCAGTGGGCGCCGTTCGTGCAGCTGGAGCTGACCCGCGCCGAGGCGCTGGTCACGTTGCTGGGCGCGGCGGCCCGGAACGTCGCGGGCCCGGTGGTGCTGAACCGCCCGGACGGCGCGGCGATCGTCTTGCGCAAGGGTGCCCCCGCCGACGCCGAAGCGGTGTCCGGACTGCACCGCCGCTGCTCGACGGCGACGCTCTTCCGGCGCTACCACACGGGAGTCCGGACGGTCCCGCGCCGCTGGCTGCACCGGCTGCTGGTGCCACCGCGCGGCACGAGCGTGCTCGCGGTGTTCGGCCGCGAGGTGATCGGCCTGGCCCAGCTGATCCCCGCCGCGACGGGCACCGCCGAGATCTCTCTGCTGGTGGAGGACGACTGGCAGCGCCAGGGCATCGGCACGGCCCTGCTGTCCAGGGTGGCGACGCTCGCGGAGACTCAGGGCATCACGGAACTGAGGGCCGACTGCCTTTCGGGCGACGACGTGTTGCCGCGTACGGCGGCCCGGGCGGGGCTGCGCACGGAACGCTCCCTCGAGGAGGGCACCCAGCTGCGGATGTTCCTGCCGGCGTGAGGCCGGGCCTGGTCAGCGCTTCCAGAACCAGTCCTTGTCGCGGGCTTCGCGCAGGGCCGTTTTCTTGCGTTCGGCGGTGAGACGGTCGAGGTACAGCACGCCGTCGAGGTGGTCGGTTTCGTGCTGAAGGCACTGGGCCAGCACGTCTTCGCCCTCGACCTCGATCGGCTCGTTGTGGATGTCGACGCCTCGGACCTTCGCGTGCATCGCCCGCTTCGTCGGGAACCACAGCTCCGGGACGGACAGGCAGCCTTCGTTGATCTCGTGCGTCTCCTCGGACAACTCGACGATCTCCGGGTTGACGACGTACCCGGTGAGCCCGGCGACGTCGTAGCTGAAGATGCGCAGCCCGACCCCGATCTGCGGTGCGGCCAGCCCGGCGCGCCCCGCCGGTTTCACCGAGTCGACCAGGTCCCGCACGAGCGTCTCGAGCTTCTCGTCGAACACGGTGACCGGGTCGCAGACGGACTTGAGGATCGGGTCCCCGAAATAGCGCAGCTCGCGCATCGCCATGAGCAGAACATCCTTCGTGCGTGTCGGACTGGCAGCTTAGGCCCGCAGCCGCAGGCCGGAGGGCGTGGCCCGGAAACCGGCCTCCCGGAGAACTTCCGCCAGCTCCGACGTCAGGGCCTGCTCGCCGTCGGCTCGCTGGACCGACAACTGACCCAGCCAGCCTTCCCGGACCGCCGCCGACAGCGCCTGCGCCGCGTCGGACAGCGGTTGCCGTTCCTCGGTGAAGCTCAGCAGTGACTTGCCTCCTCGCTCGACGTACAGCGCCGGCACGCCGTCGACCAGCACCGCCAGCGCACCGGCCTTGCGGGCGGGGCGGTGCTTCGTGTCGCCTGTCGCGGCCGGCCAGGGGAGCGCCGCGCCGTACGGCTGGGCCGGATCCGCCGCGGCCAGGACGACCGCGCGGCCGGGCGCCGGACGGCCCGGGCCGGACAGCGCGCGAAGCCGGTCCACCGCGCCCTTCGCCGCGAACTGGGCCGCGCCGAGCCCTTCCACGACGTAGCCGCGGATCACCTGGCCGGTGTCCTCCATGCCGCGAAGCACCTTGTAGATCCCCGAAAACCCGCCGGTGACGCGTTCGGTGTCGAGTGCGCCGCGGGTCAGGACGCCGTGGCGCTCCAGGAACGCCTCCGTCCGCGCGTGGGCTCGCCGGGTCGCGTCGGTCTCGCGTGCCGGTGTCAGCGCCCAGCGGCCGGCGACCGTCGGTGGCCCCGACCGTGACGGCATCTGCGGCCGCCCCGCCCGCAGCCGCGCGTACCGGCCGCGAGGCGCCTGGCGTCGCGGCTTGTGCGCGCCGTGCCCGGCCACCTGGGCCCGCAACGGCCCCAGCGTGTCGCCGGTGACCAGCCCGGCCCAGACCAGGTCCCACAGCGCGGCCACCGCTTCGGCGTCGTTCGGTGCCTTGTCCACCAGCACGCTCGCGCGGTCCACCAGCTGGCGGAAGAACAGCGCGCCACCCTCCAAAGTGGACACGATCGCGTCGTGCAGCGGCCCGGTCGGGATGTCCTCGACGACTTCCGGCAGCAGCAGGTCGGCGACGTCGGTCGGGGCGAGGGCGATCCAGCCGTCCCCGCCGGACAGCGCGCCGCACCCCGCCCAGGTGACCTCGCCCGCGGTCGTCAGCTCGTCGAGCAGCGCGGGGGAGTAGCCCGGCAGCCGGCCGGGCAGGATCAGCGACTCCACCGCGCTCGCCGGCAACGGAGCCCCGGCGAGCTGCTCGATCACCGACAGCACGTCGTCGGCCGTCGGCGCCGCCCGGACGCGGCCGCCGAACCCGTGCCACGACGGCAGGAACCGGCCCAGCGCCGCCGGTTCGACCGGCTCCACCTCTGCCCGCAGCTTCGCCAGCGACGCCCGACGCAACCGCCGAAGCACCGCTGAATCGCAGTACTCCGTGCTGACCGAACCGCCCACGCGCGGGGAGTGCGAGTCCGGATGTCCGACGGGACTCAGCTCGCCGCGCACCAGGCGGCCTTCGCCGGTCATCCGGTCGAGGACGCCGGTGACGACGGCCAGGCCGAGCCCGAACCGCTTGGCCACATCCGCCGCGGCGAACGGCCCGCGGCCGCGGGCGTAGCGGGACAGCAGGTCGCCGAGCGGGTCCGCGACCGGTTCGGTGAACGCCTCCGGCACGCCCACCGGCAGCGCGGTGCCGAGCGCGTCGCGGACGCGGCCGGAGTCCTCGATCGCCAGGAACCGTTCGGTGCCGCCGATCCGCACCCGGATCGCCCGGCGCGCCGCTTCCAGCTCGGTGAGCCATTCGGCCTGGATTCCGCGCTCGGCGGCCTCCTCGACGGTCAGGTCGCCGAGGAACCGCAGCAGGTCGGCGGCGTCCTCCGCCGAGCGCGCGTGCCGGTCGGGGTCGAGCCGCTGCAGCGACCGTTCCACCTCGCGCACGGCTTCGGGGTCGAGCAGTTCGCGGATCGCCTCGGTGCCCAGGAGCTCGGCCAGCAACGCCGAGTCCAGGGACAGCGCCGCCGCGCGCCGCTCGGCCAGCGGCGCGTCGGTCTCGTACAGGAACATCCCGACGTAGCCGAAGAGCAGGCTGCGCGCGAACGGCGACGCGGCCGGCGTCTCGACCTCCACCAGCCGGACCTTGCGCGCCCGGACGTCGGCCATCAGCTCGCGCAGCCCGCTCACGTCGTAGACGTCCTGCAGGACCTCCCGCATCGCCTCCAGCACGACCGGGAACCGCTCGTACTTCGACGCGACCGACAGCAGCTGCGACGCGCGTTGCCGCTGCTGCCACAGCGGGGTGCGGCGCCGCGGGTCCCGGCGCGGCAGCAGCAGCGACCGCGCCGCGCACTCCCGGAACCGCGCCGCGAACACGGCCGAGCCGCCGACTTCCGCGACGATCAGCTGCTCGACCTCCTCGGGGTCGAGCAGGATGTCGTCCGCGCCGATCGTGACGTCGGCACCCTCGGCGTCGAGCGCGTCCGGCAGGCGCAGCACGATGCCGTCGTCGGAGTGCGCGACCTGCGCGTCGACCCCGCGGTTTTCCCGCAGCCGCGCGGCGATCGCGAGCGCCCACGGCGCGTTCACCTGCGCGCCGAACGGCGAGTGCACGATGATCCGCCAGTCGCCCAGCTCGTCGCGGTAGCGCTCCAGCAGGAGCGTCCGGTCGTTCGGCACGTGCCGGGTCGCGGCCTTCTGCTCGGCCAGGTACGCGAGGAGGTTGTCGCACGCCCGCTCGTCCAGCCCCGCCGCGGCGGCCCGCTCGCGCGCCTTCTCGTCGTCCGATGTGGACAGTTCGCGGACGAACTTCCCCAGCGCCCGGCCGAGTTCCAGCGGACGGCCCGGCGCGTCGCCCTTCCAGAACGGCATCCGCGCCGGCTCGCCCGGTGCGGGCACCACGATGACCCGGTCGTGCGTGATGTCGGTGATCCGCCACGACGAGGTGCCGAGCAGGATGGTGTCGCCGACGCGCGACTCGTACACCATCTCCTCGTCGAACTCGCCGACGCGCGAACCGGGCTTGTCGTCCCCGCCCGGCGTCATGACGGTGAACAGGCCGCGGTCCGGGATGGTGCCGCCGGACGTGACGGCCAGCCGCTGCGAGCCGGGCCGCCCGCGCAGCTCGCCGCTGATGCGGTCCCAGGTGATGCGGGCGCGCAGCTCGCCGAACTCCTCGCTCGGGTACCGGCCGGCGAGCATGTCGAGCACCGCGTGCAGCGCGTCGTCCGGCAGCGACGCGAACGGCGCCGCTCGCCGCACCAGCGCGGCCAGGTCCGGCACCGCCCACGGCTCCAGCGCCACCATCGCGACCACGTGCTGCGCCAGGACGTCCAGCGGGTTGCGCGGGTAGCGGACCGCCTCGATCGCGCCGGTCGCCATCCGTTCGGCGACCACCGCGCAGGAGACGAGGTCGCCGCGGAACTTCGGGAACATCACGCCGGACGACACCGCGCCGACCTGGTGCCCGGCCCGGCCGACGCGCTGCAGCCCGGACGCCACCGTCGGCGGCGCCTCGATCTGCACCACCAGGTCGACCGCGCCCATGTCGATGCCCAGCTCCAGCGACGACGTCGCCACCACGCACGGCAGCCGCCCGGACTTGAGGTCTTCCTCGACGTGCGTGCGCTGCTCCCGCGACATCGACCCGTGGTGCGCCCGGGCGATCACCGGCGGCGCGCCGGTGCTCACCCCGGACTGCCCGACGGCCTCCGCCGGGAACGCATCGGCGGGTGTCAGCTCCGTCTGCTCGGCGGCCAGCTCGTTGAGCCGGGCCGTCATCCGCTCGGTGAGCCGGCGGGAGTTGGCGAACACGATGGTCGAGCGGTGGGCCCGGATCAGGCTCAATACGCGTTCTTCGACCGCCGGCCAGATCGACGGCCGCTGCACCGGGTTGCCGGCCATCTCCTCCAGCGTGCCCAAGCCGCCCGGCGCGATGTCGCCGGGCGGGAACGCTTCGGTCAGCGACTCCAGCTCGTCGAGCGGGCTCGGCGCCGGGCCGCCGCGTGGCGCGTCGAGGTTGCCCATGTCCTCCACCGGGACCTCGACCCGCACTTCGATCGTCTTCGCCAGCTTCGGCTGGACCACCCGGACCGGACGACCACCGGCGAGGAACGCGCTGACCTCGTCGACCGGGCGGACCGTCGCCGACAGGCCGATCCGCTGCGCGGGCTTCGGCAGGAGCGAGTCCAGCCGCTCCAGCGACAGCGCCAGGTGGGCGCCGCGCTTGCCGCCGGCGACCGCGTGGACCTCGTCGACGATCACGGTCTCGACGCCGCGCAGCGACTCCCGCGCCGACGACGTGAGGATCAGGAACAGCGACTCCGGGGTGGTCACCAGCACGTCCGGCGGGGTCTTGCCGAACGAGCGGCGCTCGGCCGCCGTGGTGTCGCCGGTGCGCATGCCCACCTCGATCCCGGGCACCGGGAGCCCGAGCCGCCGCGAGGCCTGCGAGATGCCGGCGAGCGGTGCGCGCAGGTTCCGCTGGACGTCGACCGCGAGCGCCTTCAGCGGCGAGACGTAGAGGATCCGGCAGCGTTTGGTCGCCTCCGCCGGTGGTGGTTCCACGGAAAGCCGGTCCAGCGCCCAGAGGAACGCGGACAGCGTCTTGCCGGAGCCGGTCGGCGCGACGACGAGGGCGTGCTCGCCCGCGTGCGCCGCCCGCCAGGCTCCTTCCTGCGCCGCGGTGGGCGCGGCGAAGGCCCCGGCGAACCAGTCGCGGGTCGCGGGGGAGAAGAGGTCGAGCACGTCACCTGCCACGTCGTCCATCATGCGCGGCACCTCTGACAGTTTCGGGCTCGCCGGCCAGGATCACGCTCTGGGCGAACTGCGGATATGTGACGTCGACCCTCGGCTCGTCGGTGATGAGCCGGTATTCGCGGTCGAGCGGCGCCCAGTACGAGAAGGGCGCCTGGCCCAGCTTGGAGTGGTCGGCCAGCACGTACGCTTCGCCGCCCGCGTGCAGCATCGCGTGCTTGACCACCGACTGCTCGAGTGAGGGGCAGCACAGGCCCCGCTCGGCCACCAGGCCGTCCGCACCCAGGAAGACCCGATCGGGTGAGATGTGCCGCAGTTGCGCCAGCACGGTCTCGCCGAGGATCGCTTCGTTGGGGTGCCGCAGCCGGCCGCCGAGGACGATCAGGTCGATCCCGGCGAAGCCGGCCAGCTCGCGGATGGCGTTGACACCGTTCGTGACCACGGTCAGCCCCTCGCGGTGGGCGAGGTGGCGGGCGAGCCTGCCGGTGGTCGTGCCCGCGTCGAGCAGCACCACCTCGCCGTCCTGGACCAGCGCGGCGGCTTCCCGGGCGATGGCGTCTTTGGCTGCCGCGTGCTCCTGGTCCTTTTCGCGAGCGCTGCGTTCCGTGTCGAGCGCGCCGCCGTAGGTGCGGACGACGTGCCCGGCCCCGGCGAGGGAGGCGAGGTCGCGGCGGATCGTCGACTCGGAGACGCCGAACTCCTCGGCCAGTTCCGCGATGCCGCCCGAGCCGTCGCGGACGGCTTCGAGCAGCATCGCCCGCCGGTCACGGGTTCCTGGTCGCGGCTGGGACATGCGCCGAGTCTTCCACGTGGGCGGGTTTCAGCCCGAAGAACGCCAGCCCGGCGGCCACGGCGAGGAACGCGGCCAGGACGACGAACCCGGTGGTCGCGCTGCCGGTGGCGTCGGTGAGCCAGCCGACCAGGTAGGGCCCGGCGAACCCGCCGAGGTTGCCCAGCGCGTTGATCAGGCCCATCGCCACGGCGACGACCTCGATGCCGAGGATCCGGCTGGGGATCGCCCAGAACGGCCCGTACGGCATGTAGACGCCGGTCGCGACGACGCAGAGCAGCACCAGCTGCACCGCCGCCGGCCAGTGCACGAGGTTGCCGAGCAGCAGCCCGGCGATGGCGACGACCAGCGGCACGGTGATCGCGAGCCGCCGGTTTCCCGTCCGGTCCGACCAGTGCGCGCACGCCACCATCCCGGCCAGCGCGAGCACGTACGGCACGGCCGAGAGGAACCCGACGGCGGTGGCCGAGCCGCCGGTCATCGTCTTCACCACCGACGGCAACCACAGGCTGAAGCCGTAGAAGCCGGTGATCCAGAAGAAGTAGACGCCGATCAGCAGCAGCACCTGCCGGTTGGCCAGCGCCTGCCGGTAGCCCTGCTTCACGACCGCGGGCTTCGCCTCTTCTTCGGCTCGCAAGGTGGTTTCGAGGTACTCGCGCTCTTCGGCGGAGATCCAGCGGGCCTTCGCCGGCCGGTCGGCCACCGCGAACCACCAGACGACCGCCCACAGCAGCGGCGGCAGGCCCTGGATCACGAACACCCAGCGCCAGGCCATGTGGTCGAGCATCAGGCCGGACAGCGGGGACATGACGATCGCCGAGATCGGCAGGCACGTCATCCACAGCGCGTTCGCCCGGGCCCGTTCGGCCTGCGGGAACCAGGACGCCAGCAGGATCAGCACCGCCGGCCACACGCCACCCTCGAACAGCCCGAGCAGCAGCCGGGCCAGGTACA
Source organism: Amycolatopsis sp. NBC_01488 (assembly GCF_036227105.1). NCBI lineage: Bacteria > Bacillati > Actinomycetota > Actinomycetes > Pseudonocardiales > Pseudonocardiaceae > Amycolatopsis > Amycolatopsis sp. NBC_01488. The sequence goes on along the minus strand of NZ_CP109434.1, from coordinate 9,288,418 downwards.
GCTGGGTCTCGTTCTGCACCAGTCCGCACAGCGCCGCCGCGAAGGACCACGCGATCATCAGCAGCAGGACGGTCTTGCGGGCGCTCCACTTCGCCGCCAGCACCGCCGCCGGGATCTGCAGCACGAGGTAGCCGACGAAGAAGATGCCGCTCGCCAGCCCCTTCGCCCTGGCCGACAACGGGAAATCGTCGCCGATGTAGGGCAGGATCACCGCGACGTTCGTGCGGTCGAGGTAGGCCAGCAGGTACATGACCACCGCGACCGGGATGACGTACGCCCAGCGCTTGCGGGGGATCACCGGACGCCCGGCGGGTAGATCGAGGGCAGCTTCCGCGCGTACGGCGCCAGGGTCGCCGCCGCCTTGAACGCCGCGACCATCGTGCCGTGCGAGGCCCGGCCGGTGCCGGCGATGTCGAACGCCGTGCCGTGGTCGACCGACGTGCGCAGGATCGGCAGGCCGACGGTCACCGAGACCGTGCCGTCGAAGTCGTAGGTCTTCGACGCGATGTGCCCCTGGTCGTGGTACAGCGAGAGCACGCCGTCGAACCGGCCCTGGATCCCTTGGTGGAACACGGAATCGGCCGGGATCGGGCCGACCACGTCGAGCCCCGCGACGCGCGCGGCGGCGACCGCCGGGGCGATCGCGATGATCTCCTCGTCGCCGAACTTGCCGTTCTCGCCGCCGTGCGGGTTCAGCGCGGCCACGGCGAGTCTCGGTTTCTCCGTGGCGAACACTTCGAGTGCGGTGTAAGCCTCGCGGATCGCGTGCTCGATGTTCTCCCGCGTGATCTGGTTGATCGCTTCGCGCAGCGAAAGGTGCCGGGTGGCGAAGAAGATCTTCAGCCCCGACACCCAGAACATCGTGTTGAACCGGGTCGACCCGGTCAGCTCGCCGAGCATCTCGGTGTGCCCGAGGTGCTGGGAGCCGGCCGCCCAGATCGCCTCCTTGTTGATCGGCGCCGTCACGACCGCGTCGACCTCGCCGGCCAGCGCGAGCCGGGTGGCGACCTCGATCGCACCGACCGCGGCGGCGCCCGCGGTCGCGTTGACCTCGCCCCACGGCAGGTCTTCCCGGACGACGCCGAGGTTGAGGATGTCGATCACGCCCGTGGTGAAGCGCGCGTCGGCCACCGTGGCGATGGGGTTGATCTCCAGGTTCAGGCCGAGGTGCCGGACCAGGCGTTCCAGCACGATCGCGTCGCCGACCGCGACCCCGCGTGCCAGCTGCAGGGACTCGGGCTCGGCGAGCGTCTTGAGGGTGATCTCGGGGCCGATGCCCACGGGGTCGCCGAGGGTGACAGCGAGGAGGGGGAGGTCGCTCACGGGGTCTTCCTTCCGGTGGCCAGGACGTGGTTCAGGTGTTCCAGGCAGGCGACGGCGGCGTCGCGTCCGCCGATCAGCCCGCCCTTCGTGGCGAAGGGCAGCCCGGTGTGCGGACCGCCGGAGAGCCGCCCGGCGACCGCCAGGGGCAGGACTTCGGTGTCGATCTCGAAGCCCTCGGCCCCGAGTGCCTTCGTGACTTCGACGGCGATGTCGCCGCCGGTGGCGTACAGGCCGCCGATCCGGTGCTTGCCGAGCACCAGGCGGGCCGCTTCGCCGAGCGCCGGTGGGATCCGCGCCGCGACGTCCGGGTCGATCGGGGCGCCGGGCGCGGGAGCCCGGGTCCGGATGCCCACCACACGGTGCCCGGCCTCGAGCAGTTCGCCCGCCGAAGCCGCCGTCGCGGCCGGGTCGGGCCGCTCCGGGTCGACGTCGACGTACCGCGCGTCCAGCACCAGCTCGGTCTCCAGCAGCTGGTCGTGGGTCTGCGCGGTGATGCTGCCGACCACGGAAAGGACCGGCGGGACGGTGCCGTGGCCGGGCGCGAGGCCCAGCGCGGCCGCCAGCCGGACGCCGAACGGGCCGGAGTCGACGGAGATCCACCGCGTGCCCTCGGCCGCCAGCCGGGCCGCGGCCTTGGCGACGGTGGTGAGGTGCCGGTTCGTGGTGGCGTCGCAGACGACGATCCCGGCCGGCCGCCGCAGCGCGGCCTCGACCGCGTCCACGCCCTCTTCGACGACGTCCAGCGGCAGCTCGGCGATCTCGCGATCGGTGGGCTGCAGGAGCGTGCGGATCCGGGACGACTGCACCGGCGCCAGCGGATCGCGGGCCGCCGGGCTTTCGGCCAGCGGCACGCCGTCGACCAGGTGCAGGCCGCCGAGGGTGACCCGGCCGGCGTCCGGGAACGCGGGCACGACGAGCGCCCGGGCCTCCGGCGCCGTCGCCAGGACGGCCTCCGTCTCCACGCCGACGTTGCCACGCAATGTCGTGTCGACGCGCTTCACCGTCAGCGCCACCGGCCCGGCGAGGCCGATCGCTTCCCGCACCGCCTGTGCGGCGTGTGGTGGCGGCGCGTGGCGGGTACCCAGGTTGACCACCAGCGCGTCGATCCCGCTCTCCGCGCGCAAGCACGGCGCGTCCGGGGCGAGCGGCGCGTTGACGGACACCGCGCGCAGCCCGAAGCGGGCGTACAGCGCTCCGGTCGCGTTGCTGCCGGTCAGGTCGTCACCGAGGACGAGCAGCTTCGGCATCGAACGCTCCTTTGCGCGGTCTGAGCAACTCGGATGACCGAACTGCGCAACTATCGTGCACCTCGATCACCGCCGAAGTCAAGGAGCGATGACTTTCCCGGGTCCGCACGCACGGTGACCGCGCGCATGGCAGCATCACGGCGGACGCCGTCGAGGCGTGTTTTCGCGAAGGGGAGTGCAGTGCGGATCCTGTCGGTGGACCTCGGGACGTCCAACACCGTCGCCGTCCTTTCGGCGCACGGCATGCCGCCCCGGGTCGTCGAGGTGGACGGCTCGGCCAACATGCCTTCGGCGGTGTTCGCGACCGAGGACGGCACGATCATGGTCGGCCGCGACGCCGAGCGCCGCGCCCGCCTCGACCCGACGCGCTTCGAGCCGAACCCCAAGCGCCGCATCGACGAGCAGACCCTGCTGCTCGGCACCGACGTCGTCCCGGTGACCGACGCGCTGGCCGCCATCCTGCGCCGCGTGCTCGAAGAGACCTCCCGCCAGCTCGGCGGCGAGCAGCCCGACGAGGTCCGGCTGACCCACCCCGCGCAGTGGGGCCAGACCCGCCGCAACGTCCTGATGTCCGCCGCGCGGCTCGCCGGCGTGGGCGGGCACATCCTGCTGGTGCCCGAACCCGTCGCCGCGGCGGCGCACTTCGCGTCGTTCCCCGGCAAGTCGCTCGCGCCGGGCCAGGCGCTCGCCGTCTACGACCTCGGCGCGGGCACCTTCGACGTCGCCGTCGTCGGCGCCACGCAGAACGGCTTCACCGTGCTCGCCGAAGACGGCCTGCCCGACCTCGGCGGCCTCGACGTCGACCAGGCGCTGATGGTGCACGTCGGGCGCGAGGTCTCGCACTCCGACCCGCAGCGCTGGCAGCGGCTGCTGCGGCCCGAGTCGACCGCCGACCGGCGTACCCGGCGCGCGCTGCAGGAGGACGTGAAGGCGGCCAAGGAGGCGCTGTCGCGGCACCCGCAGACCGAGGTGCCGATGCCCGAGCCGTTCAAGGACGTCCTCGTGACGCGCGGTGAGCTGGAAGGCCTGGTCCGGCCGGCGATGCTGCGCAGCGTCGAGCTGCTTTCGCGGACGCTGCGGTCGTCCGGGCTGACCCCGGACCGGCTGGCCGGCATCTACCTCGTCGGCGGGTCGAGCCGGCTGCCGCTGGTCGGCACGATGATCGCGGAGAAGCTCGGCGTCGTGCCGGGCAGCCTCGACCAGCCGGAGACCGCCGTCGCGCTCGGTGCCCAGCACGTCGCCCGCGACGGGCTGGGCACGCGCACCCAGAACGTCGAAGGGGCGGTGGCCGCGGGCACCGCCCCGCACCGTCCGCAGTACGCGCCGCCGCCTCCGCCGCCGCAGTACCCCGGGTACGCGCCGTCGAACTTCCCGCCCGGCGGCCCGCAGCCGATGCCGTCGAACTTCCCCGCGTACTCGCCCGCCGCCTCCGTGGAGACGGCCGAGCCGAAGCGCGGCAAGAAGAAGCTGCTCATCGGGATCGCCGCCGTCGTCGTCGTGGTGCTCGCGGCGGGGCTGACCTACTTCCTGACGTCGTCGTCCTCGGCGACGACCTACACCGCCGACCAGTGCAAGACGCCGGGACAGGCGGACGCCAGGGGCCTCACCGGCTGCCTGCGCCAGCTCGCCGGGAAGATCGCCGACACCGGCGACTGCAAGCCGGGCATGGGCAACGGGCCGGCCGCGCCCGCGCAGAGCCTCGGGGTGGCCTCGACCTGCTCGGCGCCGGGGCGCGCGGGCACGCAGGTTACCTACGTCCAGGGCAACGACGCCGGCACGCTCAAGCAGTACACCGACGGCCTGCTCACGTCCGCGGGCGGTGACCGCACCGAAGCCGACTGGGGCGGCAACGGGCTCCAGGGGCACTACTCGTCGGCCGCGGGCAGGACGTCGGCGGTGCTCGTGTTCACGGTGTCGGACCGGCCGCTCGTGGGATTCATCTACCAGCTGAACTCGAGCGACCAGGCCGCGGCGACCACACCGGACACCCTGGCGAACTACTTCGAGGCGAGCGTCCAGCCCGGGGAGTAGCCGACGGCGCGAACGGTCCGTTCGCGCCGTCCGGTTAGAGTGGGTTCGATGCGCATCACGGTTTTCCGGCGGCTGATGGCCGACGAGTTCGGCCCCGGGCGGGCCCAGGTACTGGCCAGGGATCACGTGCTCAGCGGGCTCGGCGGGCGCACCGTCGACCAGGCGCTGACCGCGGGAATCCCGGCCAAGGAGATCTGGCGAGAGGTCTGCGACGCCTTCGACGTCCCAGCCGAACGGCGCTGACCTGCGCGGATCCGCACGGGTCCGACCCGGGTGGGCGAAAATCCTAACGCAAGGGTGTGTCGCTGCCGACCTCGAACAGGTGTTCGTCTATGGTGTTGTCCACATCGGGTCCAGCGATCCACAGATTGGGCGCCGCGCCGGGAATTGTCGGTCCCCGCCGCTAGCGTCGGACCGGACAGCTGAAGAACCGACACAGAGCCCTCGAGACGGGCTTCGACCAGCGAGGTGGACTTCCATGCCTGCAGCACCCGACAAGGACAAGGCGCTCGAGCTCGCGCTCGCGCAGATCGACAAGCAGTACGGCAAGGGCTCGGTCATGCGCCTCGGCCAGGACGGCCGCGCGCCCGTCTCCGTGATCCCGACGGGCGCCATCGCCCTCGACGTCGCGCTCGGCATCGGCGGGCTGCCCCGCGGCCGCGTGGTGGAGATCTACGGCCCGGAGTCCTCCGGTAAGACCACGGTCGCCCTGCACGCGGTGGCGAACGCGCAGAAGGCCGGCGGCATCGCGGCGTTCATCGACGCGGAGCACGCGCTGGACCCGGAGTACGCCAAGAAGCTCGGCGTCGACACCGACGCGCTGCTCGTCTCCCAGCCGGACACCGGTGAGCAGGCGCTCGAGATCGCGGACATGCTGATCCGCTCCGGCGCGCTCGACATCCTGGTCATCGACTCCGTGGCGGCGCTCGTGCCGCGCGCCGAGATCGAGGGCGAGATGGGTGACTCGCACGTCGGTCTCCAGGCCCGCCTGATGAGCCAGGCGCTGCGCAAGATGACCGGTGCGATGAACAACTCCGGCACCACCGCGATCTTCATCAACCAGCTGCGCGAGAAGATCGGCGTCATGTTCGGCTCCCCGGAGACCACGACCGGTGGCAAGGCGCTGAAGTTCTACGCCTCGGTCCGGCTCGACGTGCGCCGCATCGAGACGCTGAAGGACGGCGGCGAGCCGGTCGGCAACCGGACCCGCGTCAAGGTCGTGAAGAACAAGATGGCCCCGCCCTTCAAGCAGGCCGAGTTCGACATCCTGTACGGCCACGGCGTCTCCCGCGAGGGCTCGCTGATCGACATGGGTGTCGACCAGGCGATCCTGCGCAAGTCCGGTGCCTGGTACACCTACGAGGGCGACCAGCTCGGCCAGGGCAAGGAGAACGCGCGGAAGTTCCTGCGCGACAACCCGGACATCGCCAACGAGATCGAGAAGCGCATCAAGGAGAAGCTGGGCATCGGGGCACAGGTCGACGCCGAGGCCGTCGAGGCCGTGCCGGCGCCGGTCGACTTCTGAACGAAGGAGTAGCCGAGGTGGCGAGGGCGCCGAAGATCCCGCCGGCGGAGCTGCCTCCCGAGGAGCGGTACAAGAAGGCCAAGGAGGTCTGTTACGACCTCCTGGCCGTGCGTGCGCGTACTCAGGAGGAGCTTCGGCAGGCCTTGCACCGCAAGGGGTTCGACGAGGAGACCAGCGAAACCCTGCTCGGCAAGCTCGACCGGGCCGGGTTGGTGAACGACGCGGAGTTCGCCGAGCTGTGGGTGAAGTCCCGGCACGAGACGCAGGGGTTGTCGCGCACCGCGCTGCTGGCCGAACTGCGGCGCAAGGGCGTCGACGACGAGGTCGCGGCGCAGGCGGCGGCCGAGGTCGACCGTGAGTCCGAGGAGCAGATGGCCAGGGAGCTGGTCCGCAAGCGCCTCGGGTCCCTGGGCAACGTCGACGAGCAGACGGCGTTGCGGCGGCTGCTCGGCTTCCTGGCCCGCAAGGGTTACCCGCAGGGGCTGGCGTACACGGTGATCAAGGAGGAACTCCGCGAGTACGGCGCGGAGTCCACCCTCCTCGACGACGCCTACATCGACTGACGGCGGTGGCCGGCCCGCGGGGAAGCGGGCCGGGCTGGATGGTGGTCGATGCGGGAGCCCGGGTGCCGGGGCTGGGGGTTGTGCCGGAAATCGCGATGCGCGGGTTCCTGCGAGCCATGGGCGGAGATCAGTTCCGGAGCTTCTCCTGCAGCTGCTCGTGAGCGGCTTCGTCGAGGTCCGACGCCGCGTCGCCGAGCGACACCGCGCGGGATCTCTTCGCCGATATAGATCGCGTGAAAGGAATGGGGCGTCGTTCAGGAAGTGGAGCACCGTGTTTCGCGGCCCACCACAACCTTGACGAAGGAAACCCACTCGAGCCGGGAATGCTCCATACAGCGGGATTCATGCCTGCCGCCGCACCCGTGGGGAGCACCGTTCCAACAATGGGGAATGGTGCTCCCGGAATCCGGACGCGAATTCGCCGATCGAGTCCGGAATTCCGTGAGGTGATCTCCGCTACAGCTGTGCGGCTTCGGCGGCCAGCTTCTCGATCGTCGCGACGTCGAGCGAGGCCGTCAGCCACGAGCCGCCGATGCAGCCGACGTTCGGCAGCGCCAGGTACGAGGGCGCCGAAGCCACCGTGATCCCGCCGGTCGGGCAGAACTTCAGCGACGGCAGCGGACCCGCGATCGACTTCAGGTAAGCGACGCCGCCGGACGCCTCCGCCGGGAAGAACTTCAGCGCCGACAAGCCGCGCTCGGCCAGCCGCATCGCCTCGGACACGGTGCTTGCGCCGGGCAGGAACGGCAGCCCGGTCTCGAAGCACGCGTCGACGACCGCGTCCGTGCAGCCTGGCGTCACGAGGAACTTCGCGCCCGCGTCGGCCGCCTGCTTCGCCTGGTCCGGGGAGATGACCGTGCCGGCGCCGATGACGATGTCCGGCACTTCGGCCGCGACGCGCTCGATCGCCAACAACGCTGCCGCCGTGCGCAGGGTCAGCTCGATGACTCCGATCCCGCCGGCGAGCAGGGCCCGGGCCGTCGGCACGGCGTCGGCGGCGTCGTCGATCACCACGACGGGCATCACGGGAGACAGCTCGAGCAGGTCCTGACCGGTGGTCACTGACCGACCTCCTGGGTTTCCGGAGTGGGGGCGGGGATGCCGAAGTGTCCCGGCGTCAAACCTCCGAACACCGAAGCGCCCTGGTCAGCGGGGCCGACCGCACGGCGCAACGCGGCGAACAGCTCTCGGCCGGTGCCGGTCCAGGATGCTTCGGACGGCGGCGAGTCCACAAGCTCACGGCGGGCGAGTTCTTCGTCACCGACGAGCACGTCGAGGCTGCCCGAGGAAGCGTCCAGCCGGATGACGTCGCCGTCCGCGACGCGGGCGATCGGGCCGCCCGCCGCGGCTTCCGGCGTCACCTGGATGGCGGCCGGGATCTTGCCCGACGCACCCGACATCCGGCCGTCGGTGAGCAACGCCACGGCGTGCCCGCGGTCCATGAGGACGCCCAGCGCCGGGGTCAGGCCGTGCAGCTCCGGCATGCCGTTCGCCTGCGGGCCCTGCTGCCGGATCACCACGACGACGTCGCGATTCAGCTCGCCGGCCTCGAACGCGGCCGTGAACGCCTCCTGGGTGGTGAACACCCGCGCCGGCGCCTGGACGACCCGGTGCTCCGGCGCCACCGCGGACACCTTCACGACCGCGCGGCCGAGGTTGCCTTCGACCATCCGCAGCCCACCGTCCGCGGCGAAGGGGCGCCACGCCGGACGCAGCACCTCCTCGTCGAGGCTGCGGGTCGGGACGTCGCGCCAGACCAGCTCGCCGTCGGACAGGATCGGCTCGGCCCGGTAGCGGTGCAGCCCGAACCCGGCGACCGTGTGCACGTCCTCGTGCAGCAGCCCGGCATCGAGCAGCGTGCCGACCAGGAACTGGATCCCGCCGGCGGCGTGGAAGTGGTTGATGTCGGCGCTGCCGTTCGGGTAGACCCGCGCGAGCAGCGGCACCACGGCCGAGAGGTCGGAGAAGTCGTCCCAGGTCAGCTGGATGCCCGCGGCGGCGGCGACGGCGACCAGGTGCATCGTGTGGTTGGTCGACCCGCCGGTGGCGAGCAGCGCGACGACGCCGTTGACGAACGCCTTCTCGTCGAGGATCCGCGAGACCGGCGTGTACTCCTCGCCGCGGGACAGAGCGACGACCCGCCGGCCCGCCTCCTCGGTCAACGCGCGCCGCAAAGAAGAACCCGGCTGGACGAAGCTGGCGCCGGGCAGGTGCAGGCCCATCACCTCGACGACCATCTGGTTGGAGTTGGCCGTGCCGTAGAAGGTGCAGGTACCGGCCGAGTGGTACGACGCCGCTTCGGCGTCCAGGAGGTCTTCTCGGGTCGCCAGGCCTTCGGCGTAGAGCTGGCGCACGCGCGCCTTCTCCTTGTTCGGCAGCCCGGAGTTCATCGGCCCGGCCGGCACGAGCAGGGCCGGCAGGTGCCCGAACGAGAGCGCGCCGATCAGCAGGCCGGGGACGATCTTGTCGCAGACGCCCAGCAACAGGGCCGCGTCGAACATGTCGTGCGAGAGCGCGATCGCCGTCGACATCGCGATGACTTCGCGGCTGAAGAGGGACAGTTCCATGCCCGCGCGGCCCTGGGTGATGCCGTCGCACATCGCGGGCACGCCGCCGGCGAACTGGGCGACGCCGCCCGCGGAGCGCACGGACTTCTTCAGCCAGGCCGGGTACTCCTGCATCGGCTGGTGGGCGGAAAGCATGTCGTTGTAGGACGAGACGATCGCGACGCCGGGGGCGCGCGCGGCCCGCAGCGCCTCCTTGTCGGCGCCTTCCATGGCGGCGAAGCCGTGGGCGAGGTTGCTGCACGCGAGGCCGCGGCGGACCGGGCCTTCCTCGTAGGCGGCGGCCATGCGGTCGAGGTAGGCGGTCCGGGTCGCGGCACTGCGCCCGGCGATGCGGGCGGTGACTTCGGCGACGGTCTCGTTCAAGGAGGTGGGGCTCATGTCCGGCTCCGGATCACTGGTGTGTGGTGGTCCGCGGGACGGCAGCGCTGACGCCTCTGGGTCGTGACACTGGCCACAGTACCTCGGGAAAACGCCGAATCAAAATCGATTCAGAAGATCCACCCGCGTGACCCCGATCACCTGGACAACCGTTAGTGTGCTAGTTGTCACACTGCACGACGCGTGGCAAAGCCGTCGCCGGTTCCCTGCCAGCCCCACCACACGGGAGGCATGATGTCCACCTCCGAGATCGCCGAGCTGCGGCGAACCATCGGCCAGCTCAGGCAGTGCGTCGGCGCACTGCGCTCTCGTTACGGCGACGCTTCCGCGGTCCGCAGGCTCGCCAACGACGTGGAGCGCCTCGACATCGACACCGCGGACCTCGACGGCACGCCCCTCGCCGTGCCGGCGCAGGCGAAGGCCGCCGAGCGCGTCCCGGTGCCCGACACCCCCTACGACCCGGCGCTCTGGCACGGCGCCGATGACGAAGGCGTCGGCGGCTACAAGCGCGACCAGCGGTGAGCGCTCCCGCTGACAACGGCGTCGGCACCGGCGTCCAGGCCCCCAACCGGGCCCGGATCGCCGAGCGCACCCTCCGTACGGACCGGTGGTGGCTGCAGCCACTGCTGACCGTGCTCGGACTGTCGGCGTTCATCATCTACGCGACGGTCCGGTCGTTCGTGCGCACCGCGTACTGGGTGCCCGACTACCACTACCTGACGCCGTTCTACTCACCCTGCCTCTCCACGTCCTGCGTCGAGGGCTCGAGCCACTTCGGCCACTGGTTCGGCGACCTGCCCGGGTTCATCCCGCTCGGGTTCGTCGTGCTGCCGTTCCTGCTCGGGTTCCGCCTCACCTGCTACTACTACCGCAAGGCCTACTACCGGGCCGTGTGGTTCTCCCCGCCCGCCTGCGCGGTCGCGGAACCGCACGCGAAGTACACCGGCGAGACGCGGCTGCCGCTCATCATCCAGAACGTCCACCGCTACTTCTTCTACGTCGCGCTGATCGTCTCGCTGGTCAACACCTACGACGCGATCATGGCGTTCCACGGGAAGACCGGCGGCTTCGGCTTCGGGCTGGGCAACATCATCCTGCTCGGCAACGTGATCCTCCTGTGGGCGTACACGCTTTCCTGCCACTCGTGCCGGCACGTGACCGGCGGCAGGCTCAAGCACTTCTCCAAGCATCCGGTGCGGTACTGGATCTGGACGCAGGTCACGAAACTCAACACCCGCCACATGGCGCTGGCCTGGACGACGCTCGGCACGCTGGTGCTGACCGACTTCTACGTCATGCTCGTGGCCAGCGGGGCGATCACGGACCTGAGATTCGTGAACTGACGCCCTGCCCTTCCCGACAACGACGTCCCCAGTTCCGAGGTGGAATTCTTTCATGACCGAAGTCGAACGGCACAGCTACGACGTGGTGGTGATCGGTGCCGGTGGCGCCGGTCTCCGAGCTGTGATCGAGGCACGCGAACGCGGTTTCCGCGTCGCCGTCGTGTGCAAGTCCCTGTTCGGCAAGGCGCACACGGTGATGGCCGAGGGCGGGTGCGCGGCGTCGATGGGCAACGCGAACTCGAACGACAACTGGCAGGTCCACTTCCGCGACACCATGCGCGGCGGGAAGTTCCTCAACAACTGGCGGATGGCCGAGCTGCACGCCAAGGAGGCGCCCGACCGCGTCTGGGAACTGGAGACGTACGGCGCGCTGTTCGACCGCACCGCCGACGGCCGGATCAGCCAGCGCAACTTCGGCGGGCACACCTACCCGCGGCTCGCGCACGTCGGTGACCGCACCGGCCTCGAGCTGATCCGCACGATGCAGCAGAAGATCGTTTCGCTGCAGCAGGAGGACTTCGCCGAGACCGGGGACTACGAGGCGAAGATCAAGGTCTTCGCCGAGTGCACGGTCACCGAGCTGCTGACGACCGACGGGAAGATCGCCGGCGCCTTCGGCTACTGGCGCGAGAGCGGCCGGTTCATCCTGTTCGAGGCACCCGCGGTCGTGCTCGCCACCGGCGGCATCGGCAAGTCGTTCAAGGTGACGTCGAACTCGTGGGAATACACCGGCGACGGTCACGCGCTGGCGCTGCGGGCGGGCGCGAAGCTGATCAACATGGAGTTCGTCCAGTTCCACCCGACCGGGATGGTCTGGCCGCCGAGCGTCAAGGGCATCCTCGTCACCGAGGGCGTGCGTGGCGACGGCGGCGTCCTCAAGAACTCCGACGGCAAGCGGTTCATGTTCGAGTACGTGCCCGACGTCTTCAAGGGCCAGTACGCGGAAAGCGAAGAAGAAGCCGACCGCTGGTACGCCGACGCGGACAACAACCGGCGCACGCCGGACCTGCTGCCCCGCGACGAGGTGGCCCGCGCGATCAACTCCGAGGTCAAGGAGGGGCGCGGCTCGCCGCACGGCGGCGTCTTCCTCGACATCGCCAGCCGGCTGCCGGCCGAGGAGATCAAGAAGCGGCTGCCGTCGATGTACCACCAGTTCAAGGAGCTGGCGGACGTCGACATCACGGCGGAGCCGATGGAGGTCGGCCCGACCTGCCACTACGTCATGGGCGGCATCGAGGTCGACCCGGACACGGCCGCGGCGAGCGTGCCCGGCCTGTTCGCCGCCGGCGAGTGTTCGGGCGGCATGCACGGGTCCAACCGGCTCGGCGGCAACTCGCTGTCCGACCTGCTGGTGTTCGGCCGCCGCGCCGGACTCGGCGCGGCCGAGTACGTGCTCGGCCTGACCGAGCGGCCCGCGGTCGGGCAGTCCGATGTGGACGCCGCGGCGAAGATGGCGCTCGCGCCGTTCGACCCGCCCGAGGGCGCCACGGCCGAGAACCCGTACACCCTGCACACCGAGCTGCAGCAGTCGATGAACGACCTGGTCGGCATCATCCGCAAGGCCGGGGAGATCGAGCAGGCGCTGACGAAGCTCGCCGAGCTGCGGCAGCGGATCCTGCGCGTCACGGTGGAAGGGCACCGGCAGTTCAACCCGGGCTGGCACCTCGCGATCGACCTGCGCAACATGCTGATGGTCAGCGAGTGCGTCGCGAAGGCAGCGCTGACGCGCACCGAGAGCCGTGGCGGGCACACGCGCGACGACTTCCCGGCCATGGACGCCGAGTGGCGGCACAAGCTGCTGGTGTGTGCGGCGTCGGAGGGCGACAACCCGGTCGTCCCGGACATCGGCGTCACGGTGGAGGAGCAGGTGCCGCTGCGGCAGGACCTGCTGGAGCTGTTCGAATTCGGCGAACTCGGGAAGTACTACACCGACGACGAGCTCGAAGCGCACCCCGGGAGCAGGGCATGAGTTACAAGGCGAGTTTCCGGGTCTGGCGCGGCGACGACACGGGCGGCGAGCTGCAGGACTTCACGGTGGAGGTGAACGAGGGCGAGGTCGTCCTCGACATCATCCACCGGCTGCAGGCCACCCAGGCGTCGGACCTCGCGGTGCGCTGGAACTGCAAGGCGGGCAAGTGCGGCTCGTGCTCGGCGGAGATCAACGGCCGCCCGCGCCTGCTGTGCATGACGCGGATGTCGACGTTCACCGAGGAGGAGGTGATCACCGTGACGCCGATGCGGACGTTCCCGGTGATCCGCGACCTCGTCACCGACGTCTCGTTCAACTACACGAAGGCGCGGGAGATCCCGTCGTTCACCCCGCCCGCGGACCTCAAGCCCGGTGAGTACCGGATGCAGCAGGTGGACGTCGAGCGGTCGCAGGAGTTCCGGAAGTGCATCGAGTGCTTCCTGTGCCAGAACACCTGCCACGTGGTGCGCGACCACGAGGAGAACAAGGAGTCGTTCGCCGGGCCGCGGTACCTGATGCGCATCGCCGAGCTGGAGATGCACCCGCTCGACGTCGCGGACCGGCGTGACGCGGCGCAGGAGGAGCACGGCCTCGGCTACTGCAACATCACCAAGTGCTGCAGCGAGGTCTGCCCGGAGGGCATCCACATCACCGACAACGCGCTCATCCCGATGAAGGAGCGCGTCGCGGACCGCAAGTACGACCCCATCGTGTGGCTGGGCAACAAGCTCTTCCGCCGGGAGAAGTGACCCGGCTCCACCTGGCAAGGTGGAGGCATGGAGATCGAGCTTTTGCCGCCGTCGGCTGACCGCGCCGTGATCGAGCGGATCACGGCGCTGGTCAACCACGTCTACGCCGAGTCCGAGAAGGGCCTCTGGCAGGGGAACACCGACCGGACGTCCGCCGACGAGGTGACCGCGCTCGTGCGGGCCGGGGAGATCGCCGTCGCCTTCGTGGACGGTGACCTCGCCGGCTCGGTGCGCGTCCAGCGGCTCGACGACACGACCGGCGAGTTCGGCATGCTCGCGGCCGACCCCGCGCGACGCGGCCTCGGCATCGGGCGGGAACTGGTCCGTTTCGCCGAACAGGCGAGCCGGGACGCGGGCTGCCGCGAGATGCAGCTGGAACTGCTGGTGCCGCGCGAGTGGACGCACCCGGCCAAGCAGTTCCTCGCCCAGTGGTACGACCGGCTCGGCTACCGCGTCACCCACCGCGCCGACCTCGCCGTGGACTACCCGCACCTCGCGCCGTCGCTGGCCACGCCGTGCGACTTCCTCGTCTACCGCAAGGCGCTCGGGTGACGGTGCTCGCCGGGGCGCACGTGTTCGACCCCGAGACCGGCGAGAGGACCCGCGCGGACGTCCGGCTCGACGGCACGCGGATCGCCGAAGTCGGGCTGGGCCTCGACGGCTCGCCCGTCGACTGCTCGGGTGGGCTGCTGCTCCCCGGGCTCATCGACTGCCACGTGCACGTCGCGTTCCGGCGGTCCGAGCCGTTGCCGCGCAGCGCCCGCGTCCTCGAAGCCGTGCCGGTGTTGCGGCGGTTGCCGGCGCGGGGGATCACGACGGTCCGGGACGCCTGGGGCGCCGACGCCGGCTTCAAGCACGCGCTGGCCCAGGGCTGGATCGCCGGGCCGGACCTGCTGGTCAGCCTGCGCCAGCTGGGGCCGACCGGCGGGCTCGGCGACGTGTGGGATCCGGCCGCGGGCGCCGTCGACAACTACGGTGACCCGTCGCTACCGGACCCGCTGTTCGACGGACCGGACGCGGCCCGCGCGGCCGTCCGCCGGATGGTGCGCGCGGGCGCCGACTGGATCAAGGTCGGCGCGAGCGGCTCGATACGGGCGGTCCGCGCGGGCGTGGACGTCCGCCCGGCCGACGACGAACTCGCCGCCGTGGTCGACGAGGCCGGCCGCTGCGGCCGCGACGTCCTGGCGCACGCGCACACGGCACCGGCGGTGGTGGCAGCCGCCCGTGCGGGGGCGCGCAGCATCGAGCACGGCACCTTCCTCGACGACGCCGCCGTCACGGCCCTGGCGGACGCCTGGTACGTGCCGACGCTGTCGCCGATGAGCGACACCGAGTTCGCCGGCACGCACCGCCGTTCGCTGCGCCTCGCGGTGGAGGCGGGCGTCCGGATCGCCGCGGGCTCCGACCTGGCCCAGCGTCCCCATGTCGACTTGACGACCGAGTTGCGGTTGCTGGCCGCGGTGCTGGGCGACGCGGCCGCCCTGAAGGCAGCGACGTCCGAGGCGGCGCGGCTGCTCAGGCTCGACGACGACCGCGGCCGCGTCGAGCCGGGGCTGCGCGCGGACCTCGTGCTGCTCGACGGCACGGACCTCGACGTGACGGATCTGCCCGCCCGGGTCCGGGCAGTCTGGCACGACGGGGAACGCGTCAGCTGAGCGTGGCCCAGGCTCGGGGGACCGTGCGGTGCGCGGGCTTCGGAATGCTGCTCGACAATCCGTACCCATGGGGTTGGCGCGACGGCGGGCCGGTCAATTCGCCATGACATCGAACTCCTCGGCCAGGCGGACCAGGAACTCCCGGGACTCGCGTTCGGACAAGGCCGCCTGTTCCAGGCGCGTGCGGAGGACGTAGAAGGCTTCGACCGCCACCCGGTCGTCGACGAACAGCCCGGCGGCGAACGTCTCTTCGTAGGCCACCGGCGGGTGTTCGGCGAACTCGAGGATGGTGAACCGGCTGCCGACCAGGTGGTACGGCGGCGCGGAGGCGGGCACGACCCGGATCGTGCAGTGGGGGAGATTGGTGGCCAGCACCAGGGACTGCAGCTGTTCGTGCATCAGCGCCGGGTCGCGCAGGATTGTTCTGAGGCTGTGCTCGTAGACGAAATAGACGCAGTGGGGCGGGTTTTGCCGCTGCAGCAGCCGTTGCCGGTCGATCCTCGCCTGGACCAGCGTCTTCAGCCGATCCGTGGTGTAGCGCCCGGACAGCTCGTAGATGCTGCGCACGTAGTCCTCGGTCTGGAGCATGCCGGGCAGCGCCGCCGGGCTGTTCGAGATCACCGTGGTTGCCAGGTTTTCTTGGATGATCAGGGATTTCATCGGGTCGACGAGCTTGTCGAAGTACGGCCGGACCCAGTACAGCTCACTCGGCGGCCGGGTCAGGTGCAGCAGCCGCTCGCGCTCGGGCGCTTCGGTGCCGCAGTGCGCGAGGTAGATCGCCAAGTCGATCGGCGAGATGCGCCTGCCGTTCTCCCAGCCGGACACCTTCGACGCCGACCAGTGGGCGCGCCGGGCCACCTCGCGCAGTGACATCTGTTTCGCCTCGCGCTGGGACTTCAACTCGAAGCCCATCTCCCGCGTGCGCACGGTGCTCTTTTCGGTCATGCCCGCACGTTAAAGGCAACCACCGACAAAACGGCTCCTGCCGCGCAGGGGTTCACCGGAACGGATGTTGCTGTTCTGGCTGTGCGACAACGGATTCCGCTCGCGAAGCGCTGCGAAACAGCTTCGCAGAATGAAGCGCGCTTCGCGCGTTGGTAAGCCAGACTGGCATTCATGACGTCCTTTCCGGAATCGAACCGAGCCGCCGGTTCTACGCCGAAGCGGTCGCGCCGGCCGTCGGCGGTCCGCACGCTGCCGCGCTGGTCGGGCCCGGCTTCGAAGTCCTGGGCTTCGACCCGCGCCACCCCGGCGTGCGCGACCCGGGCTGCCCGCCGCCGCGCTGACCCGCACCTCACCGGCGCCCTCGCAGCGACGAACTGGCGGGAGCGCGAACGGCACCTCGTCGCGGCCTGCGAATACCTCGCCGAGTCGCACAACGCGCTCGGCTTCACCGACCCGATCGAACCCCGGGTGATCCACGCCGAGCGGTTCGGGACGTCGCTGCTCGCCGGGTCGCCGATCCGGCTGCCGGTCGGCTCGATCGACCGGTTCGCCGACAGCACCGACGCGCTCGGACACCGCGCGCCGACCCGCGCGGTGGTTGACTGCCTGCATGGCTGAACCGAAACCGCGCGACCTGGCCGCGCTGCTGCTGACGCTGACCGTCGTGACCGGGGTCGTCGACGCCGTCAGCTTCCTCGGGCTGGGCCGGGTGTTCGTGGCCAACATGACCGGCAACGTCGTGTTCCTCGGATTCGCGGCGGCGGGGGAGACGACGCTTTCGGTGATTGCGTCGCTGACCGCGGTGCTGGCTTTCCTGGCGGGCGCGCTCGCCGGCGGGCGGCTGGCCCGCCGGGACGACTACGACGCCCTCCGCCAAGCGACCGCGGTCCAAGCGGCGCTGGTGGCGGTGGCGGTGGTGCTGTCGGCGACGCTCGGCGCCGGCCCGCGGCTGGGCAGCGAGCTGCTGATCGTCGTGCTGGGCGTGGCGATGGGCCTGCAGAACGCGACGGTCCGCCGGATCGGCGCGCCCGACCTGACGACGACGGTACTGACGATGACGCTGACGGGCTTCGCGGCGGACTCGAAGGCGGCCGGCGGCGCGGGGTCGCATCCGGTGCGGAAGGTCGCGGCCGTGGGCGCGATGCTGGTGGGTGCCTTCGTGGGCGGGCTGCTCCAGCTGCACGTCGCGATGTGGACGGCGCTGGCGTCGGCCCTGGTGCTGATCCTCGGCGTGCTGGTGGTGTTGCAGGTCAACCGAGGGCGCGACCGCCGTCCACCAGCAGTCGCTGACCGGTGACGAATCCGGCTTCCTCCGACGCGAAGAAGCTCACCGCCGCCGCGATGTCGTCCGGGGTGCCCAGGCGCCCCGCCGGGACCGAGGCCCGGTAG
The DNA here is from genome assembly GCF_036227105.1 of Amycolatopsis sp. NBC_01488. NCBI lineage: Bacteria > Bacillati > Actinomycetota > Actinomycetes > Pseudonocardiales > Pseudonocardiaceae > Amycolatopsis > Amycolatopsis sp. NBC_01488. The sequence continues at coordinate 9,270,734 of NZ_CP109434.1, read as the reverse complement.
TCCTCGCGCTCCGCGGCCGGGACCTCCGCGTGGCGCTCCACCGGGACGAACCCCGGCGCGACCGTGTTCACCGTGATGCCGTCCGGGGCCAGCTCGCGCGCCCACGCGCGGGTCAGGCCGATCTGGGCGCTCTTCGCCGTCGCGTACGCCGAGCGGCCGGGTGGCGGGCGGTCCGCCACCTCCGAGTCGACGTGCACGATGCGGCCGTACCCGCGGGCGCGCATCCCCGGCAGCACCGCGTGCCCGAGCAGCACCGGCGAGCGGACGAAGAAGTCCAGCTGCGCCAGGTGGTCCGGCCAGTCCACTTGCGACACCGGGGCCTCCGGCTGCGGGCCGGTCGCGTTGAGGACCAGGACGGTGATCGGGCCCAGCAACGCCGTGACGGCGTCGACCAGCTCGCCGACCTGCCGCCGGTCGGTCACGTCCGCGGCGAACGCCGCCGCCCGGCCACCTTCGGCGAGGATGCCCTCGGCGGACGTCTTGAGGTCGGTGTCGTCGTGGTGGCCGTTGACCGCGACGGCGAACCCGTCGCGCGCCAGTCTCCGCGCGATCACCCGGCCGAGGCCGCGGGAGCTGCCGGTCACCAGTGCGACACCCATGCGCCCGACGCTAGGGGAGACCCCCGGACAGGACAAGGCCCCCGGGACGGATCCCGGGGGCCTCGAACGGGTGACTCAGGCGGAAGCGGCGACGGCTTCCTGCACCGCCGTCGGGGGCGTGCCCAGTACCTTCTTGCTGCGCCGGTTGCGCCGCTCCAGGTACGTCGCCAGCGCCGTCAGCAGCAGGCACATCGCGACGTAGATGCCGGTCGCCACGATCGTCGACGGCACGATCGGCCGCCCGAACGTGCCCTGCGAGCCGATGTACCGCGCGTAGTACAGCAGCTCCTGGAACGTGATGATGAAGCCGAGCGCGGTGTCCTTGAGCAGCACGACGAGCTGGCTGATGATCGTCGGCAGCATCGCCCGGATCGCCTGCGGCAGCAGCACCAGGAACATGACTTGCGTCTTGCGCATGCCCAGCGCGTACGCGGCTTCGCTCTGGCCCTTCGGCAGCGATTGGATGCCCGCGCGGAAGACCTCCGCGAGCACCGAGCCGTTGTACAGCGTCAAGCCGAACACCACGCCGAGGAACGGCGTCGTCGGCACGCCGACCGTGGGCAGGCCGAAGTAGAACAGGAACATCAGGATCAGCGCGGGGATGGCGCGGAAGAACTCCACGACGAACCCGGCGATCCCGCGGATCCACGCGTGGTCGGACAGCCGGCCGGCCGCGAAGACCGCGCCGAAGATCAGCGCGAGCACGGCCGCGGCCGCGAACGCCTCGAGGGTCTGCAGCACCGCGTTGGCGAGATCGCTCTGGACCTGCGCGTACTCCAGCCACTCCCACTTGCGGGCGGTGAACTGGCCGCTGTCGTAGAAGCGCCACCCGATGTAGGCGATGAACGCGACGACCACGACGATGCCGACGACGGCGTAGCCGCGGTACCGCAGCCGTGCCTTCGGGCCCGGGACGTCGAACAGGACGTTGCTCATCGGGCGACGCTCCAGCGCTTCTCCAGGCTGCGTTGGACGAACGACAGCACGGCGACGAGGATGATGAAGCCGAGCGCGACCCACAGCAGGCCGACCAGCTGGTTCTCGCCGCGTTCGGACAGGTACGAGCGGATCGCGCCGGCCTCGGCGACGGAGAAACCGGCGGCGATGGTGGTGTTCTTCAGCAGCGCGATCAAGGTGCTGATCAGCGGCGGCACGACCGAGCGCAGCGCCTGCGGCAGCACGACCTGGCCGAGGATCTGCCCGAAGGTCAGGCCCAGCGCCCGGCCCGCTTCGGCCTGGCCGACCGGCACCGTGTTGATGCCCGAGCGCACCACCTCGCAGATGAACGCCGAGGTGTAGACGGTCAGCGCGATCACCGCGGCCGGGAAGTAGTCGACCTTGACGATGTCGAGCAGCGGGTACGCGAACACGAAGAACGCGAACACCAGCGTGAGCGGGGTGTTCCGGGCGATCGTCACGTACGCCGTGCCGACGGCGCGGAAGACGGGCACCGGGCTCACCCGCAGCATCGCCAGGATCGTGCCCCAGATCAGGCTGCCGACGGCGGAGAGCACGAACAGTTCGATCGTGCGGAGGAAGAACGGACCGAACAGGTCCAGGTTGTCGAGCAGGACGTTCATGGAGCCTTCCCCGCGGCCGTGGTCAGGTGAAGTGGTGGATGAGGAAGGCCGGTGGACCGGGAAACCCGATCCACCGGCCTCGTGTCACGTCAGTACTTCTCGAGGGTCGGCTTCTTGGCCGGCGAACCGGACTTGCCGAGCGTCGCGGCGTAGATCTTGTCCCAGGTGCCGTCGTCCAGCGCCTTCTGCAGGATCTCGTTGACCTTGTCGCGCAGGACCTTGTCGTCCTTGTTCAGGCCGATGCCGTACTTCTCCGTGGAGAACGTCTGGCCGACGACCTTCAGGTTGTCCGGGTCCTGGGCCGCGTAGCCCTTGAGGATCGCGTCGTCGGTCGTGACCGCGTCGACGTCCTTCGACAGGAGCTTCTCCACGCACTGCGAGTACTTCTGGAACTCGACGATGTTGCCGGGCTCGGTCAGGTTGTCCTGGCGGACCTTCTGGATCGGGGTCGAGCCGGTGACCGAGCAGACCTTCTTGCCCTTGAGGGTGTCCTTGCCGGTGATCGACGTGTCGTCCTTGCGCACCAGGAGGTCCTGGCCCGCGAGGAAGTACGGCCCGGCGAAGGAGACCAGCGCCTTGCGCTTGTCGGTGATCGAGTAGGTGCCGACGTAGTAGTTCACGTCGCCGTTCGCGATCGTCTGCTCGCGGGCGCCGGAGTCGACCGTGCGGAAGGTGATCTTCGACGGGTCGAAGCCGAGGCCGGCCGAAACCAGCCGCGCGATCTCGATGTCGAAGCCCTCGAACTTGCCGGTCGTCGGGTCCTTCTGGCCGAGGCCGGGCTGGTCGTCCTTGGCGCCGACGGTCAGCGCGCCCGCCGCCTTCATCTTGGCGAACACCGGGGAGCCGGCCAGGTCGACGCCCGTTGCGACCGGGTAGGTCGGCAGTGCGGCGGCGCTCGAGCCGTTCTGGTCACCCGAGCCGGGCGAGGCCGGCGTGCCTTCCTTGCCGCAGGCGGTCAGCGTGGTCAGCGTCAGACCACCGACGAGCAGTCCCACCGCGAGGGTGCGGATCCTCATGTGAATCTCTCCTGTGTGTCGTCACCCGCGACGCGAACGGCGGCGCGGAACGTATTCAGTGGGTCAGGATCTTGCCGAGGAAGTCCTTCGCGCGCTCGCTCTTGGGCGCGGTGAAGAACGCTTCCGGGGTCGTGTCCTCGACGATCTCGCCGTCGGCCATGAAGATCACCCGATCGGCTGCCCGGCGGGCGAAGCCCATCTCGTGGGTGACGACCAGCATCGTCATGCCGTCCTTGGCCAGGCCGGTCATGACGTCGAGGACCTCCTGGACCATCTCCGGGTCCAGCGCCGAGGTCGGCTCGTCGAACAGCATGACCTTGGGCCGCATGGCCAGCGCCCGCGCGATCGCGACGCGCTGCTGCTGGCCGCCCGAAAGCTGCGCCGGGTACTTGTCGGCCTGGTTGGCGATGCCGACGCGCTCCAGCAGCTCCATCGCCGTCTTGCGAGCTTCTTCCTTCGAAGCCTTGCGGACCTTCATCGGCGCGAGCATGACGTTTTCGACGATCGTCTTGTGCGCGAAGAGGTTGAACGACTGGAACACCATGCCGACGTCGGCGCGCAGGGCCGCCAGGGCCTTGCCCTCCGCGGGCAGCGGGACGCCGTCGACGGCGATCTCGCCCGAGTTGATCGGTTCGAGCCGGTTGATCGCCCGGCACAGGGTCGACTTGCCCGACCCCGACGGACCCAGCACCACCACCACCTGGCCGCGAGGCACCTCGAGCGTGATCTCCCTGAGCACGTGCAGGTCGCCGAAGTACTTGTTCACGGCGGACGCCTTGATCATCGGCGCCGCCACCTCCGCGGTCATCTGGCCTCCAGGGTCGTTCGAATGCGGCGTGGGTCACCACGCGATGGCGAGAACCTACCGTTGCTTTACCGGCTCGCAAGGCGGCTTGAGCAATACTTAGGGTTTCAACTGCGTATCGATGTCCATTTTGGGGGTATCGGGGTCGGTGTCGCAGAATGGTCACCGAGCGTCACCGTGCGGGTGGCCCGTGCGGCCGGCGACGCGACGTCCTAGAGTTCGGCGCTACCGGCCGGTGAAGCAGGTCACCATGGGAGGCGGACGGGTGCGGGTGCTGCTGGTGGAGGACGACGACCGGGTCGCGGGCGCGCTCATCCCGGCGCTGACCCGCCGTGGCCTGGCGATCGCCCGGCTGGCGACCGGCGCCGGCGTGCTCGAGCGCGTCCACGAGGTCGACGTCATCCTGCTCGACCTCGGCCTGCCGGACATCGACGGCGTGACCCTCTGCACGCAGATCCGGGCGGTCAGCGACGTCGCGATCATCGTCGTGTCGGCCCGGGGCGAGGTCGACGACCGGATCCGCGGCCTGCGCGCGGGCGCCGACGACTACCTGGTCAAGCCCTACGACGTCGAGGAGCTGCTCGCCCGGGTCGAGGCGGTGCGCCGGCGGCGCCCGGAGCACGCCGTCACCGAGCCGGTCGTCATCAAGGTGGGTGATGTCAGCGTCGACCTGGCCCGGCACGAGGTGCTGGTCGACGGGCGCGCGATCGCGTTGTCCCGCAAGGAGTTCCAGGTGCTCGCCCTCGTGGCGGGCGCGCGTGGCGCGGTGTGCTCGCGCGAGCACGTGCTCACCGAGGTGTGGGGGCACCGGGGTCCCGCGGAGAGCCGGTCGCTGGACGTCCACGTCGCGACGCTGCGGACGAAGCTGGGCCGCCCGGCGCTGATCGAGACGGTCCGCGGGGTCGGCTACCGGCTCGGCGGCCAGGCCGCCCGGAGCTGACGGCGTGCGCGTCCGGCTGCAGGGCATCGTGCTGACGCTGGTGGCGCTGCTGGTGTTCGGCCTCGGCGTCCCGCTGGCCATCTCGATCGCCGCGGGTGCGCAGCAGGACCTGTTCCTCGACCGCCTCACCGACACCGCCCGGTTCGCGTCGCTGGCGCAGCGCCCGCTGCTGGACAACAAGCCCTACCTGCTCGAGCCCGACGTGCGCCGCTACACCGAGGTCTACGGCGTCCAGGTCGTCGTCGTCAACCAGGACGGGAGCCCGGTCGTCACCTCGCTCGGCCCGGCCGCCGCGCGGATCGACCTCAAGGACGTGCGGATCAGCGACCCCGTCCACGAGGCGCTGGCCGGCCGCCGGTCGCAGCCCGCCGGCGTGCTGATGCCGTGGGATTCGACGCCGCTGGTGCTCGCCGAGCCGGTGCTCGCCGACGGCGAGGTGCGCGGGGCGGTGCTCACCGTGTCCGCCACCGACTCCGAGCGCGCCGCCGTGCTGTGGTGGTGGCTCCTGCTCGCCGCGGGCGGGATCCTCGCGTTCGTGCTGGCGCTGGCCGTGGCGATCCCGGTGGTGCGGTGGATCCTCAAGCCGGTGAAGCGGCTCGACGACGCGACCGGTGCGCTGGTGGCGTCGGTGGTCAGCGGGCGGGAGGCCGAGCCGGTGGGGGAGGGCGGCGGGCCGCCGGAGCTGCGGCAGCTCGGGCGCTCCTTCGACCGGATGGCCGAGAGCGTGTCGGGCGCGCTGGCCGCCCAGCGCGCGTTCGTCGCGGACGCCTCGCACCAGCTGCGGAACCCGTTGACGGCGTTGAAGATCCGGCTCGGGAACCTCGACGGCCACGTCGACGACGAGCCGGCCGCCGCCGACCTGGAGGCCGCCCGGGTCGACGCCGGGCGGCTGCACCAGATCCTGGACGGCCTGCTTTCGATGGCTCGCGCCGAGGCGTCCGGGGGCGAGCTGGACCCGGTGGTGCTGGACGAGGCCGTCGCCGAGCGGGTCGCCGACTGGTCGGTGGTCGGCGAGGCGCGGGACGTGCGGCTGGTCGTCGACGCGGCGGGGGACGGCGCCCGCGTCCGCATGCCACCGCGCGGCGCCGAGACGATCCTCGACGCGCTGCTCGACAACGCGCTCAAGTTCACCGCGGCCGGCACCGAGATCCGGGTCGCTGTCGAGCGCGACGGCGACCGGGTCCGCCTGTCGGTGCGCGACCACGGGCCGGGGCTGCCGCCCGACGAGCTCGACCGCGCGCTGGACCGGTTCTGGCGCAGCCCGGCGCACCAGAACGTGCCGGGGTCGGGGCTGGGCCTGGCGATCGTGTCCGAACTGACCGCGCACTCCGACGGCGAGCTGGCGCTGGACCTGCCCGAGGGCGGCGGCCTGCGCGTCACGATGACGTTCCCGGCAGCCTAGGCCTTCTTCGCCCGGTAATAGCGCAGCGCGCCGGGGTGCAGCGGGATCGGCTGGGTCTCGATGCCCGGGTGGACGTCGATCGACAGCGCCGCCGGATTGGCCGTCGCGAGCTGCTGGCGGGCGTCGAACAGGCCGCGGACCAGCGCTTCGGCGACGTCGTCGCTCATCGACGTCGGGACGACCAGGAAGTTCGGCACCAGCAGCGTGGTCACCGGCCCCGGCTGGTTGTAGGTGCTCGCCGGGATGGACGCGGTGCCGTAGACCTGGTTGAGCTCCTGCATCTTCGGCATCACGTCGGCGATGTCGAGCAGGCGCAGGGACTGCTTGTCGTTGTACCCGGCCAGCACGGGCGTCGGCAGGCCGCCGGACCAGAAGAACGCGTCGATGTCGCCGTTCAGCAGCGCCTTGACCGAGTCGTCGAGCCCGTGGGCGCTGGTGGTGACCGCTCCGGTGAGCCCGGTCGCCTCCAGCAGCCTGCTGGCGATGTACTCGACACCCGACGACGGCGAGCCGGTCGCGATCTTGTGGCCCCGCAGCTGCTCGACGGTCCGGATGTCGGAGTCGGTGCGCACGACGATGTGCAGGTAGTCGTCGTGGATCCGGGCGAGGGTGGCCAGCCGCGGGTCGCGCTTGTAGCGGTCGGCGGCCACGTCCGCGGCGACGAACGCGACGTCGGCCTGCCCGGCGAGCACCTTGTCGAGGTTGTCCGGCGAGCCCTGGGTCTGCAGCACGGTGGGCCGTTCGATGTCCAGGCCCGCGGCCCACGCCGTGGCCAGGGTCTGGGCGAGCTTGTCGTAGACGCCGCCGGGGTTGCCCGCGGCGATCCGCAGCTTCAGGTCGCCGAAGCCGGCGCTGCAGGAGGCCAGCACCAGGAGCAGGGCAGCCGCCAGCGCGAGCGCTCGCCCCCGCCGCGTCGTGGCCACCGCCCGATCGTGCCAGATCGGGCGGCCCGGTGGTGGGCGACCGGCAATCCGGGCACTGTCCGGCGGACGGAGGGAGTGCGGCAGGGACGTCGTGGTCGTGCGAGCCGGCGGGGTCGAGCGCGGCGCGCCGGGCCGGCGCGGAAGTCACGGCGTCGGAGGCGGACGACGACGTCGGCGGCCGGGTGCGCACCGACGTCGCCGACGGGTGGTGGCGACCGACGGCGACACGGACGCGCCGGGCGGGCACGCGGCGACGACTTTCTACTACCACGCTGCGGCGAGCCCGCTGCGGTCGCCGACCCTGCTCGTCGACGGCCACTGCGCTGACACGGCCGCTGACACTTGCGGCGCGCGACGGGGGACGCGCGCAGGGCACCGCTGAACATGGCTGACTCCAGGGAAGCCGGCCCCTGGGCGGGTGGCGGCGCCACGCAGAGGGTCGAGGTGAAACCGGTTCCGAGGATCGCTCCGAAGCGCCGAACTGTCAAGGGTTGACAGGCCGGGGCCGGTGGTATGAACCTTTTCCCCATCGTCCCCGGCCGGCCCTCGAGGGCATCCGCCCGGCGCTCGGGGGACGAGCCGGACGACGCCGTCCCCTGACCGGCGGCGGGTCCGCCCACTTCCCCGGCCAGGGAGGAACCATGCCCTCGAACACCCTGCCGCGGCGTCTTCGCCGCGGACCCGGCACCCGCTTGGCGACGCTGGCGGCGGCCCTCGCGGTCGCCGTGCTCGGCTTCACCGCACCGTCGGCCCACGCGGCGGACACCCTGATCTCGCAAGGAAAACCCGCCACCGCGTCGTCGGTGGAGAACGCCGGAACGCCCGCGAGCGCCGCGGTGGACGGCAGCACCGGCACCCGCTGGTCCTCGCAGTTCAGCGATCCACAATGGATCCAGGTCGACCTCGGCGGGGCCGCGACGGTCAGCCGGGTCGTGCTGAACTGGGAGGCCGCCTACGCCACGGCGTACCAGATCCAGCTGTCCGGCAACGGTTCCACGTGGTCCACTGTGTACCAGACGACGACCGGCACCGGCGGCACGCAGACGCTGAACGTGACCGGCTCGGGGCGGTACGTCCGGCTCTACGCGACCGCGCGGGCCACCCCGTACGGCGTCTCGCTGTGGGAGTTCCAGGTGTACGGCACCGGCGGCGGGACCACGCCGCCCGGCGCGGGTGTCCCGCCCGACTCGTTCTGGGGCGACACCGCGAGCATCCCGGCCGCGCACAACGTGCTCACCGTGAAGGTGCTCAACCGCACCAACGGCAAGTACCCGGACAGCCAGGTGTACTGGAACTTCGGCGGCCAGACGCACTCGATCGCCGAGCAGCCCTACATCGACATGCCCGCCAACTCCGCCGGCCGGATGTACTTCTACCTCGGCACCCCGAACGGCCAGTACGCCGACTTCATCGAGTTCACCGTCGGCCCGGACGTGTTCAACGGCAACACCACCCGGGTGGACGCGTTCGCGCTGAAGCTGGCCATGCGGCTGCACGCGCACGACGGCTACGACGTCCAGGTCGGCGACGACTACGGGACCTTCCAGGAGGACCGCTCGGCCACGTTCGCGAAGTTCCAGGCCGAGGTGCCCACGGAGTTCAAGGGCCTGGCGACGGTGAACGCGCCGTACCGGATCCCGGCCCCGGGCAGCGCCCCGGACTTCCGCGCGGGCGGGAAGTACGCGAACTACTTCACCGCCTACGCGCAGTCGGTGGGCGTCAACGAGCCGACGTCGAACATCACCGGCTGTGCCGGTTCACTGGCCGGGAACCCGGACATGTGCGCGGCGCTGAACCGCCACACGGCGCAGCTCCCGCAGTCGCAGTGGCAGGACCCGGCGAACTACTACAAGGCCGCCCCGGCGAACTACTACGCGAAGTTCTGGCATGACCACGGCATCAACCACCTGGCGTACGGCTTCCCGTACGACGACGTGGCCGGCCAGTCCTCGTTCGTCTCCCACGGCAACCCGCAGTGGCTGGAGGTCGCCGTCGGCTGGTGACGACTCCGCGGCCTGCCCTCGCGGGGTGCGCACGACCCGCGAGGGCAGGCCCGCGCACAACCTGGATCCGGCGGCTCGGCCGGGAGACCGCTCGACCTGACCGTGCTGGACGGCACACAGGTCAGGCGGGCGTCAGCGATGGCTTCGGGCGGGCTTCCCAGCCCAGGTACGCAGCGACCCGCCGCCAGGAGGAACAAGCAGGTAGGCGGCGGCTTTGCCTGCTCAGGGGAGGGCTACCCTGAAGAGCGATGACCGAGAACCAGGCACCCAGGGCGTACCAGATCCGCACCTTCGGCTGCCAGATGAACGTGCACGACTCGGAGCGGCTCGCCGGGCAGCTCGAGGATGCCGGGTACACCCCCGTCGAGGACGGGGCGAAGCCCGATCTGATCGTGTTCAACACCTGCGCCGTCCGGGAGAACGCGGACAACAAGCTCTACGGCACCCTCGGGCACCTTCGTCCCGACAAGGTCGCCAACCCCGATCTGCAGATCGCCGTCGGCGGGTGCCTGGCGCAGAAGGACCGCGGGGAGATCGTCAAGCGGGCTCCCTGGGTCGACGTCGTCTTCGGGACGCACAACATCGGGTCGCTGCCGACGCTGCTGGAGCGCGCCCGGCACAACGCCGAGGCCGAGGTCGAGATCCTCGAGTCGCTCGAGACCTTTCCCTCGACGCTGCCCGCGCGCCGCGAATCGTCCTATGCGAGCTGGGTGTCCGTTTCGGTCGGGTGCAACAATACCTGCACCTTCTGCATCGTGCCCGCGCTGCGTGGCAAGGAACGCGACCGGCGGCCGGGGGAGATCCTCGCCGAGGTCGAGGCGCTCGTCGCCGAGGGCGTGCTCGAAGTCACGCTGCTCGGCCAGAACGTGAACTCCTACGGCGTCGAATTCGGCGACCGGCTGGCCTTCGGGAAGCTGCTGCGCGCCTGCGGCACCATCGACGGTCTGGAGCGCGTGCGCTTCACCTCGCCGCACCCGGCCGCGTTCACCTCCGACGTCATCGAGGCGATGGCCGGGACGCCGAACGTCTGCCACCAGCTGCACATGCCGCTGCAGTCCGGCTCCGATCGGGTGCTGCGCGAGATGAAGCGGTCCTACCGCTCGGCGCGCTTCCTGAAGATCCTCGACGAGGTCCGCGCGGCGATGCCGGACGCGGCGATCACCACCGACATCATCGTCGGCTTCCCCGGCGAGACCGAGGAGGACTTCCAGGCGACCCTGGACGTCGTCGAGCAGGCGCGGTTCTCCAGCGCGTTCACCTTCCAGTACTCGATCCGCCCCGGCACGCCGGCCGCGACGATGCCGGACCAGCTGCCCAAGGCCGTCGTGCAGGAGCGCTACGACCGCCTGGTCGAGCTGCAGAACGCGATCTCCTGGGAAGAGAACAAGAAGATCGTCGGCCGCCGGGTCGAGCTGCTCGTCGCCGCGGGCGAAGGCCGCAAGGACGCCGAGACGCACCGGATGAGCGGCCGCGCTCGCGACGGGCGCCTGGTGCACTTCACGCCGGCCGGTCCGCAGGTCGACCGCGCGGTCCGGCCCGGCGACGTCGTCGAGACGATCGTGACCTACGGTGCCCCGCACCACCTGGTCGCCGACGGCGACCTGCTGTCCCACCGGCGGACGCGCGCCGGCGACAACGCGGAGGCGGGGCTCCGGCCGAAGACGAGCGGCGTCACGCTGGGCTTGCCGGGCTTCGGTGCCCCGGCCGCGCAGCTCGAGCCGGTGAGCGGGTGTGCGCTGTGACGGAGTCCAAGGGCAACGGCGAGCTGGCCGAGCTGGCCGCCGAGATCGACGAGGTCGGCGACCGCGCGTCCCGCACGGTGGAGCTGGGCCGGCGCGGGTTCACCATCGCCGTGTTCACGTTCGTGCTGCTGATCTGCCTGCTCCTGCCGTGGGTCGGCGAGCACGCCGGCTGGCAGGTGCTGGCCGGCGAGGGCGGCGGCATCCCGCAGCTGTTCGCGGCGACGTCGACCGGCGTCGGCATCCTCGCCTCGGCGCTCGCGCTGGTGACGCGCCGGTGGTGGCTGGCCTGGGTGTGCGCCGCCGGCGGCTGGTTCGCTTCGGTGGACGGGCTGCTGGCCATCTGGTCGCAGCAGTCGTCGCACGCCAGCGGAGCCGCGGGCGGCGGACCCGGGTACGGCCTGATCATCGCCTGGGTCGCGATGATCTGCCTGGCGGCGCAGTGGATGCGGACGGCGTTCTCGCGGTCCTAGATCACCACGAGGCCGATCACGTTCGAGACGACGCCGACGTAGAGGTCGGTTTCCGGGTGGTAGACCCGCAGCGACAGGCTGGCCCGGACGCTGAAGCTCAGGCTGAACACGAAGTTCCCGTTCGGCCGGCAGGTGCCGGTGGTGAGGTCCACCCAGACGCCGGCCTGGAGCCGCTGGACGATCACCGGCTCGCCGCCGGTGACGCTCTCCTGCCCGCCCAGGTCGGCGAACGAGCCCTTGATCTTCGTCTCTTCGCCGACCTTGACGCGGGTCTTGTCGGCCTTCGCTTCGAGCTTGGCCTGGTGCTTTTTGTGCCCTTGAACGGCGGCGGGGGCCGGACCCGTCGCCGCCAGCGCGACGACCGGGGCGGCGAGCGCGACGGTGCAGGCGATGACCAGTGCGGACACGAGGTTCGATGTCTTGCTCATGATCGAAGTGGAGCACCGCCGGCCGCGGAAAGCGCCCGAAGACCCCCGGCCGTGCAGCCCGTCACACCGCTTCGGGTGACGCGTTAACCGTCCGATAACCCCTCGCCGGAGCGGCGTCGGCGCAAGGCTGGGACATCGTTCACCTCGCCCGAGGCCGGGAAAGAGTCGCCCACGACGTTCGGGCCGCTGTCGGCGAAGGCGCGGCCGAGACGTTGCCCCGGTCCCGCCGGCCGAGCAGAGCCGGCCGAGCAGAGCCGGCCGAGCAGAGCCGGCCGAGCAGAGCCGGCCGAGCAGAGCCGGCCGAGCAGAGCCGGCCGAGCAGAGCCGGCCGAGCAGAGCCGGCCGAGCAGAGCCGGCCGAGCAGAGCCGGCCGAGCAGAGCCGGCCGAGCAGAGCCGGCCGAGCAGAGCCCGCCCTCCCTGGGGGAGCCCCCGCTTTCAGCGTATCGGCGCCCACCGACGGAACCGCCCGGAATCAGCCCCGCGCGGCCGGCTTGTCCACATCACGGCGGCGCTGTGGACAAGACGACCGAAGGCCCCCTCGCCGCAGCGAAGGGGCCTCCGAGAACAAACCTCAGCGGTCGGCGACCGCGGCCTCCGCCGCCTGCAGCCACTCGCGCCACTGGGCGGCCTGCTCGTCGGCCTTCTTCGCGCGGCGCTCGTCGCCCGCCGCCCGCGCCTTCGCGGCCTGGGACTCGAACTGCTCGACGCGCTCGCGGAACTGCGCGGCGCGGGCCTGGGCCTCCGGGTCCGTGCGGCGCCAGCGGCTGTCTTCGGCCGACTTCACCGAGTCCTGGACGGCCTTGAGCCGGCCGTCGAGCTCGCGGATGCGCTCGCGTGGGACCTTGCCGATCTCGTCCCACTGCTCCTGGATCTTGCGCAGCGCGTTCTTGGCCGCTTCGAGGTTCGCCGCCGCGTCGATCTTCTCGGCCTCGACCAGCAGCTCTTCCTTCCGCGCGGCGTTCTGCGTGAACTCCGCGTCCCGCTCGGAGAACACCGCGGACCGGCGGGCGAAGAACTTGTCCTGCGCCGCGCGGAAGCGCTGCCACAGGGCCTCGTCGCTGTCCTTGGGCGCGCGGCCGGCGGCCTTCCACTCGGTCATCAGGTCCTTGTAGCGGCCGGCGGTCTCGCCCCAGTCCTCGGACTCGCTGATGGCTTCGGCCTCGGCGATGAGCTCTTCCTTGCGCTGCTTGGCCGACGCGCGCTGCTTGTCCAACTCGGCGAAGTGCGACCCGCGGCGCCGGTTGAACCCCTCGCGGGCCTTCGAGAACCGCTTCCACAGCTCGTCGTCCGTCTTGCGGTCGACGCCCTTGACCGTCTTCCACTCGTCCAGGATCGCGCGCAGCCGGTCGCCCGCCGCCTTCCACTGGGTGGAGTCGGCGGCGATCTTCTCGGCCTCCTCGGCCAGCTCCTGCTTCCGGGCGACGGCGGCCGCGCGGGCCACCTCGCGCTCCTGCTTCGCGCTGGCCAGCGCCTTCTCCGCGTGCCCGATGACGTACTCCAGCCGGGCGGCGAGCGCGGCCAGGTCGCCGACGACGGCGGCCTCGGCCAGCCCGTCCCGGATCTGGGTGGCACTCGACAGCGCGTGCTTCGGGTCGCCGGCGCCGGACACCAGGCGGGTCTCCAGCAGCTCGACCTCGGTGCGCAGGTCGTCGAAGCGGCGGGCGTAGTGCACGAGACCCTCGTCGGGGCTGCCGGCCTGCCAGACGCCGACGGCGCGTTCACCCTCGGCGGTGCTGACGTAGACGGTGCCCTCGTCGTCGATCCGGCCCCAGGTCGACGGGGTGGGCTCGGCGGGCGGCACGGGCGGGGCGGCGTGCCCGGCGTGCAGCGCGTGCGGCACCGGGTGCGGGGCCGGGGTACCGGTGGAAGTGTTCTCCTGGGCCATCGCAGGCTCCTTATCGCCTGTACGCCCGCTCGCGCGGGCGCCCCGCCGCGGAAGCGGGGCCGGGTAATGCGGTCGTCACGGGCCGTGCTCGGATGCTACGGCCCCAAGCGGCATTCAAGCAGCTCAGCGCGCACCGTGGTACTGGATGGGCCACTCGAAGCTCGTGATCCTACTTCCGGTGGACGCTCCGTGGCGGCCCGCCGGTATCGTCAGCCGCCGTGACCAGCCCCGCCGCGCCGCCCGAGATCCGTCCCGTGGCGGTGGTCGGGCCGACGGCCACCGGCAAGACCGCGCTGGCCGTGGCGCTGGCGCTGGAGCTGGACGGCGAGGTCGTCAACGCCGACGCGCTGCAGCTGTACCGGGGCATGGACATCGGCACCGCCAAGGCCACCGAGGACGAGCGCCGCGGCGTCCCACACCACCTGCTCGACGTGCTGGAAGTGACCGAGACGGCGTCCGTCGCGGCCTACCAGCGCGACGCGCGCGCCGAGATCGAACGGCTCCTCGCCGCGGGCAAGGTGCCGGTGCTGGCGGGCGGGTCCGGGCTCTACGTCCAGGCCGTGCTCGACGACCTGCGGTTCCCGGGCACCGACCCGGCCGTGCGCGCCCGGCTGGACGCGGAGGCGGTCTCGCTCGGCACCGCCGCGTTGTACACCCGGCTGGGTGAACGCGACCCGGCCGCGGCGGCCGCGATCCTGCCGACCAACACGCGCCGGATCGTGCGTGCCCTCGAGGTCATCGAGATCACCGGCGAGCCGTTCTCGGCGAACCTGCCCCAGCCCGGTCCGGCCCGCTACGGCACCGTCGTGATCGGCGTCGACCGGCAGCCGGAGGAGCTCGACGAGCGCGTGAACGAGCGCGTCCGGCGGATGTTCGAGGCAGGGCTCGTCGACGAAGTCCGCGCGCTGGCCGAGCGTGGGCTGCGCGAGGGGAAGACGGCGTCGCGGGCGCTGGGCTACCAGCAGGTGCTCGCCGAACTGGACGGCGAAGGCGACTTCGAGGCGGCCGCCGCGGCGACGGCGCAGGCCACGCGGCGCTTCGTACGGAAGCAACGGTCCTGGTTCCGGCGCGACAAGCGGATCCACTGGTTCGACGGCGCGGAAACCGGGCTGGCCGCACGTGTCCTGCATACCCTGGGCCGGTAATCTGACCCCATGGGCGGAATCGAGTTCCTCAAGGGGCATGGCACGCAAAACGACTTCGTGCTGCTCCCCGACGCGGCGGGCCGCCTCGAGCTGACCGAGGCGAGGGTCGCCGCGCTGTGCGACCGCCACCGCGGCCTCGGGGCCGACGGCGTGCTGCGCGTCGTCCGCGCCGCCGCGCTCGAAATCCCGTCCGCGGGCGAGTGGTTCATGGACTACCGCAACGCCGACGGCTCGATCGCCGAAATGTGCGGCAACGGCACCCGCGTCTTCGCCCGCTACCTCGTCGAAGCCGGGCTGGAGACCGAGGGCGAGTTCGTCATCGGCACCCGCGCCGGCGACCGCCCGCTCGTGGTGCACCCGGACCGCTCGGTGACCGTGCGGATGGGACCGGCGACGATCACCGGGACGTCGGTGACGGTGGTGGCCGGCCGGCCGTTCTCGGGCGTGGCGGTGAACGTCGGCAACCCGCACCTGGTGTCGCTGATCGACGACGACGTCGCGGACCTCGACCTGCGCGACCAGCCCGACTTCGACCACGACGTCTTCCCGCACGGGGTCAACCTCGAGTTCGTCAACCGCCTCGGCGAAGGCGCGCTCCGGATGCGCGTGCACGAGCGCGGCGTCGGCGAGACCCGGGCGTGCGGCACGGGCACGGTGGCCGCGGTGGCAGCGGCCCTGCACCTGGCGGGCACGGACACGGGAGTGTCCACGGTGGACGTCCCGGGCGGCCGCGTCGAGGTGACGGTGTCGCGCGGCGAATCGACGCTGTCGGGTCCCGCGGAGATCGTGGCGCGCGGCGAGATCGACGAAGCCTGGTGGGCCGCCGCCGGTTCGTGACGGCGACCCACCGGCGTCAGCCGATCTTCGCTTCCACCGCGAAGTCGCCTTCGCCCGTCTTGACGTCCGCGATCGCGCCCGCGCCGCGGATGTCCGGCTCGATCGCCGCGAACCGCGCCAGCACCTCCTCGGGGCCGGTCACCGTCAGCGTCTCCACCGGCGAGCGCATCGACACCTTCGCGTCCGTCTTCGCCCGGCGCACGGCCGCGATCACCTCGCCCGCCAGCGTCAGCAGTTCCGGGTCGCCGTCGGACGCCGACACCGTGGGCCAGGACGCCCGGTGCACCGACCCCGGGCGCCACCACGACCAGACCTCCTCGGTCGCGAACGGCAGGAACGGCGCGAACAACCGCAGCACCGCCGACAGCGCCGTCACCAGCGCCGCCTGAGCCGACTGCGCTCCCTCGGGGCCGCTGTCGCCGTACGCGCGGCCCTTCACCAGCTCGACGTAGTCGTCGCAGAACGTCCAGAAGAACGTCTCCGTCACCTGCAGCGCCCGCGCGTAGTCCAGCGCCTCCAACGCCGCCGTCGCCTGCGAAACGACCGTGGAGAGCGAAGCCAGCAGTGCCCGGTCCAGTGGCTCCACCGCCACGGCGGAAGCGGACGGCACGCCGAGGCCCAGCACGAACCGGCTCGCGTTGAGCAGCTTCGTCGCCAGGCGGCGGCCGACCTTCATCTGGCCCTCGTCCACCGCCGTGTCGACGCCGGGGCGCGCGCTCGCCGCCCAGTAGCGGACCGCGTCCGAGCCGAACCGCTCCAGCAAGTCCACCGGCGTCGTCACGTTGCCCTTGGACTTCGACATCTTCTTGCGGTCCGGGTCGAGCACCCAGCCCGCGATCGACGTCTCCCGCCACGGCAGCACGCCGTGCTCCAGCTCCGCGCGCACCGCGGTCGAAAACAGCCAGGTGCGGATGATCTCGTGCGCCTGCGGCCGCAGGTCCATCGGGAAGACGCGCTCGAAGAGGTCGTCGTCGAGGGTCCACCGGCCGACGATCTGCGGCGTGAGCGACGACGTCGCCCACGTGTCCATCACGTCGGCTTCGGCGACGAACCCGCCCGGGACACCGCGCTGGTCCTCGGTGAAGCCCGGCGGGACGTCGCTGCTGGGGTCGACCGGCAACGCGTCCGGCAGCAAACGGTCGTCGTAGTCCGGCTCGCCGTCGGCGCCGACCCGGTACCACAGCGGGATCGGCACGCCGAAGAACCGCTGGCGGCTGACCAGCCAGTCGCCGGCGAGATTCTCGACCCACGACGAGTACCGGACGCGCATGTGCTTCGGCACCCAGTTCAGTTCCTCGCCGCGCGCCAGCATCTTCTCCCGGAACGCCGGGTCGTTCCCGCCGTTGCGCAGGTACCACTGCCGGCTGGCGACGATTTCCAAGGGCTTGTCGCCCTTCTCGTAGAACTTCACCGAGTGCGTGATCGGCCGCGGTTCCCCGTGCAGGGCCCCGGTTTCACGCAGCAGGCGAACCATGATCTCGCGTCCCGTGTGGACGGTCTTGCCGGCCAGCGGCGCGTACGCCCCGGCCGGCACGCCGTGCGGCGCGTCGGGCAGGAACCGGCCGTCGCGACCCAGCACCACCCGCGTCGCCAGGCGCAGCTCACGCCACCACGTGACGTCGGTGGTGTCGCCGAAGGTGCAGACCATCGCGATGCCGCGGCCCTTTTCGGGATCCGCCAGGTGGTGCGCCACGACGGGCACCTCGACGCCGAACACCGGCGTCCGCACGGACTTCCCGAACAGCGGCTTGAAGCGTTCGTCGTCGGGGTGCGCGACCAGCGCGACGCACGCGGGCAGCAGCTCCGGCCGCGTCGTCGCGATCACGACGTCCGAGCCGTCTTCGGCGGTGAACGCGAGGTCGTGGAACGCGCCCGGGCGTTCACGGTCCTCCAGCTCGGCCTGCGCCACCGCGGTGCGGAAGCTGACGTCCCAGAGCGTCGGCGCCTCGGCCTGGTACGCCTCGCCGCGCTCGAGGTTGCGCAGGAAGGCGCGCTGCGAGATCAACCGCGAATCGTGGCCGATCGTCTGGTAGGTCATCGTCCAGTCGACCGACAGCCCGAGCCGCCGCCACAGCTCTTCGAAGACCTTCTCGTCGGTCACGGTCAGGGATTCGCACAGCTCGACGAAGTTCCGGCGCGAGACGGCCACGACGTCCTTGCCGGGCTTCTCCGGCGGCCGGAAATCCGGGTCGTAGGGCAGCGACGGCTCGCAGCGGACGCCGAAGTGGTTCTGCACCCGGCGTTCGGTCGGCAGGCCGTTGTCGTCCCACCCCATCGGGTAGAACACCTCGAGCCCGCGCATCCGCTTGAACCGCGCGAGGACGTCGGTGTGGGTGTAGGAGAACACGTGCCCGATGTGCAGGGATCCGCTGACCGTCGGCGGCGGGGTGTCGATCGAGTAGATCTCTTCGCGGGTCTTCGTACGGTCGAAACGGTAGGCACCGGTGGATTCCCATACGGGTACCCACTTGGCCTCCAGACCGTCGACACCGACCTTGTCCGGGACTCTCGGGCGCTCGTCTGGGGTACTCATGAAGCAACTCTAGGCGGCCGGAGAACCGCTTTTCGTCGTGGTCGGCAGATCGCGCATGCGCCGCAGCGGCGAGCAGACGACCCACAGCACCGCCGCGACCTCGCCGGCGACCGCGACCCACATCGCGCCGCGCAGCCCGAGCCCTTCGCCGAGCCCGCCGCCCAGCAGCCCGCCGAGCGGGATGGTGCCCCAGACGACGAACCGCACGCTCGCGTTCATCCGGCCGAGCAGCCGGTCCGGGCAGATCGCCTGGCGGTAGGAAACCTGCGCGACGTTGTAGACGGTGATCCCGAACCAGCCGACGGCCCCACCGAGCCCGGCGAGCCCGAGCCGCCAGTCCGGCGCGGCGAGCGGGATCAGCAGGTGGCCGGGCATGGTGACCAGCGGGATCAGCCAGATCGCGCGGGACTGGCCGACCCGCCGGGTGAGCGCGCCCGAGCAGACCGCGCCGAGGATGCCGCCGGCGCCGCCGACCGCCATGAACACGCCCACCGCGGCCGGCGGCAGCCCGACGGTCCGCGTCAGGAACAGCACGTACACCGCGGTGAACGCGCCGCCGAAGAAGTTCGCCGTCCCCGTGGTGCCCACGATCGCCCGCAACGGCTTGTCGGAGAAGACGAAGCGCAGCCCCTCGGTGATCTGCGGGAGCAGCCGGGCGTGAGCGCCGCGGTCCGGCTCGGGTTCTCTCGTGCGGATGCGGAGCAGGCACAGGGCCGACGTGAGGAAGCCGAGGCCGGTGACGAGCACGGTGTTGGCGGCGCTGATCAGCTGGACCAGCCCACCGGCCGCGCTCGGCCCGGCGATCTGCGCGGTCGACTGGACGGCCTGCAGCTTCGCATTGCCCTCCAGCAGGTGTTCCCGCCCGACGAGCGAGGGCAGGTACGACTGGTACGCGATGTCGAAGAACACCGTCGCGATGCCCACGAACAGCACGACCACCAGCAGCTGCGCGAGCGTCAGCACACCGGCCCACCAGCAGACCGGCACGCTCAGCAGCAGCGCGAAGCGGATGAAGTCGGCGGTGAGCATGACCCGGCGGCGGCTCAGCCGGTCGACCCACACCCCGGCCGGCAGCCCGATCAGCAGGAAAGCGAGCGTTTCGGCCGCGGTCAGCAACCCCATCTCGAACGGCGTCGCGGCCAGTGTCACGGCCGCGAGCAGCGGGATGGCGGTATTGCCGACGAACACGCCGAACTGGCTGGCCGTGTCGCCGGCCCACAGCCGCCGGAAGTCGGCGTGGAAGAAGAGAGACCCCCTGGACATGGCCCGAGTCTGGCCCGAGTGATTGGAAAGTGTCAATCACTGTTCGCTCTAGGCTGTGCGCGTGCTCCCCGCGAAACGACGCGCCGCGACCGAAGCCGAGGCCGCCGCGCTGGCCTCCGGAATACGGCTGCGCATCATCCGGTTGACCTTCTCGGAGGCGCTGACGAACAAGGAGCTGGCCGAAAGGCTGGGCCGAGATCCGGCGACGACGCTGCACCACGTGCGCAAGCTCGTCGAGACCGGCTTCCTCGCCGCGCAGCCCCCGCGCCGCGGAGCCCGGGGCGCGAAGGAAATTCCGTATCTTTCGACGGGGCTCTCGTGGACACTCGACTCATGCGGTGACCAGGACGTGGAACAGGCGGTGCTCGAGGCCTATCTGGCCGAGATCGCCGAAACCGGATTCGAGGGCGTGCACCAGTCGCGCCTGGTCGTCCAGGTGGCCCCGGAGGAGCGAGCGGAGCTGGAAACCCGGCTCAACGCCCTGCTCGAGGAGTTCCGCGCGCGCCCCCGCCGTCCCGGCGCCGAACGCACCGCGGTCTACCTCGCCACCTATCCCAGTTCGTAAAAGTTCGGTTCCCGCGGCGAATCGTGGGAACATGGAGGCACGATGACAGAACTGACACACACCGAAGACCACGACGACGACCTGTACGACGGAGACCCGTCGACAGGCGAGATGGAGCTCGAGGACCGGGCGTCACTGCGCCGGGTCAGGGGACTGTCCACGGAGCTCGAGGACGTCACCGAGGTCGAGTACCGGCAACTGCGGCTGGAGCGCGTCGTGCTGGTCGGCGTGTGGACCGAGGGCACCGCCCTGCAGTCCGAGGCGTCGCTGGCCGAGCTGGCGCGCCTCGCCGAGACGGCGGGCTCGGAGGTCCTCGAAGGCCTCATCCAGCGGCGGCCCAAGCCGGACCCGGCCACCTACATCGGCTCGGGCAAGGTGCGGGAGCTGCGGGACATCGTCGGGTCCACCGGCGCCGACACCGTGATCTGCGACGGCGAGCTCTCGCCGGGCCAGCTGCGGCAGCTCGAGGAGAAGGTGAAGGTCAAGGTCATCGACCGGACCGCCCTGATCCTCGACATCTTCGCCCAGCACGCCCGGTCCAAGGAGGGCAAGGCCCAGGTCGAGCTGGCCCAGCTGCAGTACCTCATCCCGCGGCTGCGCGGCTGGGGTACGTCGCTGTCCCGGCAGGCCGGTGGCCGCGCCGGTGGCGCGAACGGCGGCGTCGGCCTGCGTGGTCCCGGTGAGACCAAGCTCGAGACCGACCGGCGGCGGATCAGCAAGCGCGTGTCCAAGCTGCGTCGCGAGATCGCGGCGATGGACACCATCCGCGAGACCAAGCGCGGGCGGCGGCTGGCCAACGAGGTGCCCAGCGTGGCGATCGTCGGCTACACCAACGCCGGCAAGTCGAGCCTGCTCAACGCGCTGACCGGGGCCGGGGTGCTGGTGGAGGACGCGCTGTTCGCCACCCTCGACCCGACCACGCGGCGCGCGCAGACCGCGGACGGGCGCGGCTACACGCTGACCGACACCGTCGGCTTCGTGCGGCACCTGCCGCACCAGCTGGTGGACGCGTTCCGCTCGACGCTGGAGGAGGCCGCGGACGCGGACCTGCTGCTGCACGTGGTGGACGGGTCCGACCCGGCGCCGGAGGAGCAGGTCAGCGCCGTGCGCGAGGTGCTCGGCGAGATCACCCGCAAGCGCAAGGAGCCGCTCCCGCCGGAGCTGCTGGTGATCAACAAGATCGACGCGTCCGACGAGGTCAGCCTCGCCCGGCTGCGGCACGCGCTGGCCGGCTCGGTACCGGTGTCGGCGCGGACCGGGGCGGGCATCGCGGAGCTCGTCGAGGTGATCGCCGAGCGCCTGCCGCGGCCGGAGGTCACCGTCGAGGTCCTCGTGCCCTACTCGCGCGGCGAGCTGGTCTCACGGGCGCACGCGGACGGCGAGGTGCTCGAAGAGGAGCACGCCGAGGACGGCACGCGCCTGCTGGTGCGGGTCCGCCCGGACCTCGCCGCGGCTTTGCGCGAGTACGAGACCAACTCGACCCGGGCCTGAGACGTCTCCGTAGTGTGCGGTCCACGCGGACTGCGCACTACGGAGGTGGCTGGGTGCGCTGGGTGGTCGCATGTGCGGCAGTTTCTTTGGGCGTGCTCGGTGGGCCGGTCCCGGCTTCCGCGGCTCCGGCTGCTCCGGAGCCGTTGTGCATGGTGAAGGACTCGCGGATCGGCGAGCTGTCCGGCCTGGTCTCCGACGGTTCGAAGCTCTACGCGATCAACGACGGCGGCACCAAGGTCCAGGTGTTCGTGCTGGGGCGGGACTGCAAGGTCCAGAAGGTCTTGACCGACAAGACCGACCCCTTCGACGTCGAGGACCTGGCCAGGACGCCGGACGGGACGCTGTGGCTGTCCGACACGGGGGACAACCAGAAGGGCCGGCTGACGGTCGCGCTCCTGGAGCTGAGCCCGGCGGGCAAGGTGACGCTGCACCGGCTCACGTACCCGGACGGGCAGCACGACACCGAAGCGCTGATCATGGACAAGGCGGGGACGCCGTACCTGATCACCAAGGACATCCTCGGTGAGGCTCGCGTGTACCGGCCGTCCGGGCCGTTGGGGAGCCCGGGGCCGACGAACCTGGAGAAGGTCGGCACGGTGAAGATCGCCACCACCGACACCCAGGGCGGCCCGGTGGGGGCGATCGGCTCGGTCCTGGTGACGGGTGGCGCGTCGACGGCCGACGGAACGGTGGTCGCGCTGCGGACTTACACGGACGCGTACGTGTACGCGGCCCCGGACGGGGACGTGTGGGCGGCGTTGCAGCGGACACCGGTCCGGATCCCGTTGCCGGGCGAGAAGCAGGGCGAGGCGATCGCGTTCGACCCCGACGGGACGTTGTTGTCGGGGAGCGAAGGCGTGGGCGAGCCGATCCGCGCGGTTCGCGGCGCGGCTGCCTTGGCGGCTTCGGCCGCGCCGTCTTCCGACGGGAAGCCGGCTTCCAACGCGGGTGGTGAGTCCGGTTCGGACGGTGGGGGAGTCCCGCTCCTGCCGGCGGCGGGGATCGCGGTGGCCGTGGTGGGACTCGGCTGGTTCGGGTTCAGCCGGTTGCGCCGCCGGAGGGGCTGAGCGGGATCCGGCTGGGGTCGGGTGTGCTGGTGCTTTGCTGCTGGCGGCCGGGTGGGGTATGCGGTAGCGGGTTCCGGCGGGCCGTCCTTCGCGCGGTGCGGGGCGCGGCCGCTTGAGCCGCGCAGTCCTGCGCACCGCGCGAAGGAAACCTCGACCGGCGCGGTGGCGGACAGGGCCGGGCTTCCTGTCCGTCTCCGCGTCGCGGTCGGGCCGGCTCCGAATCTCGGCTCCCCACGGCCAAGATCATCCGATCCGGTGAACCTCCCGGGCCGTGCGATAGCCCGGAAGTCCCTCTCAAAGGCGTCGCAGCACCGCCACCACCTTGCCGAGCACCGTCGCCTCGTCGCCGGGGATCGGGTCGTACGCCTCGTTGTGCGGCATCAGCCAGATGTGGCCGCCCTTGCGCTTGAACGTCTTGACCGTCGCCTCGCCGTCGATCATCGCCGCGACGATCTCGCCGTTGTCCGCGTCCGGCTGCTGGCGGACCACGACCCAGTCGCCGTCGGTGATGGCCGCGTCGATCATCGAGTCGCCGGTGACCTTGAGCAGGAACAGCTCGCCCTCGCCGACGATCTCCCGCGGCAGCGGGAACACGTCCTCGATGGCCTGCTCGGCCAGCACCGGGCCACCGGCGGCGATCCGGCCGACCAGCGGCACGTACGCCGCCTTCGGCATGACCGGCTGCTGGTCCATCTCGATGCCCATGGGGTTGTCGTCGGTCGCCGAAAGCACGCCGACCGCGCGGGGACGGTTCGCGTCCCGCCGCAGGTAACCCTTGCGCTGCAGGGCGCGCAGCTGGTGCGACACCGACGACGTCGACGTCAGGCCGACCGCCTCGCCGATCTCGCGGACGCTCGGCGGGTAGCCGAACCGGCTCACCCACGAGCGGATCACGTCGAGGACCTGCTGCTGGCGGACGGTGAGGGTCTCGTCCACGTCGTACACCTCGGGCATGGGGTGCACACTGCCCCCGGGGGACCCACTGGTCCTGCCCGCCTTGTTCTCCTTCGCCACTGCGTCGCCTCCCAGACGTTCGCTGCACGTATCGCGCGCCGGCCGCCGCCCGCCGGGTGCGGGCAGCCTCGCCGGCGGCATCTGCCCGGCAGATGCCCTGGTCACCGACGTTAGCCCCCGGGCACGACGATTTCAAACATCTGTTCGATCGACACGCCGTGTCCGCTCGATTTTGTCGGTGGCAGGTGGTAGACCTTCGCACGGGCGTTCGATAGAACGCCTGTTCGACCTTGATCCACGGGCCGGCACCGGCCCCGGAAACAGGCGGACACCAGGGTTTCGAGGAGGTTCGGATGTCCATTCTGGCCGAACGCGGGCACGCCCGCCCGGCGACCCCGGTCCCGGCGCCACCCCGTCCCGTCCGCGTCCTGCGCGGGCGCCGCGGCGAGGTGCAGCGCCCGCCGACACGCGCACGCGTCGTCGCGGGCCGCCGCCCGGCCGGTGCCCCGTGCGCGGCGCCCCGCCGGGTGCCGGTGCGGTGGCCGTGGCTGGCCGCGCTGGCCGTCGCGAGCTGCCTCGTGGTCACCGGGCTGGGCCTCTTCGGCGGCGGCGTCGCCGTGAACGCCCCGGTGCCCGAGCGGACCGCCACGGTGTCGGTCGGGCCGGGCGACACGCTTTCGTCGCTGGCCGAGCGGTTCGCGCCGGAAAGCGACGCGAGCGCGGTCGTCGCCCGGATCAAGGAGCTGAACCGCTTGGACGGAGCCGTCCTGGTGCCCGGCCTGCCGCTCACCGTCCCGGTGGCCGACGCCGTCCCCGCGCCGTGACGGTGCCGCTCGGCGTCCATGTGGCCGTACGCGCGAGCCGGTATCGGTCCGGTCGTGGACGGTTCCGGTCGCCGGCGCCGCCATCCTCCGCGTCGCGAAAACCGCCTGGGTGCCCGGCGAGAATCACCCGCTCCGGTGAAACCGCGGATCGCGCGGAAGGTGGTGTCCCGCGGGGCTCGCCGGGGCACCCGAAGCGACGGTCCCGCTGCTCCACCAGGGTGATGCCGCCCCGGCATCCGCCCCGCGGCGGTCCGGCACCCGGCAAAGCACGCCCGAGCCCGCGCGCCGAGGCCTGCCCAGCCTCACCCGGGCGGGTTCCGACCCGGCCGCGTCGCTTGCGCACGCCCCCTCCGAGTTCTACGCTCGCCCGCTATATGTAGTAGTTACACCGCTGTAGTTGGTCCACAGGTTGGGGTAGACTGGGCAGCAGTTGTCCACAGCTGGTCGGCTCTTACCCACCGGATGTCCACAAAACGATCACCAGGTGCAGGGGTGCATGGTGGCCGCGGGCGTCGACCGGGCGGCCGGCGAAGAGGGGAAGGTGATCGGCGGATGCGGTGCCCGTTCTGCCGGCATGCGGACTCCCGGGTCGTCGACTCCCGAGAGGTGGATGAAGGCCAGGCGATCCGCAGGCGGCGCTCGTGCGCGTCGTGCGGACGGCGGTTCACGACGTCGGAGACGATGGTGCTCGCCGTCGTCAAGCGGTCCGGGGTCACCGAACAGTTCAGCCGGGACAAGGTGGTGAGCGGCGTCCGCCGCGCCTGCCAGGGCAGGCCGGTCGACGACGACGCGTTGCAGCAGCTCGCGCAGCGCGTGGAGGAGTCGATCCGCTCCGCCGGCTTGGCGGAGATCCCGAGTCACGAGGTCGGCCTGGCCATCCTGGGCCCGCTGCGTGAGCTCGACGGGGTCGCCTACCTCCGGTTCGCCAGTGTCTACCGCTCCTTCTCCTCGGTCGAGGACTTCGAGAAGGAGATAGCCGATCTTCGTGAGGCCATGGCGGGTTCTGCTGCCCCGGAGGAGAGCGATCAGCGAGCAGACGGCGACTGAGCCGTCCCGCTGCGGGAGTGAGGGTTCGACCGATGACCGAAACCGTGGGAACCGGGGCCGGCGCGGCCGCCGGCAAGAAGAGCAAGGCGGCCGGCGGGCTGAGCGTGAAGCGGGTCTTCACCACCGAGGGTAAGCACCCGTACGACCAGGTGACCTGGGAACAGCGCGACGTCGTGATGACGAACTGGCGCGACGGCTCGGTCAACTTCGAGCAGCGCGGCGTGGAGTTCCCCGACTTCTGGTCGGTCAACGCCACCAACATCGTCACCAGCAAGTACTTCCGCGGCGCCGTCGGCAGCCCGCAGCGCGAGCGCAGCCTCAAGCAGCTGATCGACCGCGTCGTGAAGACCTACGTCAAGGCCGCCCGCGACCACGGCTACTTCGCCTCGCCGCAGGACCTCGAGATCTTCGAGCACGAGCTCACCTGGATGCTGCTGCACCAGGTCTTCAGCTTCAACTCCCCGGTCTGGTTCAACGTCGGCACGGCGTCGAAGCAGCAGGTCAGCGCCTGCCAGCCGTACGACGCGCTGGTGAGCACCCCCGGCGGTGCCGTGCCGATCGGCCGGTTCGTCGAGCTGAACGCGGTGGGAGCCAAGGTCTACGACGCGCACGGACTGACCAAGGTCGTCGCCACCAAGGCCAACGGTGTGAAGGAAGTCCTGCGCGTCACGACGAACTCGGGTCACGTGCTCGACGTGACGGCGGATCACCTCGTCTGGCGTGCGAGTGCGGGCGGAGGGAAGTTCGTGCCCGCCGGGCAGCTGCACGTCGGCGACCAGCTCGAATGGCACCGACGCAGCGCCTTCGGTGAGGAAGAGATCCGGCAAGCCGACATCGCCGAAGCCGCGCTCGCCGGTTGGCTGCAGTCGGACGGATTCGTCGGCCAGTACCACGGGACGAACAGCTCGCTCACCATCGAAGCGATGACCGTCAACGACGCCGAGCTGGCGTGGGTGCGCGACGCGCTCGACAACGTCTTCCCCGGCGTCCACCGCAAGGAACGCACCGTCGAGACGCAAGACGAGACGCTCGATTGCCGCCGGACCCGGCTCTACGGAAACGTTCTCGAAAACTTCGTCGACGCCTGGGGGCTGCGTGCCCGGGGGACCGACATGGAGGTACCGGCGCACCTGCACACGGCGCCCCTCCCGGTCGTGGCTGCGTACCTGCGGAGCATCTTCCAGGCCGAGGGCTACGTCTCGGCGCGGGAACGGTCCACGTTGGTCGCTCTGGACATGATCGGCGAGGAGCTCGTGCGGGGCCTCCAGCAGCTGCTGGCCAGGTTCGGCATCTTCGCTCGCGTGGGCCGCAAGAAGGAGAGCCGCCCGGACCGACACGACCTCTGGGGAATCCGGATCCAGAACGCCGGCGACCGCCGGATTTTCGCGGACGAGATCGGCTTCATCGATCCCGTGAAGACCGCGAAGCTGGAGGCGTCGTTCGAGAAGCCGGGTTTGGCGGCCGAGGACACGAAGCGGCTCGAGATCGCCACGATCGAAAGCCGCGGCGAGATGCCGGTCTACGACATCCAGACGGAATCCGGTGAGTACCTGTCCGGGAACCTCCGCGTCCACAACTGCTTCATCCTCGCCGTCGACGACACGATGGAGTCGATCCTCAACTGGTACCGCGAGGAGGGCCTGATCTTCAAGGGCGGCTCCGGCGCCGGTCTCAACCTCTCCCGCATCCGCTCGTCGAAGGAGTTGCTGACCTCCGGCGGCACCGCGTCCGGCCCGGTTTCGTTCATGCGCGGCGCCGACGCGTCCGCGGGCACCATCAAGTCCGGCGGCGCCACCCGGCGCGCGGCGAAGATGGTCGTGCTCGACATCGACCACCCGGACATCGAAGAGTTCGTCCAGACGAAGGCGCGCGAAGAGGAGAAGATCAAGGTCCTGCGCGACGCCGGGTTCGACATGGACCTCTCCGGCGCGGACATCTCCTCGGTGCAGTACCAGAACGCGAACAACTCGGTCCGCGTGTCCGACGAGTTCATGCAGGCGGTGGAGAACGGCACCGACTTCGGCCTGCGCGCCCGGCTCACCGGCGAGGTCATCGACCGGGCCGACGCGAAGAAGCTGTTCCGCAGCGTCGCGCAGGCCGCGTGGGAGTGCGCCGACCCCGGCATCCAGTACGACGGCACGATCAACGACTGGCACACCTGCCCGGAGTCGGGCCGGATCACCGCGTCCAACCCGTGCAGCGAGTACATGCACCTCGACAACTCGAGCTGCAACCTCGCCTCGCTGAACCTGCTCAAGTTCGTCACGCCCGAGGGCACGTTCGACGCGCCGCTGTTCGCGCGCGCCGTCGAGTTCGTCATCACGGCGATGGACGTCTCGATCTGCTTCGCGGACTTCCCGACCGAGCCGATCGCCGACACCACGCGCAAGTTCCGCCAGCTCGGGATCGGCTACGCGAACCTGGGCGCGTTGCTGATGGCGCTGGGCCACGCGTACGACTCCGACGGCGGCCGTGCGCTCGCGGCGGCGATCACGTCGCTGATGACCGGCGTGTCCTACCGGCGTTCGGCCGAGCTGGCCCAGGCCGTCGGCGCGTACGAGGGCTACGCGCGCAACGCCGAGTCGCACCAGCGCGTGATGCGCAAGCACGCGGCGGCGAACGAACTCGTCCGCACCTACCACGCCAACGACGCCGCGGTCCGCGCGCTGGCGACGGAGGAGTGGAAGAAGGGCATCGACATCGGCACGAAGCACGGCTGGCGCAACGCCCAGGCGTCCGTGCTCGCGCCCACCGGCACCATCGGCTTCATGATGGACTGCGACACCACCGGGATCGAGCCGGACTTCTCGCTGGTGAAGTTCAAAAAGCTCGTCGGCGGCGGCTCGATGCAGATCGTCAACCAGACGGTGCCGCGCGCGCTCGAAGCGCTGGGCTACCAGGCCGAGCAGGTCGAGGCGATCGTCGAGTTCGTGGCGCAGCACGGCCACGTCGTCGACGCGCCGGGGCTGCGGCCGGAGCACTACGAGGTGTTCGACTGCGCGGTCGGCGAGCGCTCGATCGCGCCGATGGGTCACGTCCGGATGATGGCCGCGGTGCAGCCGTTCCTCTCCGGTGCCATCTCGAAGACCGTCAACATGCCGGAGTCGGCGACGGTCGAAGAGGTCGAGGAGATCTACTTCCAGGGCTGGAAGCTCGGCCTCAAGGCCCTCGCGATCTACCGTGACAACTGCAAGGTCGGTCAGCCGCTGTCGACGGCCAAGAAGGAGAAGGCGGTCGCGGAGCCGGAGAAGGTCGTCGAGTACCGGCCGGTGCGCAAGCGCCTGCCGAAGAAGCGCCCGAGCCAGACGGTGTCGTTCACGGTCGGCGGCGCGGAGGGCTACCTGACGGCGGGCTCGTACCCGGACGACGGCCTCGGCGAGATCTTCGTCAAGCTGGGCAAGCAGGGCTCGACCCTGGCCGGCGTGATGGACGCGTTCTCGATGTCGATCTCGGTCGGCCTGCAGCACGGCATCCCGCTCGAGTTCTACGTCTCGAAGTTCTCGAACCTGCGCTTCGAGCCGGCGGGCATGACCGACGACCCGGACATCCGCATCGCGACGAGCGTGATGGACTACCTGTTCCGCCGCCTGGCGCTGGACTACCTGCCGTACGAGAAGCGTTCGCAGCTGGGCATCCTGTCGGCGGACGAGCGGTCGGCGGAGGTGGAGGCCACCTACGGCGGCGGCGCGGGCGTCGACCTCGAGGCGTTGAGCTCCACAGTGGACTCTTCGCCGGAGCCGCACGCGGAGGAGCCGGAGCACCCCCACCGCGAAGCCCAGACGACGACGGAGCTGATGGAGCTGCGCCTCGGCAAGGCGGCGGACGCCCCGCTGTGCATGACGTGCGGAACGAAGATGCGCCCGGCAGGCTCGTGCTACGCCTGCGAAGGCTGCGGCGCGACGTCGGGTTGTAGCTGACGGTTCCCGCTGACCCGGGCCGAGTCGCCCGGGTCAGCGGAACGCCCGCTGCGCCTCGGAAACCGGCGACGAAACCGAACCGCCGGGGAGCCTCTCGCGGGCACCCTCCGCCCCCAGGCTCGTGGTGGCCAGGGGCGTCGGCGGTCGTCATGCGGTCCGGCTTCCTCCCGCGACCGCCGACGGACAACGACCGAGCCGGGCCCTGCGCGGGCCCGGCTCGTCCGCCGTGCGGTCAGTCTTCGTGGTGCCGGCCGTCCCAGCCGTCGGTGGCGTCGGCCACTGTGGACACGGAGTGGACGGTGGCGCCGTCCTCGTCCGCGGCCACGTACCAGTTGTGGTAGCCGGCGTACCCGGGCACCGCGAGCGAGTGGACGCCGCTGGACGACGCCCCGTCGGGGCCCGCCGTCAGCGCGCCGGATTCGTAGGTGGCGTAGTCGTCGCCGGCGTGGCTCTCGACGTGCGACGAGGTCGCGCCGTCGATGTCGGCCGACTGCGTATCGGCGACGTAGCTCGCGTCGTCGTCGCTGTGGTGGTGCGCCGGGCGGGCGGCATCGTGGTGGTGGGCCGGACGCGCGTGGTGCGTGGCCGGCTCCGCGTCCGGGTCCGGGTCCGGGTGGTGCGCGGCGTGGTGGGGCACGGCCACGTCGTCGTCGGCGTCGTTCGAGCCGCCGGTCCAGCCGGTGTCGTCGCCGGAGCCTTCGCTGTGCACCACGGCCGCCCCGCCGATGCCGGCCACCGCGGTGTCCTCCTCCGACCAGTGGTGGCCCCAGCAGTCGGTGCCTTCTTCGGTGTCGGTGGTGCCCGCGCCGCCGATGCCGGCGTACGCGCCGGAGCTTTCGGTGCTCCAGGTGTCGAAAGGACTGTCGAACGTGCTCGCCGACGAAGGGCCGGCGATGACGAGGGAAATCGGCAGTGCGAATGCGCCCGCGAAAGCGAGCCGCCGCAAGGTGGACATGAGTGATCGGGGTTCCTTCCTGGCTGCGGCACCGGAAATTTCGGGGTTCCGGGTACCGGGACAGAACATCTGCCCACTTCGGACCGTACCCGGCCGTCGAGCCAGCTGACCTGCGCGAATACCCGATCGGTGCGCGGAACCCGCCCGCCGGAGGACAACGGCGGAAAGGGACCGGAACAGCGTAGGCCGGATGCGAAGTGATGTCGGCGTGAATGGCCGGGAATCACACGCTCAGGTAGTTCCGCGGTTATCCGGAAATCGCCGGTTCGGCGCGGCGGCCGCGGATCGCGGACAGCGCAGCCGCGCCGAGCATGATCACCGTCAACGTGGTGAAGGCCGTGCTCAACCCGTCGGTGAACACCGTCGCGAGTGGACCGTCCAGGCGGGCCGAGCCGACGAAGATCGCGAACGCCGTGCCGCGCGGGATCGCCTGGGCCGCGACCAGGATCGCCGTCGTGAACGAGAGCACCATGCCGATGCTCGCGAACGTCCGCAGCACGCCCGACGCGATCCCCAGCCGGTCGGGCGGGCAGGCCTTCATCACCGCCGAACTGTTGGCGGGGTAGAAAAAGCTGCCGCCGATCATGATCACGACGTTGCCGAGCACGGGCAGCCACAGGCTGCTGGTCGTGGTCATCCGGGCGAAGATCACCAGCGCGATCACCGAAAGGCCGAGCCCGGCCGTCGCCGGGAGCACCGGCCCGAGCCGGTCGGCGAGCCGTCCCGCGAACGGGCCCGCCGCGGCGCCGAGCACGTACCCCGGCAGGAGCAGCAGCGACGCGTCGATCGGGCTCAGGCCGCGCGGGCCCTGCAGGTACATGATCACCAGGAAGAGCACCGCGAAGCTGCCGAGCCCCTGGAGCAGCGCCGCGAGCAGCGACGGCGCGACCGCTGGGAGGCGGAACAGCGACAGGTCCACGGTCGGGTCCGGGTGCCGCAGCTCGACGAGGACGAAGACCCCGAGCAGCACCAGGCCGCCGGCGAGGCAGGCGAAGTGCGTCCAGCGCGGTGGTTCCGCGGCCAGCGACGTCATCGCCCACGAGATCCCGAACAGGCCCAGGCCGAGGGTGACCATGCCGGCGACGTCCAGCCGCCGTCGGTTCCGCTCGCCGCGGTCACGCAGGACGCGCCCGGCCAGCACCAGCGCAACCACGCCGATCGGCAGGTTGATCCAGAAGATCCAGCGCCACGACACCGACGTCACGATGACCCCGCCGAGCAGCACGCCGACCACCGAGCCGACGGAGTAGCCGAGGGCGTTGAACCCGTAGGCGCGGCCGCGCTCGGCCGGCGGGTACAGCTCGGAGATGATCGCGCCGCTGTTGGCCGCGATGAGCGCCGCACCGAGGCCCTGCAGCAGGCGGAACGCGATGATCGTCGCCGCGTTCCAGGCGAGGGCGCACAGCACCGACCCGGCGACGAACACCGCGAACCCGGCCCGGTACATCCGCACCCGGCCGAACAGGTCGCCGAGCCGCCCCAGCTGGGTCGCGAGCACCGTGACGACCAGCAGGTAGCCGATGACCACCCAGGTGACCTCGGGGAGCGAGCTGCCGAGGTCGCTCTGGATGGCCGGCAGCGCGAGCACGACGACGGTGCCGTCGACGGCCGCGACGAGCACGCCGATCAGCACGACCAGCATGCCCAGCGCGCGCCGCACGTCAGCTCCCCGCCTGCAGGATCCACTCCCGCCCGTCGGGATCACGGACGGTCATCTCGCGGGTCCCGAAGTGGGTGTCCTCGAAGGGCGAGACGACCTCGACGGGATCACCGGGCGTGAACTCCTTGCCCTTGAGCACGATCTTCATCCCGGTCGGCTGGCTCTCGGGCACCTCGGCGACGAAGACGTAGGGTCCGTCGCCGTTGCGCAGCAGCCCCGAGTTGTGGTCGGTGGCGAAGTCGAGTTCGAAGCCGAGGGCTTGGAAGAACTTCGCCGCCTTGCCCCAGTTGTGGGTCTCGAGGTACACGGCTTCGATGGTCATCGCTCTTCTCCTTCGGTGGCGAGGTACTGGCGAAGTGCCTCGGTGACGAGTGCCGACAGCGACTGCCCGGTGTCGACGGCGTGGTGCTTGACCTCCCGGATCAGGTCCGCGGGGAGGTACACGTTGAACTGCTTGACGTCCTTGTCCGCCATGACAGGATGCTAGCATTCTAACTTGGTAGCGTGTCAACCGATGAACTGGTCGCGGGAATTCGAAGCGGAAGCCGGCCGCCGACGGCGTCGCGAAGGCCGGTGACGGCGACCACCTCGCCGCCGAGGTCGTCGCGCTGCGGTACTACCGGGCCCGCGGCCCGTGGCCGACGCTCCAGTGCTTCGTGCTCGCGCGCGTCACTTCGTGAGCTGCTCCCACAGGAACTCGAACACCAGCGCCCACTTGAACGCCAGCTGCTCGTTGTCGGCCGCGGCGCCGTGGCCGCCTTCGATGTTCTCGTGGTAGCGGACGTCGTGCCCCTGCTCACGCATGCGCGCCACCATCTTGCGGGCGTGGGCGGGGTGCACGCGGTCGTCGCGGGTCGACGTCACGAACAGCGACGGCGGGTATGTCCGTCCACTGTGGACGTTCTGGTACGGCGAGTACTTCGAGATGTACGTCCAATCCGCGGGCTCGTCGGGGTCGCCGTACTCGGCCATCCACGACGCGCCGGCCAGCAGCTGGTGGTAGCGGCGCATGTCCAGCAGCGGCACCTGGCTGACGATCGCGCCGAACCGGTCCGGGTAGCGGGTCAGCATGACGCCCATCAGGAGACCGCCGTTGCTGCCGCCCTGGATACCGAGCTTTTCCGGTGTCGTGATGCCGCGCTCGACCAAGTCCGCGGCCACCGAGGCGAAGTCTTCGTAGACGCGGTGCCGTTCGGCCTTGATCGCCTGCGTGTGCCAGCTCGGCCCGTACTCGCCGCCGCCGCGGATGTTCGCGACGACGTACGTGCCGCCGCGCGCGAGCCAGCCGCGGCCGATCATCCCGCTGTAGGACGGCGTCAGCGAGACCTCGAAGCCGCCGTAGCCGGTCAGCAGCGTCGGGCCGCCTTCGGCACCGGACGGCCGGACGACGAAGTACGGGATCTTCGTGCCGTCCTCCGACGTCGCGAAGTACTGGGCGACGCTCATGCCCGAAGCGTCGAAGAACGCCGGAGCCTGCTTCAGCACTTCGACCTCTTCGCCGACATGGCCATAACTGAGCGTCGACGGCTGGAGGAAGCCGCTGGAGTCCAGCAGGTACTCGTCGCTGACGTCGGGATCGGTGTCGAAGATGTCCGCGGCGCCGAACTCCGGGCCGCCGGACAGCGGTTCCTCGGCCCAGCCGTCCGGGCCGGGCGTCAGGGTTCGCAGCTCGGTGCGGACGTCGCGCAACGTGCCGAGCAGCAGGTGGTTGCGCGTCCAGGCCCAGTAGTCGAGCGACGTGTGCTCGTCGGGCGTGAACAGCGTCGTGAAGGCCCGGTCGCCGGCCAGGAAGTCGTCGAACCGGATGCCGATCAAGGACCCCGCCGGGTGGTCCGCGCCGCCGACCGTCCACGCCGTCCGCGGCCGCACCAGCAGCCATTCGCGGTGGACGGACGCGCTCGCGTCGTCGGGGACGTCGATCTTGACCAGCGCGTCCGGGGTCCGCAGGTACAGCTCCGAGCGGTAGAAGTCGATGGCGCGGCTGACGAAGTCGCGTTCGAAGCCTTCGGTCGGATCGTGCGACGCGCCGACCGAGACGTCTTCGGGCTTGCCTTCGTAGACCAAAGTCGCAGCCTCGAGCGGCGTGCCGCGGCGCCACTCCTTGGCCAGCCGCGGGTAGCCGGAGCTGGTCAGCGTGCCCTCGCCGAAGTCGGTGCCGAGGTAGACGCGGTCTTCGTCGATCCAGCTGATCCGCGTCTTCGCCTCCGGCACGCGGAAGCCGCCCTCGACGAACTCGTGCGCGTCGAGGTCGAACTCGCGCACGACCGTGGCGTCCGCGCCGCCGCGGGACAGCTCGACCAGCCCGCGCCGGTAGTCCGGCCGCAGCACGGTGGCGCCCTGCCAGACCCAGTTTTCGCCCTCGGCCTCGGCCAGCGCGTCGACGTCGATCAGCAGCTCCCACTCGGGCTCGGTGCGCCGGTAGGACTCCAGCGTCGTCCGCCGCCACAGGCCGCGGGGGTGGCTCGCGTCCTGCCAGAAGTTGTAGAGGAGCTCGCCGCGGCGGCGCACGTACGGGATCCGGTCGTCGGCGTCGAGGACCTCGCGCAGCTCGTCACGCAGCTCGGCGAACCGCGCGCCGCTGGTCAGCTCCGCCAGCGTCTCGTCGTTGCGGGCGCGCACCCAGCCGAGCGCGTCATCGCCGGTCACGTCTTCCAGCCACAGGTACGGATCCTCGACACTCATGCCGACAGTTTCGCCCGACAACGGTGTTGGTGGCCACCGGTCGGCGTTTTCGTTTCGTGATCCTGGCCTCCCGGCCGGTCCGTATGCTGGTGGCCAGCGCCGGGGGGACGCGTGCTCGGGCGAGTCCGTGCCGGTCCGGCGGACGAGCCAGGGGGAGAACGTGCACGACGCCGACGGCCCGGCCCCGCCGGGAGAGTCCGGTCTTCCCGGGCCGCCACCACCGCCGCCAGTGGCGGCCCGGTCGCCGGGACCCGCGTGGACGCCGGAGCCGAACCCCTGGGCGCCGAACTGGGCCGCGGCGCCGCCGGTCCCGATCGCCCCGCCGCGCAGCCGGCTCTGGGGCGCGGTCGGCGGGGTCCTGGTCGTCGTGCTGGCGATCTCGCTCATCGCGGCCACCGTCCCGCACCGGGTCGACGGGCACGCGGTCGTCGCGCAGGGCGTCGACACCGGCCGCGCGTACAGCGGCGGCTCGGACGTCAAGCCCGTCCCGGAGCTGGCCCGCAACCCGCTGCTCGGCGCGGGCATCACGCCCGGCCCGGCGACGTGCGCGCTGCCCGACCTCGGCCGGGCCGCCGCGCAGCTCAAGGCCTACTACGGCGCGCTCGTCGGCTGCCTGGAGCAGTCCTGGCGCCCGGCGCTGGAGAAGGCGAACGAGCCGACGCTGACCGCCACGGTCTCGGTGACCCTGCCCGAGCACAGCGCGTGCGGCGCGGCGCCGACGGAGAACGAAGCCGTCGCCTACTACTGCGGCGGAGACACCACGATCTACGCCCCGACCGACTGGATGCTGTCGGACGCCGGGCTCAACAAGGCGCGGCACATCGCGACGATCGCCCACGAGTACGGCCACCACGTGCAGCGCGAGAGCGGCATCCTGTCCGCGGCGGCGGACAAGATGACCTCGCCGAACGAGGACAGCGCGGCCGACAAGGAGGTCGTCCGCCGGATCGAGCTGCAGGCGAACTGCTTCGGCGCGCTGTTCCTGGCCGCGGTCGGCGGCTCGGGCTCGGTCAGCCGGTCGCTGGCGAACGCCGCCGTCGCCGACTACGGCCGCGCGAACGACAGCGACACCCACGGCTCGCGCGCGCACCAGCTGTCCTGGGCGAAGGCGGGCTACGACGGCAAGACGACGAAGGCGTGCGACACGTGGAGCGCGCCGGTCGCCGACGTCAGCTGACGGTCCACGCCGGGTCGCGGCCGAGGAGGGCGAGGAACCGGTCGAGTTCGCTCGCATCCGCCTCGGTCTCGACGCTGTGCGCGAACGAGCCGTTCTTCTCGCGGCCTTCGTCCGGGATGCGTTCGGCGAGCTGCAGCGCGACGTGCACGGCTTCGGCGTCCGGCTCATAGGGCAGGCCGAGCGTGCGGGCCAGGTCCCAGCCGTGCGCGACGGTGTCGACGAGGTGCATGTGCGCGGCGATCGTGCCGGGGAACGTGCCGAAGTGGTTGATGGTGAGCTGCCGGTCCAGCACGGCGTCGTCGGCCATGGCGTCGAGGAAGTCGTCGACGGACGCCCGGTACGCGGCGGGGGCGTCGGCGCCGAGGTCACCGGCGTCCCAGTCCGGCGCCGAGCCTTCGCGGGCCGCGGTCGCGAAGGCGTGGTTCTCGCTGACCTGGTGGCGGAGGAGGTCGGTCAGGGTCCAGCCGGCGCACGGCGTCTCCCGGGCGAGGTCGGCGGGCGTGACCGTGGAAACGAGCTTGTCGAGCACGAGCAGGCTGCGGCGGTCGAGTTCGCGGAGATCCATGCTTCGTACGCTAGGCCGGCGAGCGGACCATGAGGAGTGCCAAAACCTCGGTAACTCCGGTGTGCCAATCTGGAGTGGTGGACGTCCACATCGACCTGACCGGGACGCGCGGGCACCGCGACGCGATCTACCGGCAGCTGCGCGCGGCAATCCTGGACGGCCGGATCCGGCCCGGCGAGGCGCTGCCGCCCACGCGGGAGCTGGCGCAGCGGCTGACGGTCTCGCGGACGACGGTCAGCGCGGCCTACGACCGGCTGACCGCCGAAGGGTTCCTCGACGGCCGCGTCGGCGCGGGCACGTTCGTCACGGCTTCGCCGGTGACCCGCCCGTCCGCTTCGCTCGTTTCGGACGTGCGGCCGCTGCCGGAGTGGGACGCGGTGCCGTCGCCGCCCGCGCCGTTCGCCCCGGCCCCCGAGTTCGACTTCCGCCCCGGCGTCCCGGACCTCACGCGGTTCCCGTTCGACACCTGGCGCCGGCTCGTCACCCAGCGGCTGCGCGCGGGCCAGGCCGACCTGATGACCTACGGCGACCCACAGGGGCTCGCTTCGCTGCGCGCCGAGATCGCGCGGCACGTCGGAGTTTCGCGGGACGTCCGGGCGAACCCGGACCAGGTCGTCGTCACCGCCGGGGCCCAGCAGACGACGGACCTGGTCGGGCGCGTGCTGCTGCGCCCGGGCGACCTGGCCGCCGTCGAGGACCCCGGCTACCCGCCGCCGCGGCTGGTGCTGGCCGCCCGCGGCGTGCGGGTCGCGCCGGTGCCGGTGGACGCGGCTGGGATCGTCGTCAGCGCCATCCCGGCGGGGACGCGGCTGGTGTACGTGACGCCGTCGCACCAGTACCCGCTCGGGCTGTCGATGTCGCTGGAACGGCGTCTGGAGCTGCTGGACTGGGCCGCGCGGCACGACGCGGTGCTCGTCGAGGACGACTACGACACCGAGTTCCGCTACACCGGACGGCCACTGGAACCGTTGCACAGCTTGGATTCGCGCGGCCGGGTCGTGTACGTCGGCTCGTTCTCGAAGGTGCTTTCGCCCGCGTTGCGGCTGGGATTCCTCGTCGCGCCGCCGTCGCTCGTGCCGGCGCTGGTGAAGGCCCGGTACCTGACGGATTGGCACGCGCCGAACGTCGAGCAGGCGGCGCTGGCGGCGTTCATGGCCGAGGGTGGGTTCGCGCGGCACGTCCGGCGGATGCGGAAGGTCTACCGCGAACGGCACGACCTGCTCTCGCGGTCGCTGGCTTCCTTCGCGGACTTCCTGACGCCGTTGCCTTCTTCGGCCGGCTTGCACCTGAGCGCCGGTTCGTCGTCGGACCTGGGGCCTCTCGTGCGGCGGGCCCGGCACGCGGGCGTCCGGCTGTATTCGCTGGGTGACTTCGCCGTGAGCGAGCGGCGGCACGGGCTCGTGTTCGGTTACGGTGCGGTCGCGGCCGAGCGGATCGGCCCGGGGCTGGCCCGGCTGCGGGCGCTGGCGGACGAGGGAGTGGCATGACCGACGACGTGCTGGTGGCGATCGACGCCGGTCTGCGGCAGCACATCGGCGGCGACCGGGCGGGCGCGTACGCGACCTTCACGGCGTTGTGGGCGTCGATCGGCCCGGACGGCGACCCGCTGCACCGCGTCGCGCTCGCGCACCACATGGCCGACGTCTGCGACGACCCGGCGGAGGAACTCGAGTGGGACCTGCGCGCGCTGGCCGCGGCGGGTGCGCTGACCGACACGCAGACCGCCCGCGGGTTCTACCCGTCGCTGCACCTCAACCTGGGTGAGGACTACCGCAAGCTGGGCGATCCGGCGGCGGCCCGCGAGCACCTGGCCCTGGCCCGCGCACGCCTGGACGCCCTCTGCGACGACGACTACGCCACGGGAATCCGCCTCGCGCTGGACGGCCTGGCCGACCGTCTCGGCTGAATCGGTTCGAATACCACGAAGACGCCCCGTTTGCCGGACTTTCGCCCACGTCCCGGCGCCCTTACCCTGTGGTGATCCAGCTCACCGACGGGAAGGATCGCCATGCGGATTGCGGATCTGCTGCGCAAGAAGGGGTCGGCGGTCGCGACGGTCACCCCGGAGACCACGGTGACCGCGCTGCTGGCCGGCTTGGCCGAGCACAACGTGGGTGCGATGGTGGTGGTGTCCCCGGAAGGTGCGATAGCGGGCATCGTCTCCGAGCGCGACGTGGTACGCCGCTTGAACGAGCACGGCCCAGGTCTGCTGGCCGGACCGGTGTCGGAGATCATGACGACGCTGGTGGCCAGCTGCGGCCCGGACGACTCGGTGGACCAGCTGTCGGTCCTGATGACCCAGCGCCGCATCCGCCACGTCCCGGTCCTGGCGAACGGCCGGCTGGCGGGGATCATTTCGATCGGGGACGTGGTGAAGAACCGGATGGAAGAGCTGGAGAAGAGCCAGGAACAGCTGGAGGCCTACATCTCCCAGGGTTGACCCTGTGCGATCTTCTGTGCGAGGCCAGGCTCGCCGGCTACCGGATGAGCCTGCCCTCGCATGGATTCGCGCGGTAAGGGTCGACTCCGGTGGGGAAGCGGTTGGCCTGTGAATCATCGAAAAGAATTTCCGCGACCTCGCCAACTGCCGCGCGAGATTACCCATTTCACCGGGCGCCAAGCCGAATTGGGCACGCTCGACGCACTGATCGAGGACAGAGCGTCTCGGCATCCCGCGACGGTCGTGATTTCGGCCATCGCCGGCGCGCCCGGAATCGGGAAGACGTCGCTGGCCGTGCACTGGGCGCACCAAGTACAAGATCGATTTCCTGACGGGCAGTTGTATGTCAACCTCCGCGGCGATGACCGTGGGACGGCGGCGACTGCGGATCAAGTACTGGATTCGTTCCTGCTTGCGCTGGGCCGGCCGGCGCAGCGGATTCCGCAGGACTCCGAGGCAAAGTCGGCACTTTACCGGACGTTGCTGGCCGGTCGCAAGATTCTCGTGTTGTTGGACAACGCAGGCAGCCCGGACCAGATCCGGCCTCTTCTGCCCAACGAGCCGGCCTGCCTGGTTCTGGTGACCAGTCGCAGCAGGTTGAGCGGGCTCGTGGCTCGTGATGGGGCGCTTCGCATCGGCCTCGACGTCCTCGGACCCGACGAGGCGTGCGAGCTTTTGAGCGAGATCGTCGAGGTGGGCCGGTCCGCTCGAGAGCGAGAGATGCTGGCGGAGCTTGCGCGCCAATGCGCGTATCTGCCCTTGGCTCTGCGCATCGCGGCCGAACGCGTCGCCGGTCGCGCACACCTGACCGTCGCCGAGATGGTTCGTGAATTGGCGGTCGAACACCGGCGTCTCGACGTGCTTGCCGCTGACGACGACGAGGCGACGGCTGTACGTGCTGTGTTCTCCACTTCGTACCGTGCGCTGTCGAGTGACACCGCCCGCGTGTTCCGCTTATTGGGCTTGCATCCTGGGCCATCGATCAGCGGTGAGGCCGCTTCCGCGCTGGCCGGCGCCGGCGTCGCCGAGACCACTTGGCAGCTCGACAGGCTCGTCGGCGTTCACCTGCTGACGGAAGTTGAGCGAGGCCGATACCAGTTCCATGACTTGCTGCGCGCTTATGCGGCCGAGCTGGTCGAACTCGATGAACCTGCTGAGTCCCGGGAAGCCGCGACGCAACGGCTCTTCGAGTGGTATTTGCACAGCACTCATACGGCCTTGTTCGCCTTCTACCCCCAACATCCCGAAATTCCTCTCCAGCTACGGCCTCCCGGCTGTCGTCCAATGGTCTTCGCCGATCGAGACAGCGCCCGCAGGTGGTTCGATGCCGAGCGCGCGAACCTCATGGCCGTCATCAAGCACGCGCCTGCAGTGGGGCAATACACCGTCGGCTGGCAACTGCCCAATGCTTTCGACTGCTACCTGTGCGAGTATCCGGCTGCCGAACGGATTGCGATTCACGAACTCGGTCTCGCCGCAGCCCGCCAAGTCGGCCACGACCTAGGTCAACGCTGGGCATACGGACACCTCGGTGAAGCGTTGCAGGACGCCCGGCGGTACGACGACGCCATCGAGTGCCACCTACGGGCTTTGGAGATCGGTCGCAAAATCGGTCACAAGTTCGGTGAAGGTGCGGCGTTGGGAGACCTCGGTGGCGCATACAACGCGCTCGGTCGCTATGCGGAGGCAGCAGACCACTGCCGGCAGGCTCTGGAGATCTATCGAAAGCTCGGTCATCTGCGGAACGAAGGCCTCAACCTGATCCAATGGGGAATCGCCTTGTGTGGCATGGGGCGTCTCGACGAGGCGTCTGTCAGAATTCAAGAGGGCCTGGGCATAATGATCCGCACTGGTGCTGTGAATTCGCAAGCCTGGGCATTGCGTAAACTGGCCAAGGTGCGACATCTGCAGGGGCACAGTGATGAGGCAGTGGCTCACCTGGATTTGGCGGCTTTGTACTGTCGGGAGCAACACTTGGAACGTTCCTATGGCGAAACCCTGGACGAGCTCGGTTCGGTTTTGCATGACGTGGGGTCGACGGTGAAAGCCCGTAAAGCCTGGGAGAAAGCGCGTGACATCCTGGTCGAGGTCGATCCCGATCGGGCAGCCCGGATCGATGAACAACTCGAGTCCTTGTCATGATACTGATGCGCTGCAGACGACAGCGCCGCGTGGCTATTCCCGCCAGCCCGACAGTTCCACCCCCTTCGCGACGTCCACCCGGTACGACAGCGTCACCGCCTGGGTCTCACCGGCCGCCAGCGTCAGCTTCCACGTGATCTCACCCAGCTCCGACGTCTCCACCGGCTCCGGTGACGTCTTCACGTCCTTCACCGTCACCGCGTCGTCGCGGGACACCGGAGTCTGGTCCAGCACCGTCACCACCGCCTCGCGAGGCCCGTGGTTCCCGACCGAAATCCGATACTCGGCCTCGCGCCGCTTCTGTCCCGACAGAGTCGCTTTCGACGCCGTCCGGCGGACCAGCTCCCGCTCGACCCGGATCCGGTCGTCCACGCCCAGTGCCAGCTCCAGCTCCTCCCCGGGCGCCCACGCCTCCAGAACCGTGGTCCCGACGAACTCGGCGTCGTGAAACACCGAAGCCCGCCCGGGGCGCAACGCAAAAGAAGACGTATTGACGACCGTGGCCCGCAGATATGCCTGCTCCGCCAGCACCGGCGCGGTCACGTACCCCAACTCGGCCGTCAGCGAAAGCTGCGCCAACGTCGTCCGGTGCCCCTGCGCCCCGGACGGCACCGCCACCGGACGCGACGGCCGGTACGTCACCGCCGTCGTCCCCTGCTCGACCGTGGCCGGCTTCGACGCCATCGCGGGAGCCGCTGCCGCCGCGAACCGCATCCGTGCGCCCTCCGGAACGCCGCCGCCCGAGCCGCCGTACGCGGCCGCCGGTAGCGCCGGGACCGGGTGGACGCGGTCCAGGTACCACGGCGAAAGCTCCGGAACCACCACCGACACCGCCGGCCGCGCCGTCGAGAGCGCCAGCTCGCACTCCGGCCAGTCCTCGCCCGTGTACTGGCTGACCAGCCCGTACGACATGACCGTCACCTCGGTACCGCGGACCCGGACGTCGTAGCCCGGCTCCCAGCTCGCCCCCGGGACCACATAGGACAGTTCCAGTTCGGCGCTACCGGCCGGATCCGAGATCTCCAGCTCCACCACCACCGACGTACTGTCCTCTTCGGACCGCGCGTGGTGCGACTCGATCCGGCGGTCGAGCGCCGCGAGGTCCGCACGCAGCCGGGTGATCCGGTCGGCGAGCACGCGCCGGGCCTTCAACGCCGAGGCCAGCCGCGAGCCCAGCGCGTCCGTCACCTCGGACACCCGCGACGGCTCGGCGGTTCCGGCCGCCAGCGCCTTCGCGAAGCTGCCACCGCTGCGCTTCGCGAGCGAAGTCAGCAGATCCACCTTCATCGCTTCGGCCGCTTCGTCATCGACGACGCCGTCGAGCGTCGCCTGATCCGCACGCCGTTGCTCGACGAGCGCCCGCAACGCCGCGTCGGCCGGAGCGGCGTGCCGTTCGGTGCGGACGTCGACGCCCGTGATCAGCGCCGGCCCGGTGCCGGTGACGCGCACCGAGCCCGGGTCGAGCGACAGGGGAAGCCCGGCGAAGGTCAGGCGCGGGCCGCCGTCGAGCGGGGCCTTGCCCCGGCGGGTGATCCGGGCCTGCTGCGGGTAGACGGTCACGGCGGCGATCGGCGCTTCCAACGTCGGCATGCCTCCGACGTTAGTCGCTTGACACCCCCGCGGCCGGAGCGGAAGTCTCGACAGTCGTCCGCTTCGCCCGGCTTGGGGGTTTGAGTGAAGGCCGCACGAACCGCAGTCCTGCTCCTCGCGTTCGCAACCCTGCCGCTCACGGCGGTCACCGCCGAAGCCGCGGAGCCGCCCGGCCCGGTCTTCACCGGCGGCCAGGCGCAACCGGTGTTCGACCCGGCCGACGTCGTCCGCGAGGACGTCTGGGTCACCGCGCCGGTCGACAGCGACCACGACGGCCAGGACGACCTCGTGCACGCCCAGGTCGTCCGTCCGCGTGCGACGCAGCAGGGCCTGAAGGTCCCGGTCGTCTACCAGGCCAGCCCGTACTACGCCGGCGGCAACGACGTCACGAACCACGACGTCGACGTCGAGCTGTCCGCGCCCGGGTACGCCCGCGGCCCGGACGGCCCGCGCGTCGCCGCGCACGGCGTCGGCCCGGCCACCCCGATCACCTGGCGCTACCAGGACTACTTCACCGCGCGCGGGTTCGCCGTCGTGTACGGCGAGTCGCTCGGCACCGGCCTCTCCACCGGCTGCCCGACCACCGGCGACGTCAACGAGACGATCGGCGCGCGCTCGGTCGTCGACTGGCTCAACGGCCGCACCCCGGCACGGGACGCGAACGGCGCCGCCGCGAAGGCGGACTGGAGCACCGGCAAGACCGGCATGATGGGCGTGTCCTACAACGGGACGCTGCCCAACGCCGTCGCGAGCACCGGCGTCGAAGGCCTCGAGACGATCGTGCCGATCGCCGCGATCTCCAACTGGTACCAGTACTACCGCAACGACGGCGCCGTCGTCGCGGCCGGCGGCTACCAGGGCGAGGACGCCGACGTGCTCGCCGAATACGTCTACACCCGCGAAGACCGGCAGATCTGCCGCCCGGTGATCGACGGGCTGACCCGCGACCAGGACCGGGTGACCGGCGACTACACGCCGTTCTGGGACGTCCGCAACTATCGCGACGACGTCGCGAAGGTGCACGCGTCGGTGCTCGCGGTGCACGGCCTCAACGACTGGAACGTCAAGACCGACCAGGTCGCCGAGTGGTACGAAGCGCTGAAGGCGCACGGCGTCGAGCACAAGATCTGGCTGCACCAGTCCGGCCACGCCGACCCGTACACGCTGCGGCGCGACGTCTGGCTCGCGACGCTCAACAAGTGGATGTCGCACTACCTCTACGGCGTCGACAACGGCATCCAGGACGAGCCCAAGGCGACGATCCAGCGCGAGGACCTGTCGTGGACCGACGAAGCCGATTGGCCGGCCCCGGGCACGTCCGACGTCCGCGTCTACCCCTGGCCCGGCGGCCGTTCGAAGGGCGCCATCGACACGCGCAACCCGGTGCCGGGCAAGGCGACGGTCGAAACCCTGGCCGACGACTCGTCGAAGACGATCGAACAGCTGGCGGCTGCGGCGTCCTCCGGCAACCGGCTGCTGTACGCGACTTCGGCGGCGAAGCAGTCCGTACGCCTCTCGGGCGCCGCACGCGCCGACCTGGCGCTGGCGTTCGACCGGCCCGCGGCGAACGTCTCGGCGATCCTGCTCGATCGCGC
The DNA here is from genome assembly GCF_036227105.1 of Amycolatopsis sp. NBC_01488. Classification (NCBI taxonomy): domain Bacteria; kingdom Bacillati; phylum Actinomycetota; class Actinomycetes; order Pseudonocardiales; family Pseudonocardiaceae; genus Amycolatopsis; species Amycolatopsis sp. NBC_01488. The sequence goes on along the minus strand of NZ_CP109434.1, from coordinate 9,226,491 downwards.
TCCCGACGGCACGTCCCACGTGATCAGCCGCGGCTGGATGGACCCGCAGAACCGCACTTCGCCGGCCCGCACCGAGCCGATCACGCCCGGGCAGACGTACCGGATCGGCGTCGAGCTGATGCCCAAGGACTACGTACTCGCGGCGGGCCACCGGCTGGAGTTCCTGCTGGCCTCCAGCGACCACGACTACACGCTGCGGCCGAAGCCGGGCGCGGGGCTGGCCCTCGACCTGACGAAGACGTCGGTGACGCTGCCGGTCACGGGCGGCAAGCCGGCGCTGCGAGCCGCGTTCGGCTGATGCTGCCGGAGCACCTGGACGCCGACGTCCGGACGTTGTGGGACTACCACGACCTGCGGCACGAGCCGCGGCGCTCGGACGTCGGCGTCGGGCTCGGCAGCCGCGAGCCCGGCGTCGCCGTCCACACGGCGGAGCTGTTCCACGCCGGGCGTTTCCCGCTGGTCGTCTTCACCGGCGCCAACGCGCCGACGACGGTGGACCGCTTCCCGCGCGGAGAGGCGGTCCACTACCGCGAAATCGCGCTGGAGCTGGGCGTGCCCGACGACGTGATCCTGGTCGAGCGCGAGGCGCGCAACACGGGGGAGAACATCGAGTTCACCCGGCGCCTGCTCGCCGGCCGGGAAATCGGGTCGGTGACGCTCGTGTCGCGGCCCTACCAGCAGCGCCGGGCGTATGCGACGGCGAAGCGGCGGTGGCCCGGCGTCGACGTCGCCTGCGCGTCGAAGGCGGTGTCGCTGGAGGACTACCTCGCCCGCGTCGAAGACGCCGCCCGCGTGATCAGCATGCTCGTCGGCGAGACCCAGCGGATCACGGAGTACGCGGCGCGCGGCTTCGCGATCCCGCAACCCGTCCCGGCCGGCGTCGAGCGGGCGTTCGGCAGGCTGGCCGCGGCCGGGTTCACCCAGCGGCTGCTGTGAAAGCGAATATTCCGTCTCGCCGGCGTCACGGACGGATTCCGAAAATCGGCAAGGGTAACGCGCGTCGTCCGCGCGACGACCCGGGAGGGTACAACACGCCGGATCGGGTCGAGGGATGTCATGCTTACTTTGAACAAGCTGCGCGCCGTATCCGACTTCCTCATCGCGTCGGGGGAGATCGCCACGATCGAACTGGTCGTTCGCGGCGAAGATGGCGTCGCGCTCACGGCGGAGAAGCTGATATCGCTCAAGACCGGGCTGTCCGGAAAGGTACTCCCGGCGGCGGTGCGCCACCTGAAGGACGTGCAGACCGGTATCGTCGAAGTCGATGCCGGGATGAGCAAGATGATCGTGCGGCTTTTCGCCTACGGCCGGATGAATCTCTCCACCAACGGTCAGACGGCAGGCGGGCAGTTCGAAATGAAAGTGCTCGCGCTGCTGCGTTCCCTGATCGAGGAGACTGAGGACCTCGGTGCGGATCGGCTGGAGCAGCGGGTTCTCGTGACGGCGAAGTGGAGCCTGGGTGCGAGCTTGGAGCTGGGCGACACCGATCCGGTGGTCTCCACCGACACCGCGGCGATCGATCGGCGCGTACACCGCATCGAGGGACGGCGGCAGCGGTTGAAGAAGTACTCCGCCGCGGCAATCCTCTTCGCTGCGATCATCATGCTCGCCGACGGGTATTCTTTTGTGTCTTTCGGCTTCGCCGAGTTCTCGTTGCTGATCCCGGTGTACGCCGGTCTGGTTCTGGTGTACGGGGTGTGGGCGCGCACCGAAGCGAACTCGTTGTTCAAGGACATCGAGGGAATCCGCGGTCAGCAGGATCTCGACGCGATGCTCAAGGGCGCGGAGCTGGAACGCCGGGCGATGAAGCTGTTCCAGGTGCACAGTCAGCAATTGAAGCGGTATTACGACCAGGCCCTCCGGCAGCGGGGGTTCATCTTCTTCACGGGGATCTTCTGCATCTTCGCTGGATTCTCGATCATCGTGATGGCGTTTGTCCTGCTCAAGTCGGCGGGCCCCGGGAGCTCGCTCGAAAAGATCCTGGTTGCCTCGCTCGGGGCGATCGGCGGAATCCTCGGGAACTTCATCGCGGTCGTCTACCTGCGGATGTTCTCGGAGACCGTGAAATCCATCGGTACCTTCCACGACCGGTTGGTGGCCACTCACCACCTGCACTTCGCGAACTTCCTCGTGTCCAAGGTGGCGGACGCGAACGGCCGCGACGTGGCGTTTCGCCTCGTCGCGGAGATCGCCGCGACGCAGGACGCCAAGGCGCAGAACGGCGACGCATCCACGGCGAAGACCTGACTGCTCAGTCCGCGATGCCCGCCCGGTAGGCGAAGGCGACCGCCTGCGCACGATCCCGCAGCCCGGCCTTGGTGAACAGGTGGTTCACGTGGGTCTTCACGGTCGCTTCGCTGACCACGAGCGTGCGCGCGATCTCCGTGTTCGACAGGCCCGCCGCGATCAGCCGCAGCACCTCGATCTCGCGCGCGGTCAGGCCTTCGATCTCCTTGACGCGCCTGGGTGTGCTGCGGGTGGCGGCCTCGACGAGCCGTCGCTGCAGCTCGCCGTCCACTGTGGACTGACCGGCGGCCGCCGAGCGCAGCGCCCGCGCGATCGCCTCGGCGTCGGCGTCCTTGGTGAGGAACCCGCGGGCGCCGGCGCGCAACGCGGCCAGCAGCGACTCGTCGTCGGCGTACGTGGTCAGCACGACGACCTCGGTGCCCGGGTGCTCGGCGCGGATCCGCTCGGTGGTCTCGACGCCGTCGCAGCGCGGCATCCGCAGGTCCACCAGCACGACGTCGGGGTGGTGTTCGGTGACCAGGTCGAGCGCGGTCAGGCCGTCGGCGGCGGCGCCGACCACCTCCACACCGGGGAGCAGGCCGAGCAGCGTGACCAGGCCCTCCCGGACCACGGCCTGGTCGTCGGCCAGCACGACGCGCAGCGTCACGCCGGCACCGTCAGGTGAATCCGCCATCCGTCCTCCCCCGGCCCGCTCTCGAACCGCCCCTCGAGCAGCGCGACCCGTTCGCTCATCCCGCGCAAACCGTAGCCTGCCGCCGGCGCGTCCGGCGGCCGCCTGCCCTGCCGGTCGGCCACCGTCAGCGCGACGGTCCCGGAGCCGTAGTCCAGCGTGACGTCGACCTCGGCCTGCGCGGCGTGCTTGCGCGTGTTGGCCAGCGCCTCCTGCACCGCGCGGACCAGCGCGGTGCCGACCGCCGGGTCGAGCTCCCGCGGCTCGCCCTCGACCTTCAGATCCGCCCGCGCCCCGCTGTCGAGCCGGTAGGCGGCCAGGAGGTCCGCGATCGTGCGTTCGACCGGGACGGCGTCCTCGCGCAGGGCGGCGACGGCCTTGCGAGCCTCGGCGAGGCCTTCCGAAGCCAGCTTCTGCGCGCGTTCGATCTGCGCGACGGCGTCCGGGCTCGCCCCGTCGCGCACCAGCATCAGCCGCGCGCCCTGCAGGTTGAGGGACAGCCCGGCGAGCGAGTGCGCGAGGACGTCGTGCAGCTCGCGGGCGATGCGGGCGCGTTCGGCGAGAGCGGCCGCGCGAGCGTGTTCCTCGGTGGCCGTCTGCGCGCGGGCCAGTGCCAGCTCGGTCTGCTCGATCCGGGCCAGCCGCGTCCGCCGGTTGATGCCGAGCAGCACGACGATGGCGAGGATCGTGCACGTCGGGAGCGCGCCTTCCCAGACGTCGTGGTAGGCCGCCCAGAACAGGATCGCGCCCAGGTCCAGCGCGACCGCGAGCACGATCGGGACGACGGCCTGCCGCAGGACCACGAAGAACGTGCAGCTGAACATCGTCACCGACGCCCAGCTGTTCGGCACCAGCGCCCACAGCGTCCCGGCGCAGAGGATCACGGTGAGGAGCAGCGCCGGCGGCAGGCTCCGCTCGCGGATGTCGTAGAGCCACAGCAGCGGGATCGACAGCACCAGGGTGACCGCGATCAGGATCCAGGCGAGCGTGTTCGCGCGCGGCATCGCGGCGAACATCGGCACCGCGACGAACGCCCAGCGCAACCAGGCCTGGGCGTGGGGGAGCCGGGCGAAGCCGGCTCGTCCGACGGTCATCTTCGAGGTCCTCCGCGGGGTGCTTGTACGGAAAATGTACCGACGGCGGCTTCGCTGTGCGGTGTCGAGATGTCCCGTTTGTCAGGAGGTTCCCTCATGTCCAGGTTGCGACGGCTCGCCGTGTTCGCCGCCGCCGCGGCGCTGCCCGCGCTCGGCCTCACCCTCGCCGGCCAGGCGGCCGCGTCGGCCGCGCCGAACTTCCAGGTGCCGTTCAAGTGCGGGGTCACCGTGACCGCGGCGACGTTCAGCGGCCACAGCCCGGAGTACTCGGTCGACTTCCAGAAGTCGGGCATCACGGGCATGCCGGTGCTCGCCGCGGCGTCCGGCACGGTGACCCGCGTCGCCGACGAGGGCAGCACCAGCTACGGCAAGTGGATCGAGGTGGACCACGGCAGCGGCTGGCGGACCCGGTACGCGCACCTGTCCGCCCAGGAGGTCTCGGTCGGGCAGTCGGTCGCCGGCGGCAAGGAGCTCGGCAAGGCCGGTGCGACGGGCGGGGTCACCGGCCCGCACCTGCACTTCGAAGAGCGGCTGGACGGCGTGGTGCAGAAGGCCAAGCTCAACGGCGTCGCCGTGCCGTACTACGGGCACACCGACTTCACGAGCAAGAACAACTGCGGTGGCAACCCGTACTCGGCCGAAGAGGTCTGCGGCTCGGGCTTCTCCGTCGTCGACCAGCAGGCGCTGGCGAACGCGTCCGGCACCGCGTACCTGCTGTACAACGCCTCGACCAAGGCGAACTGCGTGACGACCCTGAAGGCGACGTCGCTGGGGACGGCGAGCCCGGTCTCGGCGTTCCTCGAGGTCCAGGGTTCGGCGCGGGCGACCGATTCCGGCAGCTTCACCTACTACGCCGGGCCGGTGACGAAGACCGCCGGCGCGACCTGCGTGAAGTGGGGCGGCTCGGTCGGCGGCAACACCTACGAGAGCGGCTTCGAGCACTGCGGGTGAGCAGCGCCGGTCGGTGGGGCCGGGCAGCATAGCCCGCCCCACCGACAGGAACCTGCCGTCCGGCCGCCCGACTGCCGGATCCGTCCACATCGGCCCCGCCTGTCCACAGATTCGCCGCCACCGCCCCATCCGGGCCCGTCCTGCCCCACGGTGGAGGCATGACCACTTCCACCCCGGCCGGCCGCCCGCCGGTCGACCTCCGAAGCCCCGCGCAGCTGCTGGCCGCGCTCCCGTACCTGATCGGGTTCCGGCCCGCGAACTCCGTCGTCCTGCTCGGCCACCGGGGCCACCGCCTGGGCCTGGTGCTGCGCGGTGATCTCCCGCGCCCGGAAGACCGGGCACGGCAAGCCCTGGCGCTGCCGCCGCGGCTGGCCCTGGTCCCGCACACGGGCGTGACGCTGGTGGTGATCGGCGGCGGTGGCCGCAGCCCCGGCGGCCCGCCGCCACACGCGGGCTTCGTCGAGCTGCTGGCGGACGTCCTCGGCGAGTGCGGCCTGCCGGTGCTGCACGCGATGTGGGCGGCGGACATCGCCGAGGCCGCACCGTGGGCCTGTTACACGGACCCGGACTGCGGCGGCGAGCTGCCGGACCCCCGATCGACCGTGGCGGCGGCGGTGGCGACGGGAAACGGCGAGGTGGCGTTCGACAGCCGCGACGAGCTGGAGGCGCTGCTGGCTCCCCGTTCACCCGAAGCCCTCGCCCGCCGGGCCGAAGCACTGGCCGGGATGTCCTCACTGCCGTGGCCGGACGCGACCTGCGTGTCGGACGCGGCCTCGGTGATCCGCGCGGCGTTCGAGCGTCAGCGGCGCGGCTCAGGACCACCGACGGACGAGGAAGCGGTCCTGCTCGCGAGCGCGTTCACGGTCCCCGAAATCCGGGACGTCTGTTTGGGGATGGCGGCGCCCCCGCACACCCCGGCCGCTCGCGAGGCGGAGCGGCTGTGGCTGACGCTGGTCCGGGAACTCCCGGCGCCGGAACGAGCGGAACCGGCGGCCCTGCTGGGCTACACGGCCTTCATGCGCGGCGACGGCGCGTTCGCGGGCATGGCGTTGGAGAACGCACTGGAAGCGAAGCCGAACCACGTGCTGGCCGGCCTGCTGACGAAGGTGCTGAAGCGTGGCATGCCGCCGGAACAGTTGCTGGGCTTGGCATTGGCCGCGGACCCGACGGGCCTGTCCGGCTTCGGCCTGGCCCCACCGGACTTCGGCGCGAGCTTCTCCGTGGGAGTCGCATGTGGACACCCGGCAGCCACCGGCAGCCAGCCGTGACTTCGGCCGGCCGCCAGGTGTGTCGCCCGCAGCCGGTCAACGCTGTGCGGTCCGGCATCCGGCCCGGCTCTCCCGGCCCCGGCCGCCGACGGCCACGAGCACCGGCGGATCCGCCGACCGTCAGCCTTGGACGTCGGTCCGAGCGTGCGTGAACTTCCAGCGACCGAAAGTCGTGCGGACGAATCAGTCGCCGCTCAGGTTTCCGACTGTTGGCGCGAGAGCGGCCAGGCTGAGCCGCGCAGCGGACTGCCGCCGCGCGGCGAACGACCCCTCAGCCCTGGGCGTTGCGCCGAGCCTGCGTGAACTCCCAGGCGTCGCGGACGATCCCGGCCAGCTCGGTGCGTTCCGGCTTCCAGCCCAGCTCTTCCCGGGCCCGGTCGCTGGCCGCCACGAGCACCGACGGGTCGCCCGCCCGCCGCGGGGCCACCGCGGCCGGGATCGCGTGTCCCGTCACCGAGCGGCAGGCCTCGATCACCTCGAGAACGGAGAACCCCGTGCCGTTGCCCAGGTTGTAGATGCGGTGCTCACCCGCCGTCGCGCTCTTCAGCGCCAGCAGGTGCGCGTCCGCGAGGTCCACGACGTGGATGTAGTCGCGGACCGCCGTGTGGTCGGGCGTCGGGTAGTCGTCGCCGAAGATCTGGATGCGCTCGCGGTCGCCCGTGGCGACCTGCAGAACGAGAGGAATGAGATGGGTTTCCGTGGTGTGGCGCTCCCCGAACGCGCCGTACGCGCCCGCGACGTTGAAGTACCGCAGGCTCACCGCCGCCAGGCCGTGCGCGCCGGCGAAGCTGGTGATCGCGTGGTCGATGGCGAGCTTCGTCGCGCCGTAGGTGTTGGTCGGCCGGGCCGGCGCGGACTCCGGAATCGGCGACTGCTCCGGCTCGCCGTAGGTTGCCGCGGTCGACGAGAAGACCAGGCGCGGCGTGCCGTGCTCGCGCATGGCCTCGAGCAGCCGCAGCGACGTGACGACGTTGCCTTCCCAGTACTTCGCGGGCTCCGACATCGATTCGCCGACCAGCGACTTGGCCGCGAAGTGCAGCACGCCGTCGAAGCCCTCGCGCAGCAGGCTGCCCGCCACCTCGGCGGCGTCGCCCTCGACGAACCGCGCGTCCGGGTGGACAGCGTCGGCGTGGCCGGTGGACAGGTCGTCGACGACCGTGACCTGGTGCCCGGCTTCGATCAGCCGGGCGGCACAGACACTGCCGACGTACCCGGCTCCGCCCGTCACGACCAGCTTCAGGGCGTTGCTCTGCTCCGACACATCCAGGCCTTCCTGCCGAGGGTGACTGTGCGCTTCAGTCTTCCCCCTCGACGACGCGCGGGTCCGCGCGGGGGTTGCCCCGGGCGGACCCGCGCGGCCTCAGAGCTCGTCGCGCCCGGCGCCGCGGGAGGGCACCGCGGTGAACATCCGCGGGCGCCGGTAGCCCGCCTTCTCGTACGCCGCTTCGACGGCTGCCTTGACGGCGTCCAGGTCGGCGTCGCGGACCAGCGCGATCGCCGAGCCGCCGAAGCCACCGCCGGTCATCCGGGAGCCGAGGGCGCCGGCCGCCCGCGCCGAGTCGACCGCGAGGTCCAGCTCGGCCGTGGAGATCCGGTAGTCGTCGCGCATGCTGACGTGGGAGGCGTCCAAGTACGGGCCGATGTCGGCCAGCCGGCCGGCGCGCAGCAGCTCGACGACCTCGAGGACTCGCTGGTTTTCGGTGACGACGTGCCGCACGAGCGGCACCAGGTCGTCGGGCAGCCGGTCGAGCGCCTCGGACAGCCCCTCGACGGTGACGTCGCGCAGCGCCTTCACCCCGAGCAGCTCGGCGGCCCGCTCGGTGCCGCGGCGACGCTCGCCGTAGCCGCCCTCGGCGTGCGAGTGCTTCGTGCGGGTGTCCATGATCAGCACCTGCAGCCCGGCGTCGGCCAGGCCGAACGGCACCTGCTCCTGCTCGCCCGACCGGACGTCGAGGAAGAGCACGTGGGACTCGGTGCAGCAGAGGGACGCCGTCTGGTCGAGCAGGCCGGTGGGCGCGCCGACGAAGTCGTTTTCCGAGCGCTGGACCCACCGCGCCACCTGGGGCCGCGTCGGCACGCGGTCGCCGCGTGCGCTCAGCTCCAGCCCGGCCAGGCCGAGCAACGCCAGCGACACCGCGCACTCGAGCGCGTGGGAGGAGGACAGTCCCGCCCCCGACGGCACGTCCCCGGCGACCACCAGGTCGGCGCCGGCCGCGAAGCCCTGGTCGCGCAGCACCCAGGCGACTCCCGCCGGGTACGCGGCCCACCCCGCGACCGCGCCCGGTTCCAGGTCGGCGATCTTGAGCTCGCCGGAGCGCTGGAGCTGGCCGTCGTCGCCGAGGGTGGCTACCGAGAGGACGCCGTCCTCGCGGGGTGCCGCCGCCGCGGCCAGGCGGTGCGGCAGCGCGAACGGCAGCACGAAGCCGTCGTTGTAGTCGGTGTGCTCGCCGATCAGGTTGACGCGCCCCGGCGCGGACCACACGCCGGCCGGCTCGCGGCCGTGCACGGTGCGGAACGCCGCCGCGGCCTCCGAAGCCGGGCTCACCTGGCTTGCGCCAGGACTGCGTGCAGCGCGGAGCTGGCGACCTGGGCGGTGGTCTCGCCGCCGGTGACCTCGACGGTGCCGCCGTTGGCCCGGCCGATCGTGACCGTGCCGCCCGGCACGATGCCGACGGACTTGAGCTCGGTCATCAGCGACTCGTCCAGCTGGACGTGCTCGGCGATCCGCCGGATCTCGACGCGACCGCCACCGGTGCGGGCGAACTCGTCGAGCCGGACGAGGTCGGCCTCGGCGGGCGGTGCCGGGTCGCCGTCGCCCAGCTTGTCCAGGCCGGGGATCGGGTTGCCGTACGGCGACGTGGTCGGGTGGTCGAGCAGCTTGACCAGCTTGCGCTCGACGGCCTCGCTCATCACGTGCTCCCACCGGCACGCCTCGTTGTGGACGTGCTCCCACTCGAGCCCGATGACGTCGACGAGGAGGCGCTCGGCCAGGCGGTGCTTGCGCATGACGGCGATGGCCAGTTCGCGGCCGTGGTCGGTCAGCTGGAGGTGCCGGTCGTCGGCGACCACCACGAGCCCGTCGCGCTCCATCCGGGCGACGGTCTGGCTCACGGTCGGGCCGCTCTGCTGCAGGCGCTCGGCGATGCGGGCACGCAGCGGAACGACACCTTCTTCTTCGAGCTCGTAGATCGTACGCAAGTACATCTCGGTGGTGTCGATGAGATCGTTCACGCTGTCCCCTTCGTCCGCGTTGCTCATCGTAGTCGTTGACCCCGACAGCGGCGGCGGGCCTTGGGGATACTGCGCCGATGGTTACCCATCAGACCGGCAGCCACGGCGGAACCCGGCACCACGAGTGGGTCGGCTGCGGTCCGTCTCCGCCTGCTTTCGGCCAGATCGGTGACAACTCGCCGTTGACGGACATGTCCGCACCCCGGCGCGGCCGGGCGGGCGGCCGCTGGAAGATGGGAGGCATGCGTCCGCTGATCAGCACCACCGACCTGGCCACCGCGCTGGCCGGCCCGGCCGGGGACCGGCCCGTCGTCCTCGACGTCCGCTGGCGGCTCGCCGGCCCGCCCGGCGCCGATTCGTACCGCGAGGGGCACGTGCCCGGCGCGGTCTTCACCGACCTCGACCGCGTGCTCGCGGGCGAGCCGGGCGAGGGCGGCCGGCACCCGCTGCCCGACCCGGCCGACCTGCAGCGCGACCTGCGCGCGGCCGGCGTCCGGGCGGCCGCGCCGGTGGTGGTCTACGACGACGCCGACGGCTCCGTCGCTGCGCGAGCGTGGTGGCTGCTGCGCTGGGCGGGCCACGACGAGGTGACGGTGCTCGACGGCGGTTACGCTGCGTGGACCGCCGGCGGCCACCCGGTGAGCACGGAACCGGCGCGCCCCGAGCCGGGGGACATCACGGTCCGCCCGGGCGGCATGCCCGTGCTCGACGCGGACGAAGCGGCGGCGCTGGCCCGCGACGGCCTCCTGCTCGACGCCCGGGCGGCGCAGCGCTACACGGGCGAGACCGAGCCGGTCGACCCGCGGGCGGGCCACATCCCGGGCGCGGTGAACGCGCCGTTCGCCGGTCACATCGCCGAAGACGGTCACTGGCGCGCGCCCGAGGAGCTGGCCGCCCGCTTCGCGGACCTGGGCCTCCGGCCGGGCGAGCCGGTCGGCGCGTACTGCGGCTCGGGAGTGACGGCGAGTTCGGTGGTCCTGGCCCTGGAGCTGGCGGGCCACCCGGGCGCCGGCTTGTACGCGGGCTCGTGGTCCCACTGGTCCCGAGACCCGAACCGCCCCGCGGCGACGGGCACCCTGCCGGGCTGACCGAACGCCTGCCGGGGCAGCGAAGGCGGCGGGCACCCTGCCCGCGCAGTGGTGGCGAGGGCGGGAGCCATCGCCGACTCGGGTCGCCCGGGCTGGAGCCGGTCGCCGGGGCGCCGTCCGGCGATCCCGGCCGGGAGCAGCCCGGCTGTCGGCCCACGACCTCGGCGTGAGCCCGCCGCCGCGGGAGGAGCGTCGCTGGTCCGACGCCGCCAACCACGGGGATCCGGCCTTTCCGGTCCACGGATTCCGCCGATCGGCACTACAGTCGACCGCATGTCGCCGGCTGTTGTTTGGGACTCCGCTCTGCTCGGTTATGACCTGGGCGGGGACCATCCGTTCAACCCCGTCCGGCTGGAGCTCACCGTCCGGCTGGCCACCGAGCTCGGCGTGCTCGACGACGTTCCTCTGCTCGTCCCCACCGGCGCCGGGGACGAGGAGCTGCTGCGCGTCCACGCCCCCGAATACATCGCCGCCGTGCGGGAGGCGCCGCTCGTCGGGTGGGATGTCGGGCACGGGCTCGGGACCGCCGACAACCCCGTCTTCTCCGACATGCACGACGCCTCCGCGCTGGTCGTCGGGTCGACGCTGCTCGCTGCCCGGAAGATCGCCGAAGGCGAAGCCACCCGGGCCGTCAACATCGCCGGTGGGCTCCACCACGCCATGCGCGACCAGGCGTCCGGGTTCTGCGTCTACAACGACTGCGCCGTGGCCATCTCGTGGTTGCTCGACCACGGCTTCGAGCGCATCGCCTACATCGACACCGACGTCCACCACGGCGACGGCGTCCAGGCCGCCTTCTACGACGATCCCCGCGTCCTCACCATCTCGATGCACCAGCACCCCTTCACGCTCTGGCCGGGCACCGGGTACTCCGCCGAGACGGGCCGTGGGAAGGCCGACGGCACCGCGGTCAACGTCCCGCTGCCGCCGCGCACTCGCGATCCCGGGTGGCTGCGCGCGTTCAACGCCGTCGTCCCCTCGCTCCTGGCCGACTTCGAGCCGCAGCTGCTGTTCACCCAGTGCGGCGTCGACTCGCACGAAGAAGACCCCCTAGCTGATCTGTCGCTGTCAGTCGACGGGCACCGCACCATCTACGCCACCCTTCGCGACCTCGCCGAGACGTACGCCGGCGGCAAGTGGCTCGCCGTCGGCGGGGGCGGGTACCAGCTGATCCGGGTCGTCCCGCGGTCGTGGACGCACCTGATCGCCACCGTCCTCGACCGGGACGTCGCCCCCGCGACGCCGCTGCCGCCCGGCTGGGTCGCCACCGTCACGAAAGCCGCGCCGAACGCCGAGCTGCCCGTGGCCATGACCGACGACCGCGAAACCGAGTTCAAGCCGTGGGGCGACGGCGAGGACGACCCGGTCGACGTCGCCGTCCGGGACACCCGCCGGGCCGTCTTCCCCTTGCACGGCCTCGACCCGGACGACCCCAGGGACTGACGATGGCCGGCCGGGATCCCTTCGACTACCCCCGTGACTGGGAGGCCGACGTCGTGCTGTCCGACGGCGGCACCGTCCACCTGCGCCCGATCGTCCCCACCGACGCCGACGGCCTCGTCGCCTTCCACGGCAAGCTCTCCGAGCGCACCCGCTACTTCCGCTACTTCGGTGCCTACCCGCGGATCCCCGAGAAGGACCTCAAGCGGTTCTCCACGGTCGACCACCACGACCGGGTCGCGTTCGCCGCCTTCCTCGGCGACGACATCGTCGCGGTCGGCCGGTACGAACGGCTCGACCACGGGCCGTCGGCGGAGGTCGCCTTCGTCGTCAGCGACGCGCACCAGGGCCGCGGCCTGGGCTCGATCCTGCTGGAACACCTCGCCGCGGCCGCGTCGGAATGCGGGCTGCGCCGGTTCGTCGCCGAGGTGCTGGCCGAGAACGCCGCCATGGTGCGGGTCTTCCGCGACGCCGGCTACCAGGTCAGCCGCGAGATCGAAGAAGGCGTGCTGCACCTGGAGTTCGACATCGACCCGACCGAGGAGTCCCTCGCGGTCGCGCGCTCCCGGGAGCAGGCGGCCGAGGCGCGCAGCGTGCACAACCTGCTGCACCCGGCGTCGGTCGCGGTGATCGGCGCGTCCGCCGAGCCGGGCAAGGTCGGCCACGTCGCCTTCGTGAACCTGCTGGCCGCCGCGTTCACCGGCACGGTTTACCCGGTCAACCCGGAGCACCGCTCGATCCGCGGCGTCCGCGCGTACCCGTCGGTGCTCGACATCCCGGACCCGGTCGACCTGGCCGTCGTCGCGGTGCCCGCCGAGGCCGTCGAGTCCGTTTTGGACGCTTGCCTCGCGAAGGGCGTCAAGACGCTGCTGATCCTCTCCAGCGGGTTCGCCGAAGCCGGCCCGCACGGCCTGCACGCCGAGCTGCGGCTGGTCGGCGAGGCGCGGGCGCACGGCATGCGCGTCGTCGGGCCGAACGCGCTCGGCGTGCTGAACACCGCGCCCGGCATCCGCCTCAACGCCACCCTCGCCCCGCGCCTGCCCGGGCGCGGGCGCACCGGGTTCTTCTGCCAGTCCGGCGCGCTGGGCACCGCGATCCTCGCCGACGCCGAGTCGCGCGGCCTCGGCCTCTCGACGTTCGTCTCGGCTGGCAACCGCGCCGACGTCTCCGGCAACGATCTCCTGCAGTACTGGGAAACCGACCCGGACACCGACCTCGTGCTGCTGTACCTCGAGTCGTTCGGCAACCCGCGCAAGTTCGCGCGGCTGGCCCGCCGCCTGGCCCGCACGAAACCGATCGTCGCGGTCAAGTCGGGGCGGCACGCCGTTCGCCCGCAGCTGGCCGCGACGTCCACGGAGATCGACGAGGCCAGCGTGCAGGCCCTGTTCGAACAGGCCGGCGTCGTGCGGGTGGAGTCGCTGGCGCAGCTGTTCGACACCGCGCTCGTCTTCGCCCACCAGCCGCTGCCCGCCGGCCCGCGGGTGGCGATCGTCGGCAACTCCAGCGCGATCGGGCTGCTGGCCGCCGACACCGCGCGGATGCAGGGCCTGCGGCTGGCGTTCGACCCGGTGGACGTCGGCCCGCAGGCCGGGCCGGACGACTTCGCCAAGGCGGTCGGCGAGGCGCTCACCTCGCCGGACACCGACGCGTTGGTCGTCGTGTTCGCACCGCCGGTGGCCATCCCCGGCACGGCCTACGCGCGCGCTTTGCGCGAAACCGTGGTCGAACTGGGGCAGCGCAAGCCGATCGTCTCGACGTTCCTCGCCGCCGAAGGCGTTCCCGACGAACTCGCGGTGTCGACGGCCGACGGCGTGCCGACGCGCGGCTCGATCCCGTCCTACCCGAGCCCGGAACGCGCGGTGAACGCCCTCGCCCGGGTCATCCGGTACGCGGCATGGCGGCAACGTCCGCAGGGCACGCTCGTGACCCCACCGGGGATCCACACCGAGCAGGCGCAGGGCATCGTGCGCGAGTTCCTCGAAGCCGAGAACGGCAAGACGACGCTGCTGTCCGACACCGACGTCGTGCGGCTGCTGGGCTGCTACGGCATCGACGTCGTCCCGTTCCGTGTGGCGTCCACAGTGGACGAGGCCGTCGCGGCGGCGGCCGAGCTGGGCTACCCGGTGACGCTCAAGGCCGTCGACGAGCGGCTGCGCGGCCGCCCCGACCTGGCCGGGGTGCGGCTCGACCTGGCGTCCGAAGACTCGGTGCGCACCGCCTACGAAATGCTGCGCGAGATCTCCGGCGACGACGACGTGTACGTCCAGCGGATGGCCCCGAAGGGCCTGTCGTGCGTGATCGGGCTGCAGGACGACCCGTCGTTCGGCACGCTCGTGTCGTTCGGGCTGTCGGGGCTGGTCAGCACGCTGCTGGGCGACCGCGCCTACCGGGCGGTGCCGCTCACCGACGTCGACGCCGCGACGCTGCTGCGTGAGCCGCGGACGGCGCCGCTGCTCACCGGCTACCGCGGCGACGAGCCCGCCGATCTCGCCGCCCTGCAGGACATGGTGCTGCGCGTCGCCGCGCTCGCCGAGGACAACCCGGAGGTCCGGTCCCTGGTGCTGGACCCGATCCTGGCGTCGCCGGACGGCGCCTTCGTCGCCAACGCGCGGCTCGTGCTGGGGCCGCCGCCGTCGCGGCCCGACACCGGCCCGCGGCGCCTGCGCGCCATCAACCCCCTGGACTGAATGATGCTGACCGAACTGCTGAAGCAGCACGCCGCGGACCTGCCCGGCGCGGTGGCCTTGATCGCGCACGGCGACCAGGTCGAGGCGGCGGTCGTGGGCTCGGCCGACGCCGGCGGCACCGTGCCGATGGCGCGGGACTCGGTGTTCCGCATCGCGTCGCTGACCAAGCCGATCGTCGCCGCGGCGGTCATGCTGCTCGTCGACGACGGCGAGCTCGCGCTGGACGACCCGATCGCGCGGTGGCTGCCGGAGCTGACGTCGCCGGTGGTCGTGCGGACGCCGGCCGGACCGGTCGACGACGTCGTGCCCGCCGTCCGCCCGATCACGGTGGCCGACCTGCTGACGTTCCGCTGCGGGTACGGCTTCGCGGCGGACATGACGCTGCCCGCGGTCGACCTGCTGCTGCAGGTGCTGGGCCACCCGGCGGCACCGCCGGGAAACCTGGCGCCGGACGAGTGGCTGGCCGCGCTGGCGCAGGTGCCGCTGCTGCACCAGCCGGGGGAGGGGTGGCTCTACGGCACCGGTTCGGCGATCCAGGGCGTGCTGATCGCGCGGGTGTCGGGCCGGCCGCTGCCGGAGTTCCTGGCGGAGCGGCTGTTCGAGCCGCTGGGCATGGCCGACACCGGGTTCGCCGTGCCGACCGCGGCGCTGGGCCGGTTCACCAGCGCGTACCGCCGCGGCGAGGAGGGGCTCCGCCTGGTCGACGCACCGGAAGGCCGGTGGAGCGTCGTGCCGCCGTTCCCCTCCGGCGCGGCGGGCCTGGTTTCGACGGCCGACGACCTGCTCGCGTTCGCCCGGTTCCTGCTGGCCGAGGGTACGGTCGGCGACCACCGGCTGCTGACGCCCGAGTCGGTGCACCGGATGACGACCGACCACCTGACGCCGGCCCAGCGCGAGGCCGGGCGGATGTTCCTGCAGGGCCAGGGCTGGGGGTACGGCGGCTCGGTGGACGTCGAGGCGAAGGAGCCGTGGGAGGTCCCGGGCCGCTACGGCTGGATCGGCGGCGCCGGAACGGCCTGGCACGTGGTCCCGGCGACCGGCACGGCGACGGTCCTGCTGACGCAGGTCGAGATGACCGGCCCGGCGCCGACCCCGCTGATGCACGAGTTCTGGACCTACGCGGCGAAGTAGCTCCGGAGGGGCCGGCTCGCGTACCCGGAGGGTCGGCCGGCGTACCCAGGGAGTCGGTTCGCGTACCGGGAGGGTCGGCCGGCGTACCTGGAGGGTCGGCCGCTGAGCCGACCGCCCGGGTACGCGAGCCGACCGTCAGGCGTCCGCGGCCAGCGCGTCGCCCAGGGCCAGGAGCTGCGTGGTCGCGGTGCCCAGCTGGAACTCCAGGCGCTTCGCCGCCGTGAAGTACCGGTGCACCTCGTGGTCCACGTCGATGCCGACGCCGCCGTGGACGTGGACCGTCGTGTGGGCCACCCGGTGGCCTGCTTCCGCCGCCCAGAACTTGGCCGTCGCCACCGCTTCCGCCGCCGGGAGGTCCGAGGCCAGCCGCCACGCGGCCTGCAGGGACGTCAGCCGGACGGCCTCCACGTCCACGTACGCGTCCGCGAGACGCTGGCGGACCGCCTGGAACCCGCCGATCACGTGGTCGAACTGCTTGCGCTCGGCCGCGTACGCCGCCGTCAGCTCCAGCGCCCGCTCGACCACGCCGAGCTGCTGCGCGCACACCCCGGCCGTCCCGCGCAGGCGCAGCCATTCGCCGATGTCGCCCAACGACACGCCCGGCACGTCGGACAGTTCCAGCAGGCCGGCGTCCGCGTGGTCGGTCATCTGCTGCGGCCGCACCGTCACCCCGGACGCGGAAGCGTCGACCAGGAAGACCTCGCCGGACGCCGCCACGAGGAAGCCGTCGGCGAACGCGCCGAACGCCACCGCCGGCTGGGAGCCGGACACCCGGCCGTCCGAGGCGGTGAACCCGGACAGAGCCACCGCTAGAACGCGTTCTCCTCGCAGCACCGGCAGCACCCAGCGGTCCACCAGCTCCGGCGTGCCGAACTCGGCCAGCGCCGACGCCGCCATCGTGATCGACGGCAGGTAGGGGACCGCCGCCACCGCGCGGCCGATCTCGGTGAGCACCGCGCACTGCTCCAGCAGGCCGAACCCGCCGCCGCCCAGCGACGACGGCAGGGCCGCGTCGAGCACGCCCGCCTGGCCGAGCGCCGTCCACAAGGGAGCGTCGAAGCCGCCGGTGCCGTGCGGGTCGTGGGTGGCCTTGTCGGCGAGGATCCGCCGGGTCAGCGCGGCCAGGTCGGCCGACGCCTCGGAAGGGGTGAAGTCCATGGGACGCTCCTAGCGCGTGACGGGCAGGCCGAGGGCGGTCGCGGCGATCATGTCCCGCTGGATCTCGTTGGTGCCGCCGCCGAAGGTGAGGATCAGCGCCGACCGGTGCAGCCGCTCGATCCGCCCGGCCAGCAGCGCGCCCGGCGAGCCGTCGCGCACGACGGCCGCCGCGCCCAGCACCTCCATCAGCAGCCGGTAGGCCTCGATCGCGAACTCGGTGCCGTACACCTTCGTCGCCGACGCCTCCGCCGGGCCCAGCTCGCTCGCGGCCGCGGCCCAGGCGATCCGCCAGTTCCGCAGCTTCAGGTACTCCGCGCCCGCGTGCACCCGCGCGAGGTGCACCCGCACCCATTCGTGGTCGATGGCGCCGGTCTCCTTCGCCCACGCGAGGACGTCGGACAGCGCCTTGCGCACCGGCGCCGACGACGTCAGCGCGACGCGCTCGTGGTTGAGCTGGTTGGTGATCAGCGGCCAGCCCGCGTTCTCCTCGGCGACGCGCGCCGACACCGGCACCCGCACGCCGTCGTAGTACGTCGCGCTGGTGCCCGCGCCCGCGACCGTGTGCACCTTCGTCCACGAAAATCCGGGAGCAGACGTCGGCACGATCAGCATCGACAGGCCGCGGTGCTTCTTCGCGTCGGGATCGGTCCGGACGGCGAGCCAGACGTAGTCGGCGTACTCGATCAGGCTGGTCCACATCTTCTGCCCGGTGACGACGTACTCGTCGCCGTCGCGCACCGCGCGCGTCCGCAGGGACGCCAGGTCGGTGCCGGCCTCCGGTTCGGAGTAGCCGATCGAGAAGTGCAGCTCCCCGGCGGCGATCTTCGGCAGGTAGAACGCCTTCTGCTCGTCGGTGCCGTAGCGCATGATGGTCGGCCCGACGGTGTTCACCGTGAGGAACGGAACCGGCACCCCGGCGACCGCCGCTTCGTCGGTGAAGATGAGCTGGTCGAGCATCGGCCGGCCCTGCCCGCCGTACTCCCGCGGCCAGCCCAGCGCGAGCCAGCCGTCCTTGCCCAGCTGCCGGACGATCTCCTTGTACGCCAAGCCGTCGCCGTACTCGCCGCCGCCCGCGCGGAGGCTTTCCCGCCGCTCGGGCGTCATCAGCTCGGCGAAGTACTCCCGGAGCTCCGCGGCCAGCGCGCGCTGTTCCGGTGTGTAGTCGATCCGCACCCGTCACCCCGATCCGGCGTTATAGTAGAACCTGTTCTAGTTGTACCAGGACTCACGCGGCGGAGGAAGCATGGAGATCGGGGTCGACCGTTCGCTCTGCGAGGCGAACGCGGTGTGCGTGGGGTTCGCGCCGGACGTCTTCGACCTGGACGACGACGAAGAACTCGTCATCCAGCCGGGCCCGGTACCGGCCGATCGGATAGAACAAGTTACAGATGCGGTCAAAGGTTGTCCTAAGAACGCCCTGTTCATTGCCGGTTAGCGGTGTTCACTCAAGGGCTTGCTCTCGGCAAGAACAGATTCTAATGTAGGCCCGATCACAGGACTCGATGAGGAGGCCGCGCGTGAGCCTGACCGGCAGGACAGCGATCGTCACGGGCGCCGCCGCGGGCTTGGGGCGGGCCGAAGCGCTCGCCCTCGCCGGGCGGGGCGCGACCGTCGTCGTCAACGACATCGGTGAGCCCAAGGACGTCGTCGAAGAGATCGAAGCGGCCGGCGGCAAGGCCGTCGCGGTCGCCGGCGACGTCGGCGAGCGGGCCACGGCGGACGCGCTCGTCGCCGCCGCGCTCGACCTCGGCGGGCTCGACATCGTCGTGAACAACGCGGGCGTGCTGCGCGACAAGATGCTCTTCTCGATGTCGGACGACGACTGGGACACCGTGCTCCGCGTCCACCTGCGCGGCCACTTCCTGGTGTCCCGCAACGCCGCCAAGCACTGGCGCGACCAGTCCAAAGCGGACGGGAAGCCGGTGTACGGCCGGCTCGTCAACACCGCCTCCGAAGCCTTCCTCATCGGCTCGCCCGGCCAGCCCAACTACGCCGCGGCGAAGGCGGGCATCACCGCGCTCACCATGTCGGCCGCCCGCGGCCTGGCCAAGTACGGCGTCCGCGCCAACGCGATCTGCCCGCGGGCTCGGACGGCGATGACCGAGGGCGTGTTCGGTGCTCCTCCCGCCGAGGGCGCCGACCCGCTCTCGGTCGAGCACGTCGCCCCCTTCGTCGCCTACCTCGCCTCGCCCGCGGCCGAGCACGTCAACGGCCAGGTGTTCGTCGTCCACGGCGGCACGGTCGCCCTGGTCGAGCCGCCGCGGATCGAGCACCGCTGGTCGCTCGGCGAGCTCGAGACGTCGGTCAGCGCGTTCTTCGCCGAACGCGACCCCGGCCGGATGTTCGCCGCCACCGAGATCCTGGGAGAGTCATGAGGCTGGACGGGAAGATCGCCCTGATCACCGGCGCCGCGCGCGGCCAGGGCGAGGCCGCGGCACGCGCGTTCGTCGCCGAAGGCGCGAAGGTGCTGATCGCCGACATCCTGGACGACGAAGGCAAGCAGCTCGCCGCCGAACTCGGCGAGCAGGCCGCCTACCAGCACCTCGACGTCGGCGACGAGGACGGCTGGGCCACCGCGGTCGAGCGGGTGACCAGCGAGTTCGGCGCGCCGAACGTGCTGGTCAACAACGCGGGCATCCTCCACTTCTCGGAACTGGGCAAGACGAAGCTGGCCGACTACGAACGCGTGATCCGGGTGAACCAGATCGGGGCGTTTCTCGGGATGCGCTCGGTCGTTGAACCGATGACCGCCGCCGGCGGTGGCTCCATCGTCAACGTGTCCTCTGTGGAGGGACTGGCCGGGATGCCCTACCTCGTCGCCTACACCGCGAGCAAGTTCGCCATCCGCGGGATGACCAAGGTCGCGGCGATGGAGCTCGGCAAGAAGCACATCCGCGTCAACTCGGTCCACCCCGGCGCGATCGACACGCAGATGGTCGAGACCGCCGCGGGCGGCCAGAAAGTCG
Organism: Amycolatopsis sp. NBC_01488; assembly: GCF_036227105.1. Classification (NCBI taxonomy): domain Bacteria; kingdom Bacillati; phylum Actinomycetota; class Actinomycetes; order Pseudonocardiales; family Pseudonocardiaceae; genus Amycolatopsis; species Amycolatopsis sp. NBC_01488. Next base: position 9,206,560 of record NZ_CP109434.1, on the reverse strand, counting down.
ACATGTCGTATGTCGGGAAGAAGGTCGCGCTCGGCCGGGTCGGGCAGCCGGAGGACGTCGCGAAGCTGGTGTTGTTCCTGGCCAGCGACGAAAGCGCGTACTGCACGGGAGCGGAGTTCATCGCGGACGGCGGGGCCACGGCCACGCACGCCCTCAATTTTTGAGTCAACACCGTTAGTGAACACCGCTAACGAAAACTGGGCACCGGGTGTGGAGAAGACTCGGGGGTGACTGACTAGTACTGGGAGGTGTGGTGAGCGAGAGCACGGGCACGCTCCCGGGAACCGCGGCCCTGACCCAGGTCGGCCGCCTCGCGACGCTCTCCTGGGAGGTCCTGCGCGCGATCTTCAAGCGCCCCTTCCAGACCCGCGAGTGGATCCAGCAGTGCTGGTTCTTCGCGAGCGTCACGATCCTGCCGACCGCGCTGGTCGCCATCCCGTTCGGCGCGGTGATCGCGCTGCAGCTCGGCTCGCTGACCGCGCAGATCGGCGCGCAGTCGTTCACCGGGGCGGCGTCGGCGCTGGCCATCGTGCAGCAGGCCAGCCCGCTGATCACGGCGTTGCTCGTCGCGGGCGCCGGCGGCAGTGCGGTCTGCGCGGACATCGGCGCGCGCAAGATCCGCGAAGAGATCGACGCCATGGAGGTCCTCGGCGTCAACCCGATCCAGCGCCTCATCGTGCCCCGCGTGCTCGCCGCGATGGTCGTTTCGGTGCTGCTCAACGGCTTGGTCAGCGTGGTCGGCGTGCTCGGCGGCTACTTCTTCAACGTCGTCCTCCAAGGCGGCACGCCCGGCGCGTACCTGGCCAGCTTCAACGCCCTCGCCCAGGTGCCGGACCTCTGGGTCAGCGAGATCAAGGCGCTGCTGTACGGCTTCGTCGCCGGGGTCGTCGCCGCGTTCCGCGGGCTGAACCCGCCGCCCGGGCCGAAGGGCGTCGGCGACGCCGTCAACCAGGCCGTCGTCATCACGTTCCTGCTGCTGTTCCTCATCAACGTCGTGCTCACCGCGATCTACCTGCGGATCGTCCCGCCGAAGGCGATGTGATGACGGCCGAACCCCTCGACACCACCGACCGGACGCTCGAGTACCTCGCGCGTCCGGGGCAGAGCCTGGAAGGCCTCGGCAAGCAGCTCGCGTTCGCCGGGAAGGCGCTCGCCTGGTCGCCGCGCACGATCCGCCGCTACAGCCGGGAAACGCTGCGGCTGCTCACCGAAGTCTGCTTCGGCACCGGCGGCCTCGCCGTCATCGGCGGCACGCTCGGCGTGATGATCGGGATGACGCTGTTCACCGGCCTCATCGTCGGTCTCCAGGGCTATTCCGCGCTGAACCAGCTCGGCACGGCCGCGCTCACCGGGTTCATCTCCGCCTACTTCAACACGCGTGAGGTCGCGCCGCTGTCGGCCGGGCTCGCGCTGTCCGCGACGGTCGGCTGCGGCTTCACCGCCCAGCTCGGCGCGATGCGGATCTCCGAGGAGATCGACGCGCTCGAAGTCATGGGCGTGCCGAGCATGCCGTACCTGGTGACGACGCGGGTGCTCGCCGGCGTCGCCGCGGTGATCCCGCTGTACGCGGTCGGCCTGCTCTCGAGCTACCTCGCGTCGCGGCAGATCACCATCTGGCTCTACGGCCAGTCCGCGGGCACCTACGACCACTACTTCACGCTCTTCTTGCCACCCGGCGACGTCCTCTGGTCGTTCGGGAAGGTGCTCGTGTTCAGCGTGCTCGTGATCCTGTCCCATTGTTATTACGGCTTCCACGCCAGCGGCGGCCCGGCCGGGGTCGGCGTCGCGGTCGGCCGCGCGGTGCGGACGTCGATCGTGCTGATCTCGGTGCTGGACTTCTTCCTCAGCCTGGCGATCTGGGGCGCGAACACCACGGTGAGGATCTCCGGATGAGGCGCGAGCTGTGGCAGCGGCTCCGGTACCAGGTGCTGGGGCTGGCCTTCCTGCTCGTGGCCGCGTTGTTCATCGCGGGCACGCTCGCCGTCTACAACAAGGCGTTCACACCGGTGACGCTGGTGAAGCTGGAGACCGACCGCGTCGGCAGCCAGCTGCGCACCGGCGGCGACGTCAAGGTCCGCGGCATGCTCGTCGGCGAGATCCGGTCGGTGTCGGCGAGGGGCGACCACGCCGAGCTGGAGCTGGCCCTCGACCCGGACAAGACGCACGTCATCCCGCGGAACGTGTCCGCGCGGCTGCTGCCGAAGACGCTGTTCGGCGAGCGGTACGTCGCCCTGCAGCTCCCCGAGACTTCGGCAGGCCCGATCAAGGCCGGCGACGTCATCCCGCAGGACCGCAGCAGCGCGGCGATCGAGCTGCAGAAGGTTCTCGACGACGTGATGCCGCTCCTGCAGGCGGTGCAGCCCGAGAAGCTGTCGAGCACGCTCACCGCGGTGTCGACCGCGCTCGAAGGCCGGGGCAAGCAGCTCGGCCAGACGCTTGTGCAGCTGAGCGACTACCTCGGCAAGCTCAACCCGTCCCTGCCGGACGTCAAGGCCGACATCACCGGGCTCGCGAACGTCGCGAACACCTACGACAAGGCTGCGCCCGATCTGCTGCAGGCGCTGTCCGACCTGACGACGACGAGCCGGACGATCGTCGACCAGCGAGCCCGGCTGAGCGACCTCTACGCGACCGTCACCGCGGCTTCGGTGGACCTGACGAACTTCCTGCAGGTCAACGAGGACAACCTGATCCGGCTCACCACGGCGGTCCAGCCGACGCTGGACGTCCTCGCCAAGTACGCGCCCGAATACCCGTGCCTGCTCGAACAGCTCGCCGGCGAGGTCGCCCCGGCCGAACTGGCCTTCGGCAAGGGCACCGCGCACCCCGAGGTCAGCCGGGTCACGATCGAGTTCGCCGCGAGCCGCGGCAAGTACCTGCCCGGCGTCGACGAGCCGAAGTACGAGGACAAGCGCGGCCCGCGGTGCTACCCGCAGGTCCCGAAGCCCGGCCGCTGGCCGCAGTACCCGCCGGACGGCGCGATCAAGGACGGCTCCAGCAAGCCCGCGCCGCCGAAGAACCCACCCGAAAAGCTGCCCGGTGTGGGCGGCGGTGCCGTCGGCGGGAACGGCACGATCGTCGGCTCGGCCTACGAAAACGACCTGATCGACCTGCTCGCCTCGCCCGCGCTCGGGACGTCGCCCGGCGACGTGCCGGGCTGGGCGGGCCTGCTCGTCGGGCCGCTCTACCGCGGGGCGGAGGTGGAGCTGAAGTGAGGAGCTTCGTGCCGTCGCTGGTCAAGCTCGTGGTGTTCGCCTTCGTCACCGTGCTGCTCACCGGCGTCCTCGCGGCCACCATCGCGAACACCGACTTCGGTCAGACGTCCGGCTACCTGGCGAAGTTCACCGACGCGTCCGGGCTCAAGGAAGGCGACGACGTCCGCATCGCCGGGGTCAAGGTCGGCCAGGTCGACTCCATCGGGGTCGTCGAAGGCGACCGGAACTTCGCCGAGGTGCGGTTCGACGTCGAGCACGCCTACCGGCTGCCCGAGACGGTGACCGCGACGATCAAGTACCGCAACCTCGTCGGCCAGCGCTACCTCGCGCTCGGCACCGACGTCCCCGGCGACAAGGCGCTGGCGGACGGCGGCACGATCCCGCCCGAGCGCACCAAGCCCGCGTTGAACCTCACCGTGCTGTTCAACGGCTTCAAACCGCTCTTCAAGGCGTTGAGCCCCAAGGACGTCAACCAGCTTTCGGCCGAGATCATCAGCGTCTTCCAGGGCGAGGGCGGCACGATCACCAGCCTCCTGCAGCACACCGCGTCGCTCACCACGGCGATCGCGAGCAAGGACCAGGTGATCGGGCAGGTCATCGCGAACCTCAACACCGTGCTCGGCACGGTCAACGCCCACGGCCCGCAGCTCGGCGACCTCATCGAGCAGACGCAGAAGCTGGTCAGCGGGCTGGCCGAGCAGCGCAAGCCGATCGGCGACGCCGTCAGCGCCCTCGGCGACCTCGCGGTGTCCACGACGGGCCTGCTCGCCGACGCGCGCCCGGCGCTGAAGGACGACGTCGCGCAGCTCGGCGTGCTGTCACAGAACCTCGGCGACTCCGGCGTGCTGCTCAACCACCTGCTCGAAGTCCTCCCGGGCAACCTGGAGAAGTTCACCCGGACCCTGAGCTACGGCAGCTGGTTCAACTACTACCTGTGCGGGATCACCGGCACCATCGGCATTTCCTCGCTCGACATCACGCTGCCGATCATCCCGATCCCCGGCACCCAGCGCGCCGAAAGGTGTGGCCCGTGAAACCGTTGAAGGAACGCAACCAGGCCGCGGTCGGCGCGGTCGCGCTCGTGCTGATCGTGCTCGTCACGGCCACGACGTACTTCTCCGACCAGCTCCCCTTCTTCGGCAACGGCACGACGTACTCCGCCTACTTCGGCGAGTCCGCCGGACTGGCGCCGGACAACGAGGTAGAGGTCGCCGGCGTCAAGGTCGGCACGGTGTCCTCGGTGACGCTGGCCGGCAAGCAGGTACTCGTTCGCTTCCGGGTCAAGGACGTCCGGGTCGGGGAGGCGACGACGGCGTCCATCGAGATCAAGACGCTGCTGGGGGAGAAGTACCTCGCGCTCGACCCGAAGGGCGGCGGCGCTCAGGAACCGGACGCGACGATCCCGCAGGCCCGCACGCGCACGCCGTTCCAGCTGCAGGACGCCTTCGAGCAGCTGTCGACGACCGTCGGCGACATCGACACGAAACAGCTCGCGGACAGTTTCACCGCATTGTCCGACAGCCTCAAGGACAGCCCGCAGTACCTCAAGGACACGCTCACCGGACTTTCGTCGCTGGCCAAGACCGTGTCCTCCCGCGACAACGATCTCCACACGCTGCTGGCCAACACCAGCCAGGTCTCGAAGACGCTGTCCGACCGCAACGCGCAGCTGCAGCGCGTGATCAGCGACGGCAATCTGCTGCTCACCGAGCTGCAGAACCGCAAGACCGCGATCCACGCGCTGCTCACCGGCACCCAGCAGCTCTCGCAGCAGCTGTCCGGGCTCGTCTCGGACAACCGCGCGCAGCTGAAGCCGACGCTGGACAAGCTCGGGAAGGTGACCGACATCCTGCAGCGCAACCAGGGCAACCTCGACCAGAGCCTCAAGCTGATGGCGCCGTTCGCCCGCGTCGGCGCGAACGCCACCGGGAACGGCCGCTGGTTCGAAGGCTATCTGTGCGGGTTGCTGCCGCCGACGATCACCGCCGCCGGGCTGCACATCAACCCGGAGGGCTGCACCCCGCCGATCGCGGCGCCGAACCAGGGGGTGGGCGGCCGATGACCATCCGGACCTACCGCGGACGCAGCCTGGTGACGTGGCTGGCGTTCGCCTGCATCGTCGCGCTGGTCGTCACCGCCGGGCTGTGGCTGGTGTTCCGCGCCGCCACCGGCACGACGCTGTCGGCGTACTTCGGCAAGACCGTCGGGCTGTACGCGGGCTCGTCGGTGCGGGTGCTCGGCGTGCCGGTCGGGCAGGTCACCGGCGTCACGCCGCAGGGCGACGCGGTGCGCGTCGACATGCAGGTCGACGACGGGGTGCAGCTGCCGGCCGACGTCGGCGCGGTCGTCGTCGCGCCGAGCCTGGTCAGCGACCGGTACGTCCAGCTGACCCCGGCCTACGACACCGGCCCGACGCTGGCGACGGGCACAGTGCTCGCGAAGGATCGCACGGCGACGCCGGTGGAGCTGGACGACCTCTATGCGAGCCTGGACAAGCTGTCGACGGCGCTGGGCCCGAACGGTGCCAACAAGGACGGTGCGCTGTCCGGCGTCCTGGACACCGCCGCGAACACGTTGAAGGGCAACGGCGCTTCGCTGAACTCGACGGTCGGGCAGCTCGCCGACCTCGCGAAGACCCTCGACGGCTCGAAGGACGACCTGTTCTCGACCGTGCAGAACCTCAACTCCTTCACCGGCGCCCTGGCCCAGAGCGACCAGCAGCTCAACGAGTTCTACGGCCGCGTCGCCGACGTCAGCCAGTTCCTCGCCGCGGACTCCTCCGACGTCGGGGCGGCGCTGCAGTCCCTCGGCGGCGCGCTCGGCGACGTCCAGCAGTTCGTCAACGACAACAAGACGGCGCTGGAGTCCAATGTGGACAAGCTGGCGTCGCTGTCGAAGGTGCTGGTCGACCAGCGCGCCGCGCTCGCCGAGGTGCTCGACATCGCACCGACCGGCGCGACCAACTTCATCAACTCCTACGACGCCGCGTCCGGCACGATCGCCGTCCGCGACAACCTGAACGAGCTGACCAACCCGCCGATCCTCACCGTCTGCCGGCTGATCAGCGCGGGCACGCCCAAGGAAGTCCCGGACACGCTGGGGAACATCTGCAAGCAGCTCGCGCCGGTGCTGGACGGGGCCCTGAAGCTGCCGACCATCCCGCAGGTGCTCAACTCGCTGCAGAACGGGACGCTGCCGCCGTTGCCGCTCCCGCTCGTCGACGTGATGGAGCAGCTGTCAGGCGGTGCGAAGTGAGGCGGCGGAAACGGATCGCCGGGATGCTGGCCGGCGTGCTCGTGCTCGCCGGCTGCAGCGACGGCGGGTTCAACGGCCTCTACGGCATGCCGCTGCCCGGCGGCGCGGACGTCGGCGACCACCCCTACCACGTCACCGCGCTGTTCACCGACGTGCTCGACCTGGTGCCGCAGTCGAGCGTCAAGGTCAACGACGTCGCGGTCGGGCGGGTCGACAAGATCTCCCTGACGCCGGACACGCGGTCCGCGCTGGTCGCGATGACGGTCAACGGCGACATCGCGCTGCCCGCCAACGCGCGCGCCGAGCTGAAGCAGTCGAGCCTCCTGGGCGAGAAGTTCGTCGAGCTGAGCGTGCCGACGGCCGAGCCGGCCACCGGGAAGCTCGCCGACGGCGCGCAGATCCCGCTCGGGCGCACCAACCGCAACCCCGAGGTCGAGGAGGTGCTCGGCGCGCTTTCCCTGCTGCTCAACGGCGGCGGGGTCGAGCAGATCCAGAAGATCAGCCACGAGCTCAACGACGCGCTCTCGGGCAACGAGCCGGAAATCCGCGCGCTGCTGTCCCGAGTGGACGATCTGGCGACCCAGCTCGATGGGCACCGGACGGAGATCCTGCGCGCGATCGACGGGCTCGGGAAGCTGTCGCACACCTTGGCCGGCCAGACGCAGAATCTCACGAACGCGCTCGACAACCTCGCGCCGGGCCTGAAGATCGTCACCGACCAGCGCGACCAGCTCGTCGGCATGCTGAACGCGTTGAACTCGCTCTCCGGCGTCGCGACCGACACGGTGACGAAGAGCCGCGACCAGCTCGTCGCGAACCTCAAGGCGCTGCAGCCCACGTTGACCAAGCTCGGCGAGGCCGGGTCGAACCTGCCGAACGCGCTGCAGATCCTGCTCACCTACCCGTTCCCGGACTACGCGGGCAACGTGATCAAGGGCGACTACGCGAACGTCGAGGCGAACGTGAACCTCGACCTGGACACGCTGATCCAGAACTTCACGAACTCGTCGCAGCCGCCGATCGCGCTGCCGTCCGGGATCGGCGGCCCGGCGTCGACGGTCGCGCCGCCGCTGCCGTTGCCCGACCTCGGCTCGTCGGGCCAGGCGGCCGGAACCGGCCTGCTGGGCGGCCTGCTCGGCCTGGTCGGAGGTGGCCGGTGACCACGCGCAAGGTCCGCGTCCAGCTGTTCGCGTTCGTCGTGATCGCGGTGGTGTCGGTCGTCTACGCCGGCGGCCGCTACGCCGGGCTGGACCGGCTCTTCGGCAACCGCGGCTACGTCGTCACGGCGCAGCTGACCGACTCCGGCGGCGTCTTCGTCAACTCCGAGGTCGCCTACCGCGGGGTCACGGTCGGGCGGGTCACGTCGATGACGCTGACCGAGCACGGCGTCGACGTCGCGCTCGACATCGACGCGGGCGCCCCGGACATCCCGGCCGACGCGCACGCGCAGGTGGCGAACCGCTCGGCGGTGGGGGAACAGTTCGTCGACCTGCTCCCGCAGCACGACGGCGGTCCCTACCTGCACGACGGCTCGGTGATCACGCCGGACAAGACGTCGCTGCCGCCGTCGCCGGACACCGTCCTGACCCACCTCGACGACCTCGTCGCGAGCGTGCACCCGGATTCGCTGCGGACGGTCGTCGATGAGACGTACAACGCGTTCGCCGGCGCGGGCCCGGAGCTGCAGCAGCTGCTCGACAGCACCGGCTCGTTGACCGCGGTGGCCGCGCAGTACGTGCCGGAGACGCAGGGGCTGCTCGCGAATTCGAGGATCGTGCTGGACACGCAGGAGCGGCAGGCCGCGAACATCACCGACTTCGCGAGCGGCTTGAAGACGATCGCCGGGCAGCTGAAGAAGTCCGATCCGGACCTGCGGCGGGTGATCGCGCAGGCGCCGCAGCTGAGCCGGCAGATCAGCGACGTGCTCGCGGCGTCGGGGACCGACCTGGGCGTGCTGTTCGCGAACCTGCTGACGACCGCGCAGATCACGTCGTCGCGGAAGGACTCGATCGAAGAGCTGCTGGTGGCGTACCCGATCATTTCGGCGTTCTCGCCGTCGACGTCCCCGGACGGCACGGGTCACCTGGGCGTGGTTTTCAACTTCTTCGACCCGGCTTCGTGCACGAAGGGCTACGAAGGCACGAAGGAGCGTCCGGCGAACGATACGACCGAGGCGCCGGTGAACATGAACGCCTACTGCGCCGAGCCGCCGGGCAGCCCGACCGGGGTGCGTGGCGCGCAGAACGCGCCCTACGCGGGCAAGCCGCCGGCGATTCCGGCCGCGCCTTCGCAGACCGCGACGGCGCCCGCGCAGGCCCAGTTGCCGGGGATGCTGAGCCTGCTGACCGGGCCGTCGGCGGGCGGGCTGGGCAAGCTGCTGGGCGCGTCGTGACGGTCCGGTTCCTGGTGGTGGCCGCGGTGCTTTCGGTGCTGGCGGCCGGTTTCACGGGCTGGTCGTGGTGGCGGGCCGCTTCGGACGATGCCGCGGCGCGTGGCCGCGAGCGGGACGCGGTGCTCGCGGCGGCGGGCCCGGAGCTGGTCACGTTGAACACGATCGACTACCGCTCGGCCGGCGCGGACGTGGACCGCTGGATCACGGCGACGACGGGCCAGTACGGCAAGGATCTCTCGGGCGACCGCCAGGTGCAGATCGACCGCGCCACCACGGCACGCACGGTGTCGACGGCGTCCCTGGTGCAGGCGGCGGTGACGGAGGTTTCCGACGGGACCGCTCGCCTCCTGGCCGTCCTGGACGTGCGGGTCTCGACCGGCGGCGCGGCTGTCACGCCTCGCCTCAACCGGCTCACGGTGGACGTCTCGCGCGCCGACTCGGGCTGGAAGATCGCGGGCGTGCAGGCGGCGGGCTCGTGACCCGCGCGCTGGCGGCGGTCGTGGTGCTCGCACTGGGCTGCGCGGTGTGGTTCGGCATCGAGACGGCTTCCCTGTCCCCGGGCGACAATCTCGCACTGGTCGACACCTCGGCGACCGCGTCGGTTTCGTCGGAGGTGAGCGACGCGGTGAAGGCGGTGTTCTCCTACGACTACGCGAACCTGGCCCGCACCGAGCGCGCGGCCTCGGAGGTGCTGACGGGGGAGGCGGTCGGGCAGTACCAGGCCCAGTTCGCTTCGGCCCGCACACGGGCGACGTCGCAGAAGCTGGTGCGGACGACGACGGTGCGGGCGGTGGGGGTGCGGACTCTGGTCGGGGACGATGCGTCGTTGCTGTTGTTCCTGGACCAGCAGACGGTGGCCCAGGGCGGGGGCGCGCCGACGTCGTCGGTGGCCCAGCTGGCGGTGACGGCCAAGCGGATCGACGGACGGTGGAAGCTGGCGACGTTGACGGCCCTCTAGCCGTCCCAAACCGCGGCGCCCTGGCGCAGGACCTCGACGCCCGACTCCGAAGACGACGGCCACAGCTCGACCACGTACCGGTAGTGCGCTCCGAACTCGTGGTCGTTCCAGTCGACGGGCGGCGGCCCCGCCGGCACATACGACACCCGCACCCGGTAGCGCCCGGGAAGCACCGCGAAGAACTTTTCCTGCGACGGGTAGTCCGCGGGCCCGGAAATCACGAGTTTCCCGCTCGGAACCGGAAGATCCGCTTCCACGACGTGCTCGGCCTCGACGATCAACGCGGGCGGAGCGGGCGCGAGAGTCACCGAAGACTCCACCAGGTCCGACCGCGCCGTGGCGATCGCGAGGCCGCCCGGCTCCGCCCCGATGCGGTGGGACTCCACGGCGAGCGCCGTCCAGCCGCTGCCGTCCAGCCGGGAACCGGAGTCGCGCACCGAGAACTGCCGCTGGTCGGCGTGGACTACCAAGTGCACACCAACCACCCTAGCCAGGACCCGCCCCGAAATGGTATCGACGCCGG